>JARCRU010000078.1 GCA_029850535.1 Actinomycetota bacterium | reverse complement strand
ATTCCTACCGTCGCATCGTCCGCATTCGGCGCCCAAGTCTGCATACATTTGAGGCTAACTCGTGCGACTTCTCGATGTCCGTGTGCGTGCTGATCGGGGTTCGAACAAGTCACATTGCATTTTGGGGCGATTGGAAATGGGAAAGCGGAATTGATCTGGAACGACGTTGTACTTTTGACAACACTTCGTGGACCTTATGGGACGGCTTTCAAACCCTCACAAAGAGGTCGACGCCGTTGTTTCACAGGGGTCAGCAGGAGCCACGCAGTCACCGCAGCCCCGTGCCAAACCACGGAACCGGCTCCGCGCCACGTTAGAAGACCGTCTCCTGAAGAAGAGGGACGGCGTTCAAACCCCGTCCAACGGCGGCTATCCTCGGTGGAGATCCGGGCCCTTGCGGAACTCTTTCGACGTGGTCCATCGATCGATGAGCTCGCAATCCGGTATCGCGTACATCGAACCACGGTCATCCATCACCTCAACACCGAAGGGGTACTGAGACAACGCATTGTCCGGAAACTTTGTGACGACCAGGTTCTCAAAGCCGCCGAACTCTACGAAAGCGGATTGTCGCTCGCAAGAGTCGCTGCGGCATTCGGTGTGCATCAAGCAACCCTCACCCGGGAATTCCGGGCAACTAGAGTGCCGATTCGACCCCGAAGGGGCTGGGCCACATGACTGCCAACATGAAGACAAAGTCCGTCAGTACCCAGCCAAACGGGAAGGTCTTCGGCGTCCTCAATCAGCATTCATTCGGTGCGGTTCGAGTTGTCCGGTCAGTCACGTCGGTGTCGCGCACGCGCTGAACGTCAGGGTACCGAACCGGTGCGATGAGAAATGGAGCGCCGTGCAGAGATCAGCCAGTGGCGTGAAGGTGATACTCGTGAAGCACCTTCGCTGAAGAACCATTGACAGGCTCAAAATCTCCGTGAAGAACGTCCGGATCAAGATCCACGCCGTTCGGCCACCCGATGGTGCCGGCAACTTCATCGACCGCCGCCAAACTGAAGACGCTGACGTCCTTCAACGTCTCGAAAACAGCCCCTTCGAGAACGCCGTCAAAGTCAAGTTCTCTGACGAGTCCATCCGAAAACGTGAGCAGAAGTCGAAACTCGCCAAGGTGCTCCACTGCGACAATCCGGGCCAACGAGGACACGGGCAAATTCTACCTGAGCGGTTCGATCGGTTCGAGGAAGTCCGGCTTTTGCGCCCGTTCCCAGTTCGTCAGGAGTTCTTGCGCGCCGCACCACCGCCCACTCGTTGACGAGACGCTCCGCCGTCGCTGGGAGGAACCCAGCGAGGACTCTCCCGTCGTCGATCCGGACCTGTGCCTCCTTACCCGAGTAGATGGCGTGAAAATGCAGTGGAGCGTGATCCTTCCAGTACATGTAGATGACGATTCCGTAGAACCCAGAGAGTCGGGGCAAATCAATGACGCTACGACCTGAGTGTGACGCCACATTTATAGGCCGAAGAGCAGAATCAGGAATACCGTTGTGATATCGACAACCAGTGGACCTTGAGTCACGCAGTACGAACCGGGCGCCAACGTCCTCGTTCCAAAAACAATCTGGGCGCTCGGCCGATCCGACTGAGACAGACGGAGTCTACGAATGAATTCGCCGCTAATCTCGAATCACTTCGATGTCGACCTGGAGCGCCCTATACACGGGTATGGCTCGTACATCGCGCGTGAGTAGGACCAGACCGCTCTCGGCTGCTGCAGCTCCAACGAGCGCGTCGTACACGGATCCACCGGCGATTCCGAGGCTCGCGAATTTTGGCAAGAGCGCCTCAGCGGCCGACGGTGTCAGGTACTTGATTGATGGGAAATTCATGCTCATCAGCCGCACTACCGCTTGCGGCGATCGGCGAGCAGGCGAGGGCAGACGCGTCAGGACTGAGAATGTTTCGAATGCGGCGTGACCCGCCAGACCCAAGCTGCGGTTGCCAAGGGCGCGCAGGGTGGCGGCGTGGTGCTCGTGATCCTCGACCACAACGGCAACCGCCACGCTCGTGTCCGCGAGAACGTCCACTCCTTTACCTTTGGTCGACATCCTTTAGTTCCCGAACAAACTCATCTGTGATGGTGGCGTTGGAGCCGGGGATGACGAGACGACCGTCTTTCTCGACCAGCGAGTCATCAAAGACCGGCTCGACGCGAAGTGACGCGCCGTCGGCCGTTATCTCAACTTCGCAGGAATGAAGCCCTAGCCGGTCTCGCAGCGACTTCGGAACGACCAGACGACCTGCCTTATCAATGGTTGTTCTCATACCACAAGTTTACCATATTAATGGCATGTCCGGAGCAATCCGGCCGTGAATTCTCCGACGGGCAGGCGACGATGGCATCGCCACTGACGTCACCGTGTTTCAGTGTTGGATGTACTGATATCGGGGGTATCCATCTAACCGGAATAGACGCAGAGAGCATGGGACATTGTCAGTCAGACGCGACGGGCTTGATTCCCGTTCGCTGTGTTAACGATGGAAAATGTGGAATCCCCGATCACGAAGGCTTACATCGCCCCGGAGAACTTCGACGAGCCGCTTCGTTTCTCTGGCTATGTTGAGCAACCCGACGGACATCTGGAGTTCTCTCCAACCTTCGATTCACTGTCCACTGCCCTGACTTGGGCTCGCGACAGGACGGACTTCGTGATTGCCAGAGGGGTCTCGGGTCCGTACTACTGGTACGGAGTTGGGCCATCACCCCGCGACATCACAGCACCGCCCCAGTAGCACTGCGAGCCCATTCAGGTTCGAGTTCGTCGCAGTCCTCAGCGCGACGGCGTTCGTTTTGGTGACCGCGCTCAATCCAATTGTTCTCGTAGCTGTTCAGTGGAGAAGCTTCGGGGACACTACTAAAACTTGGTGGACCTTAGGTCACACAATAGGAACCGGTAGCCTACTTAGCCAGGGTCGCTCCCAGTGAACACTCGGGAAGAGAAGCTCTGCGCCAACGAAATCAATGTTGACTCAAAGTGCCCGAGGGGCGACCGTTGAGTTTCATATGACCGTCGTGCACCGTCAAGTCAGCACTAGTGCATCTTTGTACTATTCAGATTTCATGGTGAGTGGAGACCTGATCAGAGAGGCTCGATTACGGACCGGTCTGACGCAAAGCGAATTGAGCGCGCGACTCGGCGAATCTCAGTCCGTGATTGCCCGTTGGGAACGTGACGAGGTGTCGCCCAGTCTCGAGACTATGCGTGAGGTGGCGCGCGTGCGTGGTTTGGAACTCACGTTCTTCATGTCCTAATTTTGCGACTCGAACGTGACGATCATCGACCAGCAACTGCGAATGTCACCGGCTGAGCGTTTCGTTGATCTCATGGTGTGCGTACGGTTCCACGATCACCGTGCGCAGGGAAAGACGAGCCATCAGAGCACGCGGTGACGCAGAGGCCGCCGTCAATCTCTTGACTGGACGCTCACCTCGTCGTCGTGCACGAACGCGTCGAGGGTGAAGTCAATGGTGCGACTGCACCATATGCTATTTTTTGCCGATGCTTCGATCCCTATCTCTCCTGATTGCGAGCGTCCTGGTGACCATCTCCCTACCCGGCCCGAGCGAAAGCCACGCCTCCGCCTCGGCCTCCGCGCCGACGTGGCAGTTACTCGCGAATCCCGCCCCCGGCAATCCCGGCGCGATGTTCCTCATGACCAACGGTCAAGTCCTCGTCGAAGATCAGGGGAACCTGCAAAGTGGATCACCTAACTGGTGGTTCCTCACGCCCACGAGCAGTGGCAGTTACGTCAATGGCACCTGGAGCACGGCCGCGTCCATGCCGAGCGGCTACAACCCCCTGTACTTCGCGTCGGCCGTGCTGCCCGACGGACGTTTTCTCGTCGAAGGCGGCGAATTTAACGGCACCTCTACCTTCGCCGGTACGAATCAGGGCGCGATCTACGACCCCGTGGCCAACACGTGGACGGCGGTCTCGCCGCCCAACGGAGGCCAGGGTTGCTGGGCCAACATCGCCGACGCACCAGCGACAGTACTCGCCAACGGAACGTTCTTACTCGGCGCGTCGGGAACACGGACGTCAACCTGCGATGCGCTCTTCAACGAATCGACGCTCACCTGGACATCCACCGGCGCCGGCAAGGCCGACCCCAACCCCGAAGAGGGCTTCACGCTGATGCCCAACGGCAACGTACTCGACGTCAATACCGGCACGTCGCCAACCATCCTCGGGGGGACAAGAAACACCGAGATCTACAACGCCACGACAGGCACGTGGTCGAGCGCGGGCAATACGCCCGTCGCACTCGATAACAACGACGCCGAGATCGGACCGGCCAGTTTGATGCCCAGTGGTCAAATCTTTGCCGAGGGGGCGACGGGGGCGACGGCTCTCTTTGATACCACGAGTTCGACGTGGTCCGCCGGCCCCCAATTACCGGTCGTCGGCGGGGCACAAATGACCGCCTCCGATTCGTGCGCAGCCGTACTGCCCGACGGCAACGTACTCTTTAACGCCAGTCCGAACCAGACACCGCCCACAGCGTGGTACACGTTCAACGGCACCACCATCAGTTCAGTGGCTAACGACGTGGCCATGCCCGCCTCGACGGAGCAGTCGAACTACTGCAACGCGTTAGTCCTACCCACGGGTCAAGTGCTCGTGGATGATCGCGGCGGCCCGGGCACCCTGGAGGTCTACAACGGCGGTGGCGCACCCCAGAAATCATGGTTGCCAGTCGTGACCTCACTGCCGAGTACCATCACGGCTGGCAGCACCGAGTCATTCAATGGCCTCCAGCTCAGCGGCCTCGATCAAGGCTCCTACTTGGGCGATGACCTCACGAACGCGACCAACTATCCCCTGTTGCAGGTTACTAATATGCAGACTCACCAGGTTACCTACGCACGAACCTCTGGTCTCACCTACATGGGAGTCGCACCGGGAACTGCCTCGTCGGCCCAGTTCATTCTCCCGACCAACGCCGATAACGGGCCAGCGACGGCTCGCGTCATAACCAACGGCATCGCTTCCGCACCCCAGCGAGTCACGGTAACTAACGGCGCGAAGGTGCAGACAAAGGTGAAGCGGAAGCCGCCGCGACGACGCGTCTCTCTCGTATGCGTGCGTCACGGCGTCGTTCGCCGGGTCAGTGGGTTCAGTCCACGCTGCCCCGCCGGTTACCAGAGGCGCTAACTGCGCGCACTACAGCGACTATCACCCTGCGTCACGTTTCGACGCGTCGCATCGCGCAACGACACCCGCCGACCCGGCCGCTCCTCTAGCTCGAGTGACTAATTGCACTGTGCGTAACGGTTCACAGCACGCGAAGTTGGGTCCCTTGCCACACCAGACGAGTGAACGAGGCCAACGCCGAAGGCTCACCGGCCGCGGCTAAATCACTCCTACAGGCCCTCACCCATGAAAATCGTGTCGACAAGCCGCCACGCCCTCCAGCCCGTTTTTCACGCGCCTTTGGCTGGCGACACCATGGCGGGCGATGCGGTTCGCGCACCGTCGCACTCGGTGGAGGTAACGCGACCATGTTCGAACCCCCTTGCCCCCCTGCTCATCAGGTGAGAAGAAGAATTTCGTAGGCCCGATTGTGCGCCATCGGGCTGCTTCGACGGTTCGTACGCACTTCGCTCGAACTCTCCGGGCGAGAACTCAAGCTCCCGCCAGTGCCCGCTTGAGACACCGGGTAAACAAGGTCAAGCCGTCAGGAGAGGCTTAATCGAGTCGAGCGATGAGCCAAGATGGTCACGCTCAAGTTCGAGGTCATAACGGGCTTGCAGGTTGATCCAGAATCGATCGCTCGTCGCAAAGAACCTCGCGAGCCGCAACGCGGTATCCGCACTGATCCGACGCTTACCGTGGACGATCTCATTAATCCGTCGGGGCGGGACCCCAATCGAAACCGCGAGACGGTGCTGGGTAACGCCGAGCGGCTCTAAGAAATCCAGCAGCAAGACTTCGCCCGGGTGTATCGGTGCAACTGGGGTTGGCATATCAGTTCCTTTCAGTGGTAATCGGTAATCATGACCTCTTCGGGTCCTGCCTTCGTCCAACGGAAGCAGATCCTCCACTGGTCGTTGATCCGGATGTTGTAATGACCCGCTCGATCTCCGCTCAACTTCTCAAGCCGATTTCCGGGCGGGACTCGAAGGTCACCGATGGTCTCGGCGGCGTCGAGGATTACCAACTTGCGCAGGGCGACTCGCTGAAGGTCACCGTGAAACTTTCGAACCACCACGCGCAACCACACTCGTTCAGTATCTTTGTCGCCGAACGATTGCAGCACTTGTCTAGTATATCCCTTAGCGTTATGAACGCAACACGTTATGCCGAAAGAATTTCGGGGCCTAGTCGACCTGGCCGGAATCAGCTGCAACGTCGGCCTGGCAACGATGACTGCGATCAGCGGATACACCGCCTCCCACGCGAGTGGAAGACTCCATCGTCGGCACAGTCAATTGTCGGCGGAGATCGTCGAGATGAACCCGACGGGTCACGTGACCAACAACTTCTCGGCAGTCGACATCCACTTGTCGTGAGACGAAGAGACGTCCGGCATTCGTGTCACGTAGTAGTAGAAACCACTGTAACCAAGCCGTACGATAGTGGTCATAGTGACCAAAACCTACACTCCTCGCGACTTTCCACCCTTTGCGGTAACTGTCGACACTGTCGTCCTGACGATGTTCCAGGGCCGACTGCACGTCCTGCTCGTCCGCCGCGGCATCGAGCCCTTCAAGGGCATGTGGGCGATCCCCGGTGGGTTCAAGCGCCCCGAGGAATCACTTTTGGAGGCGGCGCATAGGGAGCTTCTTGAAGAGACGGGCGTCGACGCCGAAAACCATCTGCGACAGTCCGGAGCCTACGGTGACCCTGACCGTGATCCGCGCATGAACGTCGTAACGCTCGCCTACCTGGCCGAACTTCGCGACGTTCGAGGGTTCGCCGGTGGGACAGATGCCGCGATCGCTGCACTCGTGCCGATTTCGCAGATGCTCGGAGAAGGATGTGAACCACTCGCCTTCGACCATAAGCAGATCCTCGGTGACGCGATCGAGCGAGTTCGTGTCGACCTCGCCCTCACCGGCATCGCCACCGCGTTCGTCGGTCCCACCTTCACACTGGCCGAACTACGGTCCGTCTACGAGGAGACTTGGGGCTTTCGGATCGACGGCGCGAACTTCCGGCGGAGCATCCTGGCCGACGGCGGCTGGGTCATACCTACGGGGCGACGAGCACCATCTGGACCCACCGGTGGGAAGCCGGCGGAGCTCTTCAGAGCGGGTCGCAAGTGGAGGCACGGCGCGCCGATAAGACCTACGCGACCGAGTTCGATGAAGAAGGAGAGCCGATGAAGGCAGTGGTCTTCGACCGCTATGGGCCTCCAGATGTCCTTCGAGTAGAAGAAGTCGACCGGCCCGTTCCGAGTAAATGTGAAGTACTGGTCAGGGTGATTGCATCGACGGTCACCCGCAGTGAAGCGATGGGCGTACGCAGCGCCGACTACCGTTTCACGCGTATCTTCACGGGCATTCGACGTCCGAGGAGTACGACCTTTGGTTCCGAGTTCGCGGGCTACGTTGAGGAGGTTGGACCGGGAGTTTCGAAATTCCACATTGGCGACGAAGTGTTCGGTTTGCGGGCGGGTGCCAATGCCGAGTGGGTCGCGGTGCCCGAAGATGGTGTGGTCGCATACAAGCCCGTCAGCCTCACATACGAGGAGGCGGCGGCAATTCCCGATGGGGCGCTCCTAGCCCTTACGTGCCTTCGTCCGGCAGATCCGCAAAGAAAGCGGGTCCTCGTCTACGGAGCTGCGGGATCCATTGGCAGCGCAATGGTGCAGATTCTTGCGCACTACTTCGAGGCTGACGTGAGCGCCGTATGCGACACGAAAGACCTCGAAATCGTTCGCCGTCTCGGCGCACGAGTAGTGATTGATCGACTTGAGAATGACTTTACCAAAGGCGACGCTACGTATGACGTGATCTTCGACGCGGTCGGCAAGTCCTCATTTCGTCGTTGCCGACGCGTGCTGGCGCACGACGGGACATACCTCACGATGGACCTCGGATTCATGTACCACGCTCCGCTTCTCGCTCTACTGACGCGATTCATCGGGCACCGCCGTGTAAGGGTAGGCGTCGGTCGCTATCGCAAGGAGGACCTCGTCCTTGTGAAGGATCTAGTCGATAAAGATAGATACCAGCCCGTGATTGACAGGCAATTTGCACTCGGAGAGATTGTTGCCGCAACCTACTATGTCGAGGCCGGCCAAAAGAGCGGCAGTGTGGTGTTAACGATTCCGTAACTTCTCCGAGTGGAGGTAACGGGACTATGTTCGAACCCCCTTGCACCCGTTTTCATCAGGTAGGACACTTGGCCCGACAGGGATAGTTGAGCCTCCGCGCGCCCGAACTACGTCTGAAACGGCGCTTACTCGAACCCCACGAGGACAGATACATCGTCGACCACCGCTCTCGCACCGTGAGAGCCCTCGTCCGAGCGTGCTCAGGAGCCACTCCTCTGTCGCATGTGTGCTACACTTGTGGCATGTCTGAAATTGCATCACGCGAACTACGCAACAACACTCGCGGACTCCTGCGAAGGGTTGCGGGCGGCGAGGACAT
>JARCRU010000077.1 GCA_029850535.1 Actinomycetota bacterium | reverse complement strand
TACGGCGCGGTATACGTCACGTCGCGTCCACCCAGAACGATGCGACCCGAGGTCGGCTCTTCGAACCCTCCGATCATACGAAGGGTGGTGGTCTTCCCGCATCCCGAGGGTCCCAGCAAGCTGAAGAACTCGCCCTCATTGATGTTGAGATTCAAGTTGTCAACCGCGACCACACCCTCAAACGCCTTAGTGACGTCGCTCAGACTGACGTTGACCGCAGTTTCGACGTGCACCGAGGAGTTCGTCACTTCACTCATCGCCACACCGGACGTTTGATTCTCACCAATTGAATCGGACGCACCTCCAGCGCCGACGGCGACGCGAGGACAGCATGAACTACTGGAAGTTTCGCGGCTCTCATCAACACTATCGACGGCTTTCTCGACTGATTAATTTTCACTATACCCTCACGCCCACATCGAAGAGGTGTCATTTAGCCCACCTCTCCATCTACTTCACATCAAGGAAATATTATTGAAGAGAATGCTCTCTTCAGGGGCGACCGCAAAATTATTCTGCTAGGGGCCGGGTCACGTCGGCAGGTTTGTCGCACCAGACCTCTGCCGCAATCATCGTGAACCCGCTGTCTCAGTGCCCCCGGCAGGAGTCGAACCCGCAACCTGACGGGTAGAAACCGTCTGCTCTATCCAGTTGAGCTACAGGGGCGCACTTCAATCGTACTCAGCGAATATGCGACGCCGACTCTCTGCTTTCTCCCCTACTCGACGCACTTCCGTCGTTCAATCGTGCCGAAGCGTGCGACGCCTGACGACATCGGGCGCGACTGTGTAATACTGGAGAGTCTTGGTGGGCGTAGCTCAGTTGGTTAGAGCGCCAGGTTGTGGTCCTGGAGGCCGCGGGTTCGACCCCCGTCGCTCACCCCAATTCTCATCACTCGGTGTCGATGGACCGAGTGACTTACTTCATCGGGTCGTTCGGATCCAGTGGACATGAACTGATACCCATTCGTTGAAGACCCAGCAAAGTTCGTCGTGAGTGAATCATCTCCGACCACTTCGGGGGATCGGAGCGTTCGTATAGACTCGGTTCGCGCCGGTAGCTCAATTGGCAGAGCATTTGACTCTTAATCAACAGGTTCCGGGTTCAAGTCCCGGCCGGCGCACCAAGGTAGTCTTCGGGGGTTGCCCGAAGAAATGTGTGCGCCCTCACGCAACGAGAGTGGCTGTCCGATTGCCGCATCCGTTGCGAAGATATCGCGATTTGTGACTGCGATCATTACGGTCCGTCGAGGGGCCAGAAGGAGGTGGGGTGTAGGGCCAGCACCGCAACCGATTCGCCGCCGTAGGTCGTGGCTCGAGCGAGACTCGCCACCTGAGTCGCGTCAAGAGCGCTCGGATAGACCGCGACATCTGAGAGGTTCCCTGTGAAAAAGGCGTTTGTAGGTCCATCTCCCCATCCGGGGGTCTCGGCGAAACCGATGTGCCAGTAGCCACCATAGGTGAAGACTGGTCTCGAGGGAGTAGTGGACACGAGCGATCCGTCCACGTAGAGGTCCTGAACAGTGGACCCCCACGTTGCGACCACGGAGTGCCAATTGCCATCGTTGTAGCTGAGCGGAGAGGTTACCTCCGAGACCGTATTTGGCCAGACTCCGAAAACGAGATGACCCGCGGAGTCCAACCAGATCATGCGGTCGTAGTAAACGCCACTGGCGTTTCGCGAATTGGTGAAGCCCATCAAACCGCCCGAGGACGTCGTCTTGAACCACGCCGACAATGAAAACATGCTCGGGGATGTCGCCGAGGTCGTGGTGCTCACGAAGGAGTCACTCGTTCCGGGCAGCGACAATGACCCTGCACCAGAGAAGTGACCGGTGCCACTCGCGATCGCCCCCCCCGACGAGGGTTCCAGTATTCGTGCCGATCGACGAGGCGTCGGTGCCGATGGGCGCGAGGACGACGACGGTGGTCGTGGACGTGCCAGACGCCGCACCGGCGCACGCGTTCGCGTCGCTGGCGAGCACTGGGGATGAATCGATCGGGGTTTGGACGTAGAGGGTTCCCGCCGACAGGGTCAATGTGTAGGCAAGACTCGAGGGCCAACTCTGGAGATACGGATTCGCGCCCCCCGTTAGGAGAGCGATGCTCGCCGGCGAGGTATCCCCCGCCTCAGTGTGATACGCGCCGATCGCGGTTTCGACCGTGTTTACGTCCGAACGACATGCGCTGGCCGTCGCCTGAGACGCCACGCCCCCAAGATTGAGCACCACCACCACGGCCAGGACGCCGATGACCACTACGACCACCAACAGTTCGATCAGGGTAAAACCTCGTTCGTCGCGGGTCGCGAGTCGGCTCATCCTCCGCTTGTGTACAACGGAGAATTTAAGTGACGAAACCCATCAATCAATGAACGCGCCAACAATTCCAACACAACGATGTGAGAAGTTCGCCAAAAAGTCCGTGGGCGCACCCCGCGTGAGCTCTCGAGGCAGTTTCGGGGTGTTGATTGCGACAACTCGAAGTGACGTCTGTCACCATGTCGAGAGTTTCTCCAGGTCTCAGGCGCCATGGCCGTGTCTCACGATTGAGGGCAGGGTGCGGCAACAAGCCACTGACTCCCCCCCGGGACCACGGGCAAGGATCGCGGCGTCGTCTGCTAAGAAAGTGACGAGGCGTCACTCACGTCCGACACCTCGAGGAGCGCCAGTGGCCGACGAACCCACGAGTCAATCGAACTACATTGACGACTCATTGGGTCAACTTCGTCTTCTCAAAAGTAAGTTGTCCGATGCTCTCACCAAACTGTTCATCGCCTCACTGGCGGGCTGTGCATTCGTAGGCACCGCGAGCAGTGCGGGAACGGGGCCGATGCTGAGGGTTCTCGCGATCGTACTGGCGCTACTGCTGACCTCAGTGGTCCTGGTACTGTTTCGATACTTTCGAGCGCGAGGAAGGATCATCACCGCGGCCAAAGAACACAATTCGCAATGAACCCTCATCGACGGCCCTCGCTCGTCGGTGGGCGCCAAGGACTCTCGCTCGACCCTCGCGGTTTCCGGCTACCTCGCCGTCAGCACCCGAAGTCTTCTCCTCGCTCAGCCCAACCTCACCTCTCAGGTGAGGTTGGCGTGGCTCCAGGGGTTCGAGATAACGGAACTCTGCGACCTTCGCCCGCTCTCGACCGTACTCGCGAGTGAAGTGTCGCGGCATTGCACCCACTCGACCATCGCGATGACGTGCCCTCGGCATCGCGATGGGCCAATTCCTCGTTGCCCGACTCAACGGTCTGGCACGGAAAAACTCGAGAACCGTCAGGAGATCTCGTACTTTCGTCGCGAATCTCAGCAAATTATCAGGGTTGAGACGAGGATTCCGCCCTCACGTGGCCCGAGCGCCAATGTCCCTCTCACTACGATGGGCCGGTGACTTCCGGCGTAACTACGTGGCTGCACGCCCGTCGCACGTCCGTCAACCTACGCGCGTTAATTCTCATCCTTCTCGCCATCGTGATCGCTAACAGTGCCTTCATTTTCTTCGGTTATGAATCCAGTCCCATCTGGTGGACGTCCTCGATCGCAGCTCGGGTGTGCCTGTGGACCTGCGGGATACCGAGCGTCGATCCGAACGTCGGATTCATCACCCAACCACTCGGCCATCTCGCCGCCCTCGACCTCTTGCACGGTCACCTGCCGTGGTGGAACTATTTCGAGGGGATGGGCCAACCTCTCGCCGGCGAGATGCAGTCCACCGCCTTGCTGCCGCTCATTTTGCTCTTCATCTTTCCCGCGGGACTCCTGCTCTTTCACCTGAGCCTGGAATTCATTGCCGGAGCGAGCACCTACTACTTGGTTCGTCGACTAGGCGTGGGACCGACTATCGCCACCCTGGCGGGAGTGCTCTTCGCACTGAACGGAACGTTCTCGTGGATCGGCAACGCCGCGATTAATCCCGTCGCGTTTCTTCCCACGCTCATTCTCGGCATCGAGATCGTCCTCGAACACAGCCGTGCGTCGCGCCGGGCCGGCTGGGTGTTGATGGCGACGGCCGTCGCCCTTTCTGTCTACGCCGGTTTCCCCGAGATGGCTTATCTCGACGGCTTGATCGCGGCGGGTTGGGCCATCACTCGCCTCTTCAGCCTGGAGCGATCGCGCCGAGTTCCTGCACTGGGCCGTTTCGCCCTCGGTGGTGGTATCGGTATTGCCCTGGCGCTACCCATTCTCGTCGCCTTTTTCGATTTCACGAAGTACGCCGATGTCGGAGCGCACGCCGCGAGGGGCTTGAGCGAGGCCACCACGCCGCTACATAGTTTGCCCCTCCTCGTCAATCCATACTTGGGTGGAACACTCTTTGCGGGACCGTCAGCGACGCCGAGCAACCTACTGGGCTACGTGACCGCGACCGTCGCCGTGTTTGCGATCGTCGGCGTCGTGGGGACGCGACTTCGCCCACTGCGCTGGTTCCTCACGGGGTGGATCGTGACGGTCCTCGCGGGGGTGCTGAACTTCCTCGAGCTTCGTCATCTCTGGAATCTCCTACCCGAAATGAACGCCGTGGCCTTCGCGCGCTACATCTGGCCCTCCGTGGAGTTCGCCGTGATCATCCTCGCGGCACTTGGACTCAGCGACATTGTCGAGCACGCGGCCCGACGCACCATCGCGCGATGGGCCACCCTGGGGGTGACTCTGGCCAGCGCGATCGGCGTCTTTTCCGTGATGCCACTCGGGGGCCACGTAACGGGCAGTTTCGCGGTGGCGGTCTCGGCGCTGATCATCTTGCCCTTCATCACCCTCGCGGGACTCGGCTACAGCCTGCAGTTCGTCACCGGTCGCGCGTTCGTAGTCGTGGCGGTGACGTTGATGGCCCTCGAGACCATGACCGCCTTCACCGTGCCCACCTTTCGCAGTCCGACGTCCATCAACATCGCCGACAACTCCTTGAGTTACCTCCAGCAGAACGAAGGACTCAACCGATTCATCTCGCTCGGCGTCCTCAACCCCAATTGGGGATCGCAGTACGGCATCAATGAGCTCAACGCCGTCGACTTGCCACTACCCCAGAATTTCTCCACGTATATTCACAACAATCTCGCCCCGTCGCTGCAGGTCCCGCGCACCTTCGTACTGCCCTTCACCCCGACGACAGAGAACGAGGTCGCCGCGCACATCGCCGACTACGAAGCGCTCGGGGTGCAGTACCTCCTCGTGCAACCCAAACCACTGACGCCGGCACTGAGCGCCGTCGTCGGGACCACTCCCATCGTCAAGGACTTCGAGAGCGCCCTGTACGTCTTGCCCCATCCGAAGAACTTCTATACGACGGCCCTGGGGACGTGTGTCGTCATCGATGAAACGGTGGATGCGGTGAGCGTCAATTGTCCCAGTGCCACGTCCGTGACCCGACTCGAGTTGAGCATGCCGGGATGGAGCGCGCGCGTGAACGGGGTCCCGACACCCATCACCTCGGTCGACAACCTCACCCAGACCGTGGCAGTTCCGGCGGGACTCTCCAGAATCACCTTCTCCTACCTCCCACCGCACGAGGATGCCGCCATGCTGGTCGCCGCCCTGGCGCTAGTGGCGATGGCCTCGACGTGGCGACCTCGACGTGGCACGCGACGTCGCGGCTCGACCGACGACGTCGACGGCGGCCCCCCGGTCGAGGAGGCCCTCGGCGCCGACGCGGGCGAGAGCAACGACGTACTCGCATCGTCCTAGACGAGGCGCGAGTCGGACGATCTCTACATCACGTCGGCGAGCGCGAACAGCAAGATCTGGAGAGTCTTGATGTAGTCGCGAGTGCCCTCATCGGACTCCTCGAGCCGGTCCGCACTCAACAGGCCCTTGGCCGTGATGAACGCCCGCAGCGCCACCTGGAGCGAGCACAACCACGCCCAGGCCTCCGCATCATTCAAGAACTCCTCATTTAGGGTCGCCACGGCCAATTCCACGTTCGAGGTGACGTCGTGTTGGCGGTTGAACACGGCCAGAGGGTCGTCCACGTCGCTGCCGGGATTGATCGGGGCATTGAGGCTGGCGTGCCAGTCGTGTTCGGGGTCCACCTCGGCCGCGAGGACGTGGCCGAACGCCTCGCGCGCCATCTCACGGCCGGCGTCATTGAGGCGCACCTCGATACGCCCATCGCGACGGCGCACGAAGAGACGACCGGCCACTAGGAGTCCTGCTCGATAGTGGCGAGAAGCCCGGCGACCTGCAGTTTGACGCAGTAACCCTGAGCTCGTTCGAGCGGGCCCGACCAGACAATGGCGCGCCCCTCGTGGTGCACCGTGAGCATCAACTGCGTCGCCTTGTTGTTGGGGTAACCGAAGATCTTTCGAAAGATCACCACCACCACCGACATTGGGGTCACGGGATCGTCCCACACCACCACGTTCCACGGACGCTCGGTCAGCGTCGCGGTCTGCGTGGCGTTCTGAGTCTCGTCAGAGACGCGCAACGGTTTCACAGAGGGCACGTCGATATTTTCCCAGAAATCACGAGGAAATCAACTCCGGCGCGCGAGGCATCGCGAATCTAGGGTTCAAGGCGACGGAGGCGCCACGAGCCGGCCCAGTGTTGGCCCGGTTCGAGGACGATCACGTCCTTGCCAGAACGCAGCGCCTCGGGCGGACACGTCATCGGCTCGACGCCGATTGACGTGCGTCGGCGTCCGTGCGGCAACTCGTCGCCCGTGTAGACCTGGATGTAGGGAAAGGTTCGATCCACTTGAAGTTCCACCATCGCCCCGTCACGGTCGCGAAGCTTCACGGTTGCCAGTCCGGTGTCGTCGCGAACGAGTTCGGTGTAGGTGACATTGAGTTCGTGCCCGCTCACCGATTTGGCGGCGCTGAAGTCCAGTCCTTGACCCGCGACGGGCAATATCTCGCCAGTCGGCAGCAGGCGCTCACCGCTAGCGACGAAGGCCCGAGCCGGAACTTCCAACTCCGCGCCCTCAATGGTGGTCGTCGTCACCGCGAGATAGGGGTGGAACCCTACGCCGACCGGAATGGGCACGTCATCACGATTGGTCACCGTCGCGGTGACCGTCAACCCGAGCGAGCCGAGATGGTAGGCGACCGCGATCTCACTGGCGAAGGGGTATTCGGGTGACGGGTGCAAGAGCAGTGATAGCACGCAACGATTCTGATTGACCATTTCGATATCGAAGGGCCTCCAGCGCACGAGACCGTGGATCGCCGTGCCCGTCGAATGGTCGTCGACCGACGGCACTGCCGTACGGCCAGAGAAACTCCAAGGTTCGGGCGAGAGTCGATTGGGCCAGGGGTACATGATCTGACCGTGGGCACCGTCGGGCAGTTCGTCGGCGGCGAAACCCTCCACCACCGCCACCCCGCCCTTGACGAACGTACGTAACGTGGCGCCCACCTGAGTGATCACGGCACGCTGGTCACCGTGGGCAATCGCGATCTGTTCACCGGACGGTAGCACTGGGACCTTTCCTCTCGTTCACTGGTGAGTAACTTACGACAGATAGCGTGACCAGTATGAAAATACTGTTGACGAACGACGACGGCGTCATGGCGCCGGGCATCGCCGCCCTCGCGCGAGCCGTGTCGACCTGGATCGACGAATGCCCCGTGGGCCAGGAGCGCGAGGCCCTGGTGGTGGCCCCGGACCGCAATTATTCGGGCATGTCCTCGGCGGTGGGCGACGTCTTCGACCGGCCCAGTGTGCGCTACGCGCGTCACGCGATCGCGGGCGCCAGCAACATTGCCACGTACGGTGTCGAGGCTCCACCCGCCCTGTGTGCGATCCTCGGATCGATCGGGTCGTTCGGCATGAAACCCGACCTGATCATCTCGGGGATCAACGCGGGCGCCAACGTCGGGCGCAGCGTTCTGCATTCGGGTACCGTTGGCGCCATCATGTCCGGGGCGCAGCTCGGTCTGTCGGGTCTGGCGGTTTCGGTGCAGTGGGGCGAGGACGTGCACTACGACCTGGCGGCCCGATTGGCCATCGAGGTACTCGACGAACTATTTCGCGCACCGTCGCGCACACTGCTCAATCTCAACGTCCCTAACGTGACCCGAGATCACCTGCGTGGGGTCCGCCGTGCGCGCATCTCCACTGCGGAGGTCGTCATGGCCGCCGGACCCGACGCGGGAGGCGAACCGCTGGCCGACGAAGGTGAGCTCCCCCTGATGCTCGGCGCCGCGTCGCCGAGCATCGGTGACGTGAGTGACGAGGATGCCGGCGACGACGGGGCACTCATCGTGGCCGGCTACGCCACTCTCACGCCGATCGTTGGACCTCACGAGAACACTGACGCCGCGCTCGACACACTCATTCACACCGCCCTCGGTGTGATTTCGCGCCACCTCGAGAGTTAGTCCTCTAGGCTGCGACGCGACTGCTTGATCCGAGCTCGGGCCTTCTTTTCGTCGACGCGTCGCGTTTGGGAGGCACGCGTGGGGCGGGTCGCGCGTCGCGGAGCCTGGCGCAGCAGACCGGCGTGCAACTTGAGCGCTAGCGCTTCTAGGGCCGCGGTTCTATTTGCCGATTGGGAACGAAAGCGCGAAGAGCTGGCTCTCACCTCGTGCCCCAGACGCTCGATCAAGAGTTCGCGTTCGACTTCGCTCAGGACCGTCGACGTCGTCACGTCGAAACTCGCGACCACTTTGGTCAATGATCGATTCGCGTGTTGACCACCGGGTCCCCCTGAGGTCGTGACACGCAGCTGGACTTCGCTCGCGGGAATGGTCAATCGCGCACGCACCTGCAGTGAGCCATCGGCGTTAAGGCGAGCGCCACCCACGTTCAGCCCTGTCCGAAACGGACCATCGCCAACTGGTTCGACACTGCCACCAGTTCGCCGGCGTCATCAAAGAGTTCACAGCGCTCGTCGACCAGTCCATCGGCCACGACCGCGCACCACTGTCGCGCGCGCAACCACTCGCTCGAGGGGACGCGTCGCACGTAGGACGTCAGCTGCAACGTCGGCACCCAGCCGGTCGAGCCCAGGGGCAGTGTCGCCGGAGGCACCACGTCAGTGGCGAAGAGCACGCTCCAGGGATCCCAGGGCCCTCCCCCATCGTTCAACCTCAGCCATATCCTCAACTCTCCGGGACCCACGTCGCCGTTCCACCACCGCAGATCCTGAGGGTCGGCACGTAATTCGACCGCACGATGGATCGACATCTCCTCGTGCACTGGCAACTCAATGCAGTCGTCGACCGGCGCCAACGAGGGAGCGGCCGGCGACTGGTAGCGCGTGCGCGACGTCTCCGACAAAGAACCCACGGTGACCAGGGACTCCGTCGTGACGACCCCCTCTTGGGCGAGCGCGACGTGGACGAAGGACGCACCGCGACCCACGCGACGAACTTCGGTGCTCAATTGCGCGCGCCCGACGACCGGCGTGGTGATGAAGTTCGTCGTGACCGCGGTGGCGTGAAGGTGCGGCGCTCCGGCGTCGCTCGCCGCGGCGAGTGCCGCACTGGCCATCACGCACTGCAAATATCCACCGTTAGGGATGTCGAAGACCGTGAACCGCCGCGACAGTTCAACGACGTAGCGCCCTTCGCCGTCGGGTTCCACGGCCGCGGCGTCGGCGAGAAGGGTGGTTTCGTTGTCGGTCACCGCTCCACCTTAATGAGCGACCCCGGCTCGTCGCGGAACGATCCCCACCGGTAGATTGGACGCAACAAGGAGAAACCCATGCGCAGCATCCCTCACTACATCAACGCCGAAGCAGTCTCCGCGCCGGGCGAGTTACCGGTCTACAACCCCGCGACCGGTGAGATCATCGCCCGAGTGCCCCTGCCATCCACCCACGACGTCGATGAGGTCGTCGCGAACGCGCGCGTCGCGTGGCAGACGTGGCGCCATTCGAGCCTCTCGCAACGCACCAATATCCTCTTTTCGTTTCGCCACCTCTTGGTCACCCACGTCGAGGAACTGGCCGCCGTGATCACGTCCGAACACGGCAAGACCATCGCCGACGCCAAGGGCGAGATTGCGCGCGGTCTCGAGAACGTGGAGTACGCCTGCGGCGTCACCGAGCACCTAAAGGGAGGGTTCTCCTCCCAAGTGGCCGACGGCGTCGACGTGCACTCCTTCCGTGAGCCACTCGGTGTGGTCGCTGCCATCACGCCGTTCAACTTTCCGATCATGGTGCCGTTGTGGATGGCGGCCAACGCTCTAGCGACGGGCAACGTGGTCATCTTGAAGCCATCCGAGCGTGACCCCTCGGTCGCGGTGCGCCTCGGAGAACTGCTCACTGAGGCGGGGTTGCCCGCCGGAGTCTTCAACGTGCTCCACGGTAACGCCGCCACCGTCACTCAACTCCTCGAACACGAGGGTGTGGACGCCGTGAGTTTCGTCGGTTCGACGCCCGTGGCCCGCCACGTCTACGCCACCGCCACCGCCCACGGCAAGCGCGTCCAGGCCCTCGGTGGAGCCAAGAATCACATGGTGGTGTTGCCCGACGCCGATCTCGACATCGCCGCTGACGCCGCCATCAACGCCGGTTTCGGGGCCGCGGGTGAACGTTGCATGGCGATCAGCGTCGTGGTGGCGGTGGGCGACATCGCCGACGAACTCGTCGCCAAGATCGCCGAACGCGTGGACCGGCTCAACGTGGGACCCGGTGACGATCCGGCGAGCGACTTTGGTCCCGTCATCACCAGTGAACACCGTCAGCGAGTTCTCTCCTACGTCACCGCGCCGGACCCCGGCGTCACGGTGGTGCGAGACGGTACCGCACTGGCGTCGTTGCCGGGATTCTTCGTTGGCCCCTGCCTCCTCGACGGCGTGGCGCCCGGAATGCGTTCCTACGACGACGAGATCTTCGGACCGGTGCTCGGGGTGGCGCGAGTGGCGACGTACGCCGACGCGGTGGCGCTCATCAACGCCAACCCCTACGGCAACGGAACGGCCATCTTCACTCGCGACGGCAACGCCGCTCGTCTCTTCAGTCGTCAGGTGAGTGTCGGGATGATCGGGGTCAACGTGCCGATTCCGGTACCGGTGTCGAGTTACTCCTTCGGCGGCTGGAAGAACTCGTTGTTCGGCCACAGTCATATCTACGGCCCCGAGGGTATCGCGTTCTATTCGCGCGCCAAGGTCGTGACTACCCGTTGGCCCCTGCCCTCGGAGTCCCAGATCGATCTGGGCTTCCCGCGCACTCGCTAGACGCGCTCACGCCCCGTAGACTCAATCGCGCGCCAAAAGTGGCTGACGCGACCGATTCGAGGCCCCATGAGTAAGCAACACAGCAGCGTGCGCGCATACGGCATCTTGTTACACGAGGACGCGGTCGCCCTCGTACGTTCCTCGAATCCCCAGCACCAGCCCCCCTTGTGGTGGTTGCCCGGCGGAGGGATCGACTTTGGTGAGACCCCCGAGGAGACTCTGGTTCGAGAGTTCAAGGAGGAGACGGGGCTCAGTGTTGATCTTCCCGAACTCTTCTCGGTCACGAGTGACGTACGCAAACGTGACAACGGCGACCGTATCCACACGGTTCGCATCATCTACACCGTCCGTTGGCTCAGTGGCGAACTCACCCACGAGGTGCACGGCACGACCGATCACGCCGCGTGGTACCCCAGTGGCCAACTCGACGAACTCAACCTCGCCGACTACGCCCGCGAGGCGATTCATCGGTTGCTACGAAAATAGTGCCGCGCGAGATCGACCTTGGAGATCTTGCCCGCGCCATTCGCCGGTAGCCGATCGTAGGTGAAGACGACGCGCGTCGGTATCTTGTAGGGGGCGAGACGCCCCGCGAGGAAACTGGCGAGTTGAAGCTCGTCGAGCTGCGCGCCCTCGCGCAACACGACCACCGCGGCCACCGATTCTCCCAGTCGTTCGTCGGGCAGACCGCAGACCGCCGCCTCGCGGACGTCGGGATGCTCGAAGAGCACCGATTCGACCTCCGCGCAGTAGACATTGTCACCCCCGCGAAGGATCATGTCCTTCAGTCGGTCCTCGATGAAGAGGAACCCCTCCTCGTCGAGGTGGCCCACGTCACCGGTGCGCAGCCAGCCCGCCACCAGGGCGTCGGCGGTAGCCTCGGGTTGGCGCCAGTAGCCCCGAAAGAGCGTCGGTCCCGACACCCAGATCTCACCTATCGCCCCGGGGGCCATCACCTGCCCCACGGCGTCATGGATTTCGACGTCCATCACGACGGTCGGTGTCTGACCAGTGGATGCGGGCAGGCGCTGGTAGTCGTCGCCGTAATTCTGGGGCCCGTAGGCGTTCGTCTCGGTCATGCCGAAGGCCAAATTGGGCCGGGCATTGGCGAAGGACTCCTCCACCCGGGCCACCAAGGTCGACGCCGCGGGTGCCCCGCCGCCACCCACCGTCACGAGCGACGAGGTATCGAAGCGGTCGCGATCGGGGCAGTTGAGAAGGTCCCACGACTGCGTGGGTACCCCGACCACGTTGGTGACGCGATGCTTCTCGATGAGCCCCAACGCCTGCTCGGGGTCCCAGTGGTGCATCATCACCAATTTGAAGTGCCACGAGAAGCTCGACAGCATCACGGGTACGCAACCCGTGACGTGAAAGAGGGGCACGATCAAGATGAAACAGGTGGGGTCACCCGCGGGGTGGTCGCGTGGTCCTCGACGTTGCCCCTCGACGATCAGACCCGTGGAGAACGCCATCAGGGTCTGACAGATCGCGTCGTGCGTCGAGACAGCGCCCTTAGGTTGGCCCGTCGTCCCCGAGGTGTACAAGATGGTCGCGTCGTCGAAACTCGATAACTCCACCCGGGGCAGTGGTGCGCCGCGCACCACGACCTCACCCCAGTGCGCCACGCCCGCGGGCAGCGGATTCGTGTCGTCAGCGCGCACCACGACGATCGGTGTCTGTCGACGTCGACAAGTCTCGAGAACCTTCTCGCAGCGCTCCCAGTCGGCCACGAGTACTTGCACGTCAGCGTCGCAGATCGCGTAGTCCAGTTCATCCGACGTCCACCAGGCGTTGAGCGAGACCGCGATCGCCCCCACCGAGACAATCGCGCTGAAGGCCACGATCCACTCGGGAAGGTTCCTCATCGCGATCCCCACGCGATCGCCGTGGCCCACGCCGAAGCGGTGCACCAGGGAGTCGGCGAATTCGTCCGACGCGACCATGACCGCGTCGAAGGACCACTCTTCGCCTTCGTAGACCAGAAAGGTCTCGTGCACACCTCGAGCCCCGTCGAAGATGTCGCGCAATGTGGTGGGTGAGTTGGAAAAGACGCGGCGCGTCACTCCATCGACGGTGCGCGTCGTCACCTCGAAGAGTTGACCGGGGGCGGTCACCTGGGAAATTGCCTCACGCAAACTCAGTCCCACGCGTCTCTCCTCCTACGGCACCCAGCCTAGGAGAAGTACTCTCCAGTCATGAGCCACGACCGAATCTCGATCGGGGTGCACGTGCACCCCGGGTCGCGTCACCCCGGGGTCGGCGGCTCTCACAACGGATCGCTGATCGTTCGCGTGGCGGCGCGAGCAATCGACGGAGCCGCCAATGACGGGGTGCTCCTCGCGGTCGCTCACGCCTTCGGCCTACGGCGTCACGAGGTCGCTTTCGCTCGCCTCACGCGCTCGCGCGACAAAGTCCTCGAACTAAGCGGTGACGCCACGGCGTTGACGGAGCGCTACGACGAACTCCGAGAACTCGGGTGACCCTCGCTCAACTCAGGGCCGAGCTGGCCGCCGAAGCCGCCTTCTGGGCCATGCGTTCGACGGTTCCGGTGATCTTGGTGACGACGCTATCGAGTTCCACGCGGGCGCTCTCGGCTTCCTTGCTCAGTCCGGCCAGGTGATCGACGTCCCAGAGATCCAGTACCGGAGTGACGACGTCTTTCAGGAACTGGGTCAGTCCGTATATTCCCTCGCGAGCGATGCGCACCGCGTGACGGGTGAAGCTGGGGATCCCCGTGCCGGGCATTGCGAAGTTCGTCACCTGCTTGGCCGCGGCAATCATCATGGTCGAGGGATCGATCGCGAAGGCGGCGAGGGCTAAGTCACGATAGAAGAGGTAGTGCTTCGTCTCGTCACCGGCGACGAGGGCCAACACGTTGCGACCCATCTTGTCGTCCTTAGGGAGGTGTGCGCCCGTGTTGCGGTGGGCAATCTGGGTCGCGCGCTCCTGGAAGGAGACGTAGCAGATCAGATCCGCGAAACTGTCAGGTTGGGGCACCTCGCCTCGTGACATTTGCACGCGACGACCATCTTCGAGCAAAACGGGATCGATACATCGACTGATGTGCACCCAGTCACGCATCACCATGGAGTGGCGGTTCTCCTCCATCGTCCACTGATAGTTCCAGTCGCGAATCGGGTGACCCTGTGGGGCATGCGCGAGAATCGAGTTGGTGTAGTAGGGCAGGTTGTCCTCGGTGAGCAGATTCACGTAGATAGAACTTCGCACGCCCTCGGCCACCGGGTAGTCAGCCTCGCTCCAGGGATGAGTGCCGAAATCTTCACCACTACCCCAGTCGATCTGCTCGTGTGGATACCACAGGCGCGGCGCTTCCATATGCCGGTTATAGAGGCGTTCCACGTCGGGTGCGATTTCCAGGAGAAGGTCCGTTCGACTCTGGGGCAAACGCATAGCTGACAAATTAGTTCTTTCGCACTGGCATCCAACGGGACACCCCACCATCGTAACGGCCAAAGTGCAGGAAAATTCTGGGCCTTGTGATTCTGCTCACAAGTTCGAGAAGTAGCCTGATGACCTTGTGAATCTCGTCGAACCTCTCATCCCCTCAGACTTTCGACGCGCCCTCGACGCGCCCCTGCGCAGATTCTTCCTCGGTGTATTCGTCGGATGCTTCGCGATCGGTCTGACTTTGTCGCTCTACGTGGTGTACCTGCACAACGTGCTGCACTTCTCCACCAACTTCTCCACCTTGCTCCTCGGGGTCTCGTCACTCGCCGGCCTCCTCAGCAGTCCCCTGTGGGGATCACTGACCGACCGCATCGGTCCAGTGAAGGTGCTGCTCATCACCAGTGTGACCAATGCCATCGCGCTGGTCTACTGGGCCTATATCCACTCCGAAAACAGCGCCATTGTCGGAGGACTCGTCCTCGCGGTCTTCGGTGGTGCGGGTTGGGGGCCCGGAAGTACCTTGCTGGTACGCCTGGTGGCGTCCGAACACCGCCAACGGGCCTACGGCTTCAACTTCATGCTGGTCAATCTCGGCATTGGCTGCGGCGGCCTGGTGTCGGCCTCCGTCGTTGACTTGCACCATCCGCTCTCGTTTCAATGGTTGTACCTGGGCAACGCCCTCGTCACCTTGGTCGCTGGTGCCTGCTACGCCACGCTGTGGAAATACGGTCACGAAAGCGTGAGCACGGGGGACGAGGCCTCCTCGGACGCGCGTCGCGAGGGCTGGAGGGAGGTCTTGCGCGATCGTCGTCTCGTGCTGTTCGTCTTGGGGTCCATTGTCTTGATGCTGGGCGGTTACTCCGCGATCGACGCGGGACTGAGCTTGTTCGTGGTGAACAACCTGCACCTCTCGGTTCACGTCATTGGCATCTTCTTGTTCGTCGATACGAGCGTGATCGTGCTCGCGCAGTTATTCGTCATCAACGCCATCAGCGGTCGCAGTCGCACCCGCATCCTGGCGATGGTGGGCGTGATGTGGAGCTTCTTCTGGATCGTCCTCGCGCTGTCGCTCGCACTTCCCTCGTACGTCGCGATCCTGATCATCTCAGCGGCGATGATCGTCTTCGCGGTAGGGGAAACAATGCTCTCGCCCATCGGCCCCGCCATCGTCAACGAGATCGCCCCCGAGCATTTGCGTGGTCGCTACAACGCCGCTCAGGGACTGTCCTGGGGGCTCTCGAGCGCACTCGCCCCGGCAATCATCGCCGGGCTCTTCGGCAGCGGCCTGAGCAATTGGTGGCCCCTCAGCGTCGGCGCGTTCTCCTTCACCGGAGGAGCGTTCATGCTGTTGCTGCGTCGTCGCCTGACCCCCAGTCAGGATGGACGCACCAGGTAACTGAGACACTTCTCAGTGGGTTCACCGTCGCAGATCGAGCGGGCGGACACAAATTATTCACCGCACTGTCACCCTCTCGTGTCCCCAACTCGACCGAGAGCCCCGCTCAGGGACGGATGGACATCCTTGTCATCAGGTATTTAACATCGTCAGTACCAAGAATATTTTCCTAAACGTCCATAAGAATTTTACTGAATTTTTTTATATTTCTCAGCGACCGTGAGTAATTTTCATCCTTTTTATCAGCAACAATGTTGCATCAATTCCCAGACAAATGCCGCAAATTGTAGACATCCTCGGTTAGCGTAGGTGGGACCCCTTCACGGGGTGACCGCAATTCCCGTAGAAGCGAAGAGCCGCAGTATCCAGTGTGAGATTCGCTTCACGTCAACCGAGCCCGAACCTCCCGGTTCATCAACAAGAGGAAGAAATTCAATGATCAAGTTCAAGTTCAAGACCGCGTCCGCGCGCTTCGGCGCCCTGGCGACGGCCGGCCTCGCCGTCGTCGCACTGTCCACCACCGCGATGACCTCGCTCGCGGGCTTCAGCGCGCAGATCGTAAACAACGCCAACACCTTCTCCGCGGGCACGATGCAGCTCGAGGAGTCCCAGGGCGTAACCAATTGCTTCTCCACCGGCAGTGGCCTAGGGGGAACGGTGACGAGTGCCAACTCCGCCAACTGTGCCATCAACAAACTCGTCGGCACGCTTGACCAGTTGCCCGCAGGGACCCCCCTCACCACGACGGTGACCATGAAGAACACCGGCAACGTCACGGCGTCACTGGAGAGCCTCGTCTTCAGCGCCTGCAGCGCCGCGGCCGCGTCCAACGCGAATGGCTACGTCGGTTCTGACACCACAGGATTCTGCGGCAAGGTCGACTTCAGCGTCGGCATCGCCGGCAAGTGCCTCTACCCGGCCAGCGCGACGGTGGCATGCCCGAGCGTACCTACCAGCGCGGGCACCCTCGCGGGAGCGGCCACGCTCGGCACCATTGATCAGAATTCCTCGCCCGGCATGGTTCTCCTGGCCCCGGGCGCTAGTCAGGCCTACACCTTCACCGCCATGCTCGACTCCTCGGCCACCAATGCCGATCAGGGTCTCGCGGCGTCCATGACCATGACCTGGAACCAGGCCTAGGAACCCTCACCAACCCGACGTCGAACTCCTCGGAGTCGGGTTGGTGACGTTCTCTACGAATCGGAGTCGACTATCCCGGTGAATCGTCCCACGTGAATAACGCGTCCAAGAAGAAGCGACACTGGTGGATTAGGGGGACCCTCACGTCCCTGGCGTGGAGCGCGCTGAGCGTGGGAGCCGCCTCGGCGGCGGTGATGAGTGCCACCATCGTGGACGCTGCGAACACTTTCTCCTCGGGCACCTTGGTGCTGCGTTCGACGAGTGGCGTCGTGTCCTGCGACTCCTCGGTCGCGACGGTATCGACCAATGTCGCGTCGTGCCCGGGATCGACCCTGCCGACGGTCCCACTAACCACCACCCCGGCGAGCGCGAGCGTCGCGCTCTCGAACCTCGGCACCCTTCCCCCCTCGCTCGGTCGCCTCGACGTCACCACGTGCGGCGCCCAAGAGGCCGTCAGTGCCACGGGTACCGATACCGCCCTGGCCTACGGCGACGTGAGCTTCGGCGACGCTGGCCCCCTCGGTGCCACCGCGGTCACCCTAGGTCCGTCGTCGGGGGACTTCAGTACGCTCAACGCCTACAGCGGCCCCAACGTCTTCACTCAGGTGGCGTGGTTCAAGACGACGACGTCAGGCAGCATCTTCTCCTTCTCCAATACCTACCCCGGCGCCGCACCGAACTCCTGGGACCGAATGATCTGGATCGACAAGACCGGTCACGTGGTAGCCGGGGTGTATCCCCAAGCGGTCCGCGAGGTCAGGTCACCCAACACCTACGCCGATGCGCAGTGGCACTTCGTGGCCGTGACGCTCGATTCGAGCGGCGCGACGTCGGGGTTGCGACTCTACGTCGACGGGGCTCTGGTCGCCACCGATGCCTCGGTCACATCGGCCCAGCGCTACGTTGGCTACTGGCACATTGGATGGTCCAATGCCCAGCGCGGCTGGAGTGACCCGCCCGCGAACGCGTTCTTCACGGGATCATTGGCCGGGGTCGGCGTGTTGTCGTCGGCACTCAGCGCCGCCAGCATCGCCGCGCTCTACGCCTCGGCGAGCATGAGCGCCTACTCGACGAACCTCAGCGCGAATGGACCCGTTGCCTACTGGCCCCTCGACGACACCGGTACCAGGGCCTACGTTGGAGCGATTCCTGCGGTCGCGTCGCCGTGCGCGCTCGTCCACCTGACCGTCGCCACCACCCAAGGTACCGTCACCACCTGCGAAGCTCCCGCGTCATCGGGCGCCTGCGCGGCGCCCTCGGCCGCATTTACCGCGGCCACCGCACTAAATGTTGTCGTACCCACCGTCACGACGACGAGCCCGGTGACCATCACCACGACCATGGACGTGGGCGGCGCGGTGAACATCAACGCGAGCGGGCTTCGACTACTCATTCCCGAGACGTACGTCGTCCAAGCGAGCTCCTTCAGCGCCACTCTGAACTACCCCCAAGCGGTGGTGAGACTATGACCAGTCAGGGAGTACCGACACCGCGACGGGTCCGCGCCAGGACCGAGAGCCCATCCTCGCCGAGCGGTGAGCCAGTCACCACTCATCGACCCATGATCTGGAGCCTGCGCATCAGCATCCTCGTGATCGTCGTCGCCATCGTGGCTTTCGCCGGGTGGCGACTCTTCTTCGGTTCGGACTACGTCGTGTCGAGCCCTTCGATGTGTCCGACCATCTGCGTCGGCGCACTCGTGCTCGACGAGCCCGCCGGGACTCACCTGTCCGTCGGTGAAGTGATCAGTTTCGTCCCGCCGGGGCTCACCTCGGTCTACACCCACCGCATCGTCCACGTCTTCGCCAACGGCAGCGTGGAAACCAAGGGCGACGCGGCCAACGTGGTCGACCCCTGGCGCATCGAACCCTCGATGGTTCGCGGGCGCGCGGTCCTCAGCGCCGCCGGACTCGGGTGGATCGACCTGGCGCTGCCGTTCCTCGCCCTGGCGCTCTCGCTCATCTTGATCCTGCGGCGACTCCTACCGATCCGACACCGCCGCGAGTGGGACCGTCTCTTCGTTTCGGTCATGGTGGCGGTGCCCATCTGGTTGCTCAAGCCGCTGGTGCGCGGCGTTATCGTCACGACGAGCACTCTTCGCCCGGGGGTGAGCCAACTCGTCGTGGTTAACACCGGATTGCTGCCGGCGCAGTTCAAGGTCCTCGGTGGCCAACTGGCCTCTTTCATTGCCCCCGGCTATCGAGCCACCTTGACCGGCGCGACTCGGCGAGGTGGAGAGTTGGCCCTCAGTCAGACCGCGTCGTTCCACTGGTGGGGCTGGACGATTGTCTACGTGTTCGTCCTCTCCCCACTGATCTGGTACCTCATCCGCCTGGCGCACCCCTCGTCGCAGGCCGAGCGCGACTTGGTATTGCGCGGGCGCTACGTGGACACGGACGTGGCCGCCGCAGCGGACCACGCCCACGGGGCACTCGCCGCTCGCCACGACGCCACGAGTACGGCGCGACGAGATCGTTCGCGACCCTTCGTCGCCAACTGACAACGCGCCCGTTCGACACCGGGTTAGTATTCATCGAGTTCCTCCACTCGTGGGGACTGGGGCGCGCATCTCGTTGGTGAGACCACCCTCGAAGCATGGCCGGCGCCGACGGCGGCGACGGCGAAAGTGAGACCCGACGAGCACCGTGATCCCTGACGCGACGCCACCGGACCGCTACAAGTGGACCGCGATGTTCATCGTGACCCTGGGTATGTTGATGGCGACCATTGACTCCTCGATTGTCCTCATCGCGATGCCGGCGATCTTTCGAGGAATCGGCCTAGACCCGTTGCAGTCGGGCAACTCCTTCTACCTGTTGTGGATGATCCTGGGCTTCCTCGTCGTCACCAGTGTGCTCGTGGTGAGCCTCGGGCGCCTCGGCGACATGTATGGACGGGTGCGCATCTACAACGCCGGCTTCGCGGTCTTCACCCTCTTCTCGGCCGCCTTGTCAATTACCTGGATGCACGGGCACGCCGCCGGACTGTGGCTGATCATCATGCGACTCTTCCAGGCCCTGGGCGCCGCCATGCTGATGGCCAACTCCTCCGCCATCCTCACCGACGCCTTCCCTCGGCACCAACGCGGTCTCGCCATGGGCGTCAATCAGGCCGCCGCCTTTAGCGGGACGTTCATCGGACTCATCGTCGGCGGCCTCCTCGCCCCCTTCGATTGGCACCTCATCTTCCTCGTCAGCGTGCCGGTGGGCCTCGTGGGCACCGTGTGGGGGTACCTCGCGCTGCGCGAGCTCGGCGAACGCCATCGCGCCCACGTGGACTGGCTCGGCAACACCACCTTCGCGCTGGGCATGGTGTTGATCATGGTCGGCCTCACCTACGGCATCGAACCCTACCGAGGACACACGATGGGATGGACCAGTCCCCTGGTGCTCGGCTGCGTGGGTGCCGGCGTGACCACGATGTTCGCGTTCGCCGTCATCGAGCGCAGGGTCGAGGTCCCGATGTTTCGACTTCAATTGTTCAAGATCCGCCCCTTCACTGCGGGAATCTCGGCCAGCTTCCTCGCGGCGCTCAGCCGTGGTGGCCTAATGTTCATGCTGATTATCTGGCTGCAGGGTGTCTGGTTGCCCCTGCACGGCATGAGTTTTGAGCGCACGCCGCTGTGGGCGGGGGTGGCCATGATCCCTCTCACCGCGGGCATGCTCATCTCAGGGCCCCTCAGTGGCTACTTGTCGGACCGATTCGGCGCCCGTCCCTTCGCCTCGGGCGGCATGATCGGCACCGCCATGTGTTTCGGTCTCCTCGAGACCCTGCCCGTCGACTTCCACTACTGGGTGTTCGGTCTCCTGCTCTTCCTCACCGGTCTCAGCATGGCGGCCTTCGGATCGCCCAACCGAGCCGGCGTCATGAACGCACTACCCGCCGAGCACCGTGGCGCGGGCTCGGGGATGTACACCACGTTTCAGAACTCGGCCCAGGTGTTCTCCATCGGATTGTTCTTCACCCTGCTGATCGCCGGGCTCTCGAGTTCGCTCTCGTCCCACCTCTACTCCGGTCTCCTCGCCCACGGCGTCAGTGCCGCCGCGGCCACCCACGCATCGCACCTACCTCCTATCGCCACCCTCTTCGCCGCGTTCCTCGGGGTGAACCCCATTGAGCACCTGCTCGGACCCTCGGGTCTGGCTCACCTCAGTCTGGTCCAGCGAAGGGAGTTGATCGGCCCGAGCTTCTTCCCGACCCTCATCGGCTCCTCTTTTCGCACGGGACTGCACGCGGCCCTCGACTTCGCCATCGTGGCCAGCCTGCTCGCCGCCGGCGCGTCGTGGGTGCGCGGTGCCCGTGAGGACGCACGCGACGACCTCGAGCCGGTCACGGTGAGCGCTTCGATCGACTAGAGGTCGCGGGTCAGTTCCTCGACGCGCCGGCTCCAGTCGCGCTCCGTGCTCTGGCCGCGCGCGTGCAGCTCGGCGCGTTCGGCGCGCAAGGTACTGGCCACCGCCCCGAGTCCCGGCGGCAACATCTCTTGAACGCGACGCCGTACCCACTGCGCGAGAGAGGGCGAAGCACCCGACGAGGAGACCGAGACGGTCACGTCACCGTCGCGATACACCGAGGTGAAGTAGAAGTTGCACCGCGCCGGATCGTCCACCACGTTGAGTAGAACGTGACGCTGGTGGGCCTCGGCGACGATCTGGTCATTGACGCCACCGCGGCCGGTGGCCGAGACGACGAGGAGGTATCCCTCGAGGTCACCGGGGCGATACGCCCGCACCTGCACCGACGCCACCCCCGCGGGCACCTCGGCGATCAGCCCCTCGCTGATGACGTGGACGCGAGCACCCGCCGCCAGTAACTGACACGCCTTGTGGCGTCCGACGCGTCCGAGTCCGATCACCAGCACGTCACGGCCCGAAAGGTCCAACGCGAGGGGCAACATCACGCTACGGCCACCAGTTCATCCACTAGCGCGTCGAGTCCGAGGTCGAGGGCCGCCACGGGGCCCACCACGATCACCGCGGGGGCGATGACGTCCAAATCAGCCAATTGATCCAGTCGGGCGCGCACCACGAGTTGATCCTCGAGCGAAGCTCGCTGGACGACCGCCACCGGCGTCGCCGGATCGAGCCCGCCGCGGCACAACTGAGCCGAGATCGTGGCGCGTTGGGCCACGCCCATCAACACGACCAGGGTGACGTCGACGTTCGCCAGGCGCTCGAAATCAACCACGCGCCCTTCCTCGGCCGTGGCGGTGACCACACAGACGCCGTGCGAGGCGCCGCGGTGCGTCACGGGGATCCCCGCCAGCGCCGGCGCGGCGAACGCCGAGGAGACGCCCGGCACCACGTGCACGACGACCCCGCGAGCGAGTAGTGCCAGAGCCTCCTCACCGCCACGACCAAAGACGAAGGGGTCGCCGCCCTTGAGGCGAACCACCGTGTCGTAGCGTCCCGCGAGCTCCACCAGTAACTCGTTGATGTCACCTTGGGTGTGCGACGTCCCGGGGACCTTGCCCACGTCGACGCACACCGTGCGCGCGCTGACCAGTTCGAGCACGTCGGGACCGATCAGCCGGTCGTGGACCACCACGTCGGCGCGCGCGAGGAGCTGGGCGGCGCGCAGCGTCAACAGATCCGCGTCACCGGGACCCGCCCCGACGAGGTAGACGCTCACGACACGACGACCCGGGAGTAGAAGTCACCGAAGGTCTCATCCGCCAGCCCCTCGTCACGCCAACGCTCGAGCAGGGGTTCGAGAACCGCGGGTATCTCCTCGAGTTTGAGTTTCTCGTGGTGAAGTGTCGCCAATCGGTCACCGCGCAGTCCCCCACCGAGGTAGAGGTCGTAGGTGTTCTTGGTGCGACCCACGACGCCGACCTCGGCCACCGCCGGACGAGCGCAGCCGTTCGGACACCCGGTCATGCGCAGTTGTAGTCGCCGCGAGCCGAGACCGGTCTCGTCGAGCGTGGACTGCAGGTCGCCCACCAGCGACGGGAGACGCCGCTCCGCCTCGGCGAGGGCTTGGCTGCACGTAGGCAGGGCGGGACACGCCAGTGCGGAACGCTCGACCTGGCCGAGCTGCTCAACGCCTCGCACCTTGTGACGAGCGAGGACCTCGATCACGAGGTCACGGTCCTCGACATCGATCGCGGAGACCACGATGTCTTGCTGGGGGGTGATGAGGAACCTCAGGTCGCGCGCCATCGCGAGTTCGCGCAACGCGCTGCGCAGTCCGCCACCCTCGACGTCGTCGCGCACTCGGCCCGCCCCGACGCGGATACCCACCTCGAGGGTCTCGTCGCCCAGGGTCCGCCACCCGAGGTGGTCGTCAGCGGCACCGAGGCGCAGGGGCAACGCAGCGCGCAGCGCGCGGCCGTAGCGCTGTTCGATAGCGGCGTAGAACCCTTCCACGCCCCAGTCCGCCGCCAGGTACTTCATCCGCGCACGTCGCCGATTGGTGCGGTCGCCGAGGTCGCGATACGTGACCAGTACCGCGCGGATCAGGTCGTCGAGCTCCGCGGGAGTCACGAAGGTCAGGGGGGTCGCGAGGCGCGCGAACGTGTCGGGCTGAGCGTAGGACCGTCCGAGACCGCCGGCGATGACGACGTTATATCCCGTCCCGAGTTCGGGGTGAACGTCCGGGATGAGCCCCAGGTCTTGGGCGAGCACGTCCACGCAGTTCTCCTCGGGGTGCGCGATGGCGATCTTGAACTTTCTCGGCAAGTAGGTGTCGCCGTAGAAACCGTGCTCGGGTTCGGGTTCGATGCTCGCCGCGCGCTCGCCATTGACGAAGATCTCCCAGTGCGCCTTCGTCGCGGGTTTGAAGGTGCGCGCGAGGTGATTCGCCAGTTCCGTCACGTGGGTGTGGGCGTCGTCCGAGACCAGGCTGGTGCACATGACGGTATTGCGCACGACGTCGCCGCACGCGGCGAAGGACGTCATGGCGTGATCGTGCAGTCGCGTCGAAAGTTCCTGCAAACTGAATTTGAGAACGCCGTGGAACTGCACTGCTTGGCGAGTGGTCAGACGAATCGAACCGTCGGCCAACTCCTCGGCGATGTCATCGAGCGCGAGCCATTGCGACGAGCTCAGTTGGCCCCCGGGGATCGCCACGCGGATCATGAAGATGTGTTCGAGGGGCTCGCCCGCCTGGGCGCGCTCGCGTCGCACGTCACGATTGTCCTGGGCGTAGATGCCGTGGAACTTGAGCAAGTGTTCCGAAGGACTCGACAGGTTCGGCGTCGACGTCGCGAGGTCCTCGAGAATCGAGCCGCGCAAGTTCTTGCTGTCACGCTTGATGCCTTCTTCCACGACCAGCGAGGGTGATTCCTGTGACACTCTTCGTACTCCTTCCGCGACCGACCTGAGCGCATAATCATCAAATCTTAGTGGATTAGTCAGGATTCAAAAGGACCTAATTCTGGGGCTTTTCAGAACGTCACCTGCCCCACCGACGTCGCGCCCGAGGACGCGGAGTCCGGAGAGGTGCACGACCGAGGGGGCGACCACGCGCCCGGTCCAGGACTTACGCGCCGCGCGGCGCGATCATCGAGTGTGCTGATCCCTCACAACGGCTCCGCCGCGCCGAGCGGGTGACGTGCGCTGCGAGCGCGAGCGCGCAGCGTCACGGTCGCACCCGCGAGCAGGGCGAGGGTGGCCACGGTGAAACTGTTGGCGGCCAGCAGGGTCCAACCGTGCTCGTGGGCGTCGAAGGGCGGTCCGTGCGCCACGAGCCACATCGGAGCGACGTAGAAGAGCGCCGCCGTGCCGAGGGCCCACCATCGCGCGTGCCGCGGTCGATCACTGCCCCACCACATCCACAGCAACACCGGTACGATCCAGACCATATGGTGCGCCCACGAGATGGGTGACGCCATCAAACCCGCACCCGCGACGATAAGGACCCCGAAGAGGGTCGAGGACGTTCGCCACGCCCACCACCCCAGGGCCACGCCCACCACGACGGTCGCCGCCTGCACCGATTCCATCGCCGGTGACGACCACACGTGGTGCGTCGCGCGCTCGAGAGACCCTTCGAGGCTCTGATTGGAGACGTAGGTGACGGTCCCGATGCGGACCTGGTCATTGACGTAGCGCGTCCAGAAGGCGACCGATGCCGAAGGGTTGAGCACGTAGGCCGTCAGTGAGCACAGCAGCACGGTCGACAACGCACTCGCCGCGGCGCGGAATTGACGGGTCACGAGCAAGAAGGGGACGAAGATCAGCGGTACGAGTTTGATCGCGGCGGCCAGTCCAATCCCCACTCCCCGGGGGAGCGTACGACGCCCCACGCTGAGCCGCGTGGTCGCGTCGAGCAGGATGAGGGCCACCAGGACCAGATTGATTTGTCCGAAGCTCATGTCGAGCATCACTGGTTCCAGGAGGACCGCCGGTCCGACGAGCAGGGCGATTAGGTCCCAGGGCACACCGACGCCCGTCGATCGCCGCTCGGGATGCACCGCGAGGAGCGTGACCGCCATGATGACCACGAGGGCCGCCAGATTGACGAGCGCCCATAGCACCGTGGCGACCCCCGTGGTCACCAGGGTCAAGGGCCAGAAGAAGAGGGTGGAGAACGGCGGATAGGTGAAGGGCAAGTGCACGCCGGGCAATGAGAGCGAATACAGGTGCGCACTTGAGAGGTGACGCGCGCCCATGAGATACACCTGGAGGTCGACCTGGCGGCGATGAAACGTCCACCCGAGCGATCCCAGGAGCGCGGTGAGGATCGAGAGGGTGGCGAGGATCAGCGTGGGTACGCGCCACGTGCGCCGCGGCGTCGCGAGCGAGACCCGTTCGTCATCGAGGCGCAGACGAATCGCCAGGGGCACTACGGGGTCCAGGCGATGGTCGTCGACGCGACGGCGAGCACGCACATGGCCAGTGCCGACAACGTCACAATGACGACGAAGCGTTGACGCGACACCCCCGCCGCCACGATGGCGAAGAGGGGGAAACCGCGTAGCAGTAAGCGCGGAGAAATCCCGACGATGGGCGAGAGCACACCGAACACCAGCACCGCCCCGGCGTAGACGCCCCACGTCAGGGGTGGACGCACGCGACGCCAGATCACCACCGTCGCGACGGTGGCGAGCAGGGCGGCGGTCTTAGCCAAGGAGTTGAGGTCGAAGATGCCGTGGGCGAACAAACGGTAGATCGCGTAGAAGATTCCGGTGCCCATCGGTCCCGCCTGCCACCCAGCGCGCTGAGCCAGGTACCAACTCAGCGGAGAACCGGTGTGGATCCACAAGTACACGAAGAACACGCCGATCCCGACGGGCGCCAGGGCCGGGGCCCACCAGGCGCGTAGGTCACGCTCACCGCGCCACGCCGTGTAGGCCGCCACGGCGCACGGCACGACGATGGCGCTCGCCACGGGATCGCACGCGGTCGCCAGGGCCGCGGCGATCCCTGCCAGAATCCAGCGCCGTCGATGTAGCGCGAGCAACGTCATCGACGCGAGGGCGATGATCAGCCCTTCGGAGTAGACGAAGCTGAACACCACCGCCGCCGGCGAGAAGAAGACCAGGGCGGTCGCGCGCGACGCAATCTTTTCACCGTAGTGATCACGCACCATCCACCACATGGTGACCGCGGCAGTCGCCCCGGCGACCAGGGTCAGCGCTTCTCCCGACGCAGGAAAACTCAGGCGAGTGACCCAGTGGACCACGCGAATCAACAGCGGCAGCAGCGGAAAGAATCCCAGATTCACTTGAGCGGCGTTGCCGTGGCCGTGGGGAATGGCGTGGGCGTATCCCTGACGGGCAATCTGGATATACCAGTGCGAATCCCAGCGTGTGAAGTAGTGGCCCACGGCGTGGTGGTGCACTCTGGCCACAATCCCCATCACGGCCAGCACCACGAGCCGCGAGGCCACGAAGATCGCGAGGGCGGGCGCCGAGGCGACAACCAGAGTGCGCAACACTTCGCGCCTTGGCACCCCGACCAGGGTGGTCGTCATCGACGGGGCCGGGGTCTGCACGACCCCCTACTCTACTAAAACCTATATTTCCAGCGAGTTACTTGATGTTGCAACTGCGTTACGCGTGTCGACGAAGGAACGAGATCAGGCCGTCGAAGTAGGTCTCTTGGTCGTCGTACATCGCCATATGTGAACCATTAGGGCAATGCCAGTACTCCCCCGCGCCGAGTTGCGAGGCCATCAACCTCAAATAGCCGGGATCCATGGTGTCGTATTCAGCGCCAATCACCAGTGTGGGCACGGTGATGTCGTGCAGATCACCGGTGCGGTCCCACTCGAGCAATAATCCGCTCGCCCCCAACTCACTGGGTCCCTGAAGGGGTACGTAGATGTCCTTATTGATTCGCGAGAAGGAGCGTACGACCGGCTCGGGCCACTGGTCCGCCGGTAGACGCAACACGTGATGGACGTAGTGCTGCTCCATCAGTAGCTCGTCGTACCGCGGGTCCTGCGTCTGGTTATTCGCCTCAAACGCTTTGATCTCAGCCAGCGCCGCGGGGTCCATGGGTGGCATCAAGACGTTCTGGGCGTAGTCGTTGTACGCGGCGATGTTCGACATCATGTTGGAGATGATGACGCCCTTGAGGTGCTGCTGGTACTTCAGGGCGTACTCAATCGCGAGTACGCCGCCCCAGGAGTGTCCAAGCAGGAAGAAGTTCTCGCGACCCAGTCCCAGTCCCTGACGAACCTGTTCGACCTCGTCGACGAATCGTTCGATGGTCCACAACGACGGCTCGTCGGGTGCACTCGAATATCCCGACCCCAATTGGTCGTAGTAGTGGTACTCCACGCCCGCGGCGGGCAAGTACGAATCCGCGCAGGTGAAGTATTCGTGCGTCGCGCCCGGACCACCGTGCAGCAACAGCAGGGCGACGTCGGGATTGTTACCGGTGCGTTTGGTCCACACGGCGAATTCGCCCAGCGGAGTCGCGACGGGTAACACGTTGATCCCCCCGCTCATCACTCCCTTCGCCCCCGTCCTCTCGAAATACTTCTGGTAGTCCACGCTCATCTCATCGCCTCCGCCCCCACACTAAATGTTGCGGTTGGTCCTCGTCCATCCCTGACTATCGTGGCCAGGACATTCTCTTGCCCCCTCTTGCCCTCAAGGAGTTCCCATGCACACTCGTGGCTACGTCGCGCGCACCGCGCGCACTGACCTCACGCCCTTTGATTTCGAACGGCGAGAGCTTCGCCCCCACGACGTGGCCCTGGACGTCCTCTTCGCCGGAATCTGTCACTCGGACATCCACCAGGCGCGCGAGGAGTGGGGTCCGTCGACGTTTCCGATGGTGCCGGGCCACGAGATCATCGGTGTCGTTTCGGCGGTCGGAACCGACGTCACGCGTTTTCGCGTCGGAGAACGCATCGGCGTCGGCGTGTTCGTGGACTCGTGCCGGCGTTGCGAGCACTGCCTCGCGGGTTTGCAACAGTACTGCAGCGAAGGAATGACCCCGACCTACAACAGCCTCGAACGTGACGGCACCACCCTCGCCTTCGGCGGATACTCGAATCACTTCGTCATCGACGAGGACTACGCGGTGCACGTCGCGGAGACCCTCGACCCCGCCGGTGCCGCCCCCCTCCTGTGTGCTGGCATCACCCTGTACTCACCGCTGCGCCGCTGGGACGCGGGGCCGGGGCGAAAGGTCGCCATCATCGGGCTCGGGGGCCTGGGACACATGGGCGTGCAGTTCGCCCACGCCATGGGCGCCGAGGTCACCGTCTTCTCGCACTCCGCCACCAAGTCGGCCGATGCCCTCGCCCTGGGCGCGGACCACTTCGTCGTCACCTCGGACCCCGAGGTGCTGGCGGCGCACGACACCCGCTACGACCTCATCATCAACGCCACCTCGGCCGACATCGACCTCAATCCCTATCTGCGCCTCCTCGGCCTGGACGGAACCCTGGTCATCGTCGGACTCTCTGGAGTGCCAGTGAACATCCACCAAGAACTCCTGCTCGCCGAACGCCGTTCCTTGAGCGGTTCGCAGATCGGCGGGATGAGGGAGCTCCAGGAGATGATGGACTTCTGCGCCGAGCACGACATCACCTCCCAGGTCGAGGTGATTGGTGCCGACTACATCAACCAGGCCTGGGAGCGAACCGTGGCGAGCGACGTGAAGTACCGTTTCGTCATCGACGCGACCACGTTCTAGTTCGGTAATTCCACGCCCCGGGTGACAAAGACTTGGTAGCTCTTCGACGAAAGGTTGCCATGACGTCACTACGGTTCTTCACTAGCGCGGGTCTGCTCGCCAGCACTCTGGCGTTCGGTGCCTGCGCACCGGGTTCCCCAGCGGCCAGCGCCGTGGTGAAGAACTGCACCGACGTGAACATTCACCTGCACGTCGGTGTCGCGCAGGGGGCCGCCGGCACGATCTTCTATCCCCTCGTCCTCACCACCACCGGACCCGCCTGCGCCCTGTGGGGCACCCCGATGGTCCAACCCGTCGTCGGCGGCGCAATCCACAGTCGTCTCAGTGTGGGTCCGGCCGCGCGCAACCTCTCGAGGGGTGAGATGCCCGCGCACCACATCTTGACTCGCGCGCACGCCCTGAGTGCGGCCTTCGGCGTCAGTGAGTCGGGCAATTACCCCGCGAGTACCTGTCGACCCCGCAACGCCGGTGGCATCATAGTGACGCTCGCCCCCTTCGTTCGCCCGAGGTACCTGACGCTCCCCATCTCGGTGTGCACGCAGATCGCGAGCACCACGACACAACTGCTGAGCCCGGGCACGACGGGCGCCTGAGCAAACGCACCGCGCCGACTCCCTTCACGCGTCGCGGGCCTACCCTCGCTGTTGCCTAGCGGCGAGGTTCCCACGTGAAGAAGCGATACGAAACCAAGAACGCACCCACTCCCCACGCCGCGACGACGACCACGTCCATCCAATTGAACGTCGTGCCGACGAATCCAGCCTGCATACCGAGGGCGAAATGGCGAATGGGGAAGATCCGAGCCACCCACACCATCCACGTGGGAGCGTTGGAACTCAGGGCGATGAAGATACCCGACAAGAACAACAGGGGCAAGATGGTGGCGTTCACGATGGCGGGCGCCGCATCGGCGTTGGGGATGACGCACGTGACCGCGAATCCCAATGCGCAAAACGTCAGGGCACCGACGATCAACATCACCGCAAACTTCACGAGCGACCAACCAGTCGGCAACGACGCGTGGTAGAAGAGCGCGCCGTACCCCGCCGTGATGACCACCAGGATCACCGAGACGAACATCGCGTGCACGAGACGTCCCAGAATGTAGATGCCCCCCGGTATCGGCGTGCCGCGCGTGCGCTTGAGGACTCCCGAGTCACGCTGGATCGCGAGCCCCACCGCGATGTTGTTGTAACACGCCGAAATCACCGCGTACGCCGCCATCGAAGCCACGTAGTAGGTCGACAGGTCGATCGAACGAGTGCGCGACACGCTGATCGAGTGGTGACCGAGCAGGGACGTGAAGATCACCAGGAACATCAGCGGGAACGCGAAGGTGAAAAACGCTGACGCCGGGTTTCGCCAGAAGGTCTTGTTGACGTACTTCACCTGATTCTGCAACATCATGGCCGAGTTCATAGCGCCGCCTCGCCGGATCGTGATTCCGCGACCTCGGCGGTCAATTCGAGGTAGACGTCTTCGAGGGTCGGTCGCTCGACGCGTAGATCCTCCAAACTGACACCGGCCCCGAGGGCCCACGAGGTCAGGTCGAAGAGATCCTGGGTGACGTTCTGAGCACGAATTTCGAACACGTTGTTCGCCTTCGCGTGCAAGTCGAACGGCGCGGGCGGAACGACGCCGGGGGGCAGCGAGAAGTGCACCGTGGCCAACATTCGATCGCGCCCCGCCAGCGTCTCGGGATTGCCTTCGGCGACGATTTGCCCATTGGCGATGACCGCGAGTCGGTCAGCCAGGTACTGCGCCTCGTCCATGAAATGCGTGGTCAGAACCACCGTCTTGCCGAGCGTGCGCAGATTCTTGATGACCTCCCATACCTCGCGACGTGCGCTGGGGTCGAAGCCCGTGGTCGGTTCGTCGAGAAAGAGAAGGTCCGGATTTCCCGCTAGGGCGATCGCGACGTCGAGGCGTCGCTGCTGGCCGCCCGAGAGGCGCAGAACGCGCTCATCGCGCTTGGCCTCGAGGCCGACCAGACGCAAAATCTCGTCGACGGCCCGCGGATGCGGGTAGTAGCTCGAGTACATGGCAATGGTCTCGGCGACATTCAAGTACCGGTCCACGCCGCTGGACTGCAGGACGATGCCGACGCGGGTCTTCAACGACATCGGCTGATGGTCCGGGTCGATGCCCAGAACCAGAACCTCGCCACCGTCGCGGCGACGAAAACCTTCGAGAATCTCAACGAAAGTGGTCTTGCCCGCTCCGTTAGGTCCGAGGAGCGCGAAGATCTCACCTCGGCGAATCTCCAGGTTCACCCCCCGCAACGCCGCGTTATGTGCGTAACTCTTCGTGAGACCCCGGACCGAAATCGCCACCGGGGACTCTCGGGCATCCATGACCCCGAAAGTACACTGTCCACTGTGGATAGTCAAGGACCACTGAACACGACCGCCGCGGCAATGCTCGGACTACTCTCGCAAATCGGTCCGATCAACGGTAATGGTCTCTCGAGTTCAGCCGATGTCCTCATTGGCGACTACTGGACCCTCACGCGCAGCCAGGTCTACCGTGAACTGCAGAACCTCGAACGACGCGGCTTCGTTCACGCGGGCCCACTCGGCCCGCGATCGAGTCGCGAGTTTTCCCTCACCGAATCAGGACGCGCCGCGTTCCACGAGTGGCTCGACGCTGGACCCGCCGGCGAGGTCATCCGATTCCCCATGCTCTTGACCATTCGATTCGCGAGTGGTCTGCCCCCCGAGAGACTGCGTGATCTCCTCGACGATTTCGAATCTCGCCATCGGGCTAAGCGTGAGTTCTACGAGCAGCTCGAAGCTGACTTGGTCGACGCTCAAAGCGACCCCTTCGAGATCGCCACCGTGCGATTCGGACGACTCTTCGAAGCGGCCGTGGCCACGTGGCTCGACGAGCTGGCGAACATCGTTCCTTGAGCGTTCGCCGACGATGGCGATCAGAGGTAGTCGTCGTCACTGAGAGTCGCACGACATGAATCGTTCTGACGTTGGTGGGCGTAACGCACCCTCGCGCGATGCACTTGCACGCGAGTTCAGAGCCTCGCGTGCAGCGTGCCAGTGTGGCATCCAGCGATGTGGGCGCGACATCCACCCACGAACGGTCCACAACTGACTTTTCTCGCGTGTCGCCTGCATAATCATGCAGAATCAGGGCCCCATCTGGGGGTTTATCCCCGTGATCGAGGTCCTTATCACTGCCAGAGACACCAGAGATGCATAAAAAAATTTGTGCCGTCAAAAGAGCAGATCACAAGACACTTATGGTGCACAATCCACGCCATGAGTGTACCGATATTTCACGCTCAGGTCGTAGAATGGTCACGCAGAAACTACTGCTTCGTTGTTCGTGCGCTTTTACGCACTGCGAACGACCCGACGACCCTTGATGGGTGACCAAAAACGAACCGCGCTTCGTTACGCACGTGCTTCCTCCGGGACGACTCGCGTAGCCCAGCGCGGTGTCGGATAGGAGAACAACATGCGACGTATTCTGCTGACCCTAGCGGTAGCGCTCTTCAGCGTCACCGCTCCGGCCACGCCGGTGAGTGCGGTAACGGTGCGACACAAGACACCGCGTCCACCCGTGCCGAGTCCACGAGTCCTGGCCCAAGAGGCGCTCGTGCACCACCGACAACTGCTCGAGTTCGACGCCGAATCCAAACTCGCCGTCGTCGCCTCGCGCTTTCATCTCACTCTTCAAGAACTCGTGGCCAAGTGGCAACGCGTGGCGATCTGCGAAGTCAACGGTCGTTGGAGCATGGAAGGCCCCATCTATTCGGGCATCGGATTCTCCAACGTCAATTGGCAGCGTTTCGGGGGCACCCGTTTCGGTCCCTTGGCGGGCGACGCCACCCCCGTGCAACAGGTGCTCATCGGCATGCGGATCACCCAGACGTGGATCCCCGACCAGTACGGCTGTTCTCCGCTGGGCTGGTAAGGCCCCGCACCTTAACGGCGCGCCACAACCTCGAAACTCGGTACCACGAACAGGGCGTCGGGCTCTGCGGCCCAACGCACAAATGCCCGCGACATCTCCTCGAGCTCCACACTCGTCGCGAGGGAATACTCGAGGGCTTGCTGAGCGAAATCACTGTGCACCACGCGATCCGCCCAGAGTCCTCCCCACCACGCGCGCTCGTCCTCGGATTCGTACGTCCAATTCGACGTCGTCACTCGCAACTGCTCGAAACCCGCGGCCCGCACCCACGACTTGAGGTGACGACCGCCGTCCGCGTCAGCGCCATTGGCCCGAGTGACGCGGTGATAGAGGTCCCTCCAGCGTTCGAGTACGGGGTCGTCCGGGGCCCAGATGAAACCGCCGTAGTCGGCGTCACGAGCCGCCAGGACGGCGCCGGTTTTCAACACGCGGCGCATCTCGGTGAGCGCGCCGACCGGATCACTCAGGTGCTGGAGGACCTGGTGCACGTAGACCACGTCGAAGCTCGCGTCCTCGAAGGGCAGCGCGAAGACGTCACCCACACGAAAGTCGAGGTTGCGATGCTCGTCGCCCGGGTAGTCACGCGCCGCGCGCGCCACGACGTCCGCCGATCGGTCGATTCCCGTCACCGTGCCGCGCGGCACCCGAGCGGCGAGGTCGGCGGTGATGTTGCCGGGTCCACAACCGACGTCGAGCACGGTGGCGTCCTCGCGCAGCTCCGCCAGGAGGAAACCCGCGGAGTTCTCGGCGGTGCGCCACAGGTGGCTGCGTAGCACCGACTCGTGGTGGCCGTGGGTGTATCGCTCGTTCGTCATGGGGACAGGATAAACAACCCCCGTCCCTGGCGCCACCGCAATTCGGTGCGTCGCCGAGTGATTCCCAGATGATTCCACGAAGTTGGGGACGACACGTAGGTCGCGTCACGTTACGCTGAAGAGACCAGGTCACGACGGTGCGTTGATTCGTCGCTGATTCTTCACGGCGACATTCGAGTTCGACCGCACCACTACCACGAGGGAGGCAGATGAAGTGGCTCCACCCGCAACGACGTATCAGTCGCGTGCTGCACTGGATCGGTGAAGTCACCGCGCGCACGAGTGCGGCCCTGGTCGCGCTCGCCGCGATGTCCCTCTTCGCTCTCGCCTTCGCCCTCGACGGTTTCCCACCGAACTGGCAGATCGGATTCGCGTCGGTCTCCGCGTCGGTCACGCTCATCATGCTCTTCGTCATCCAGCACACGCAGAGTCGTCACCAGATGGCCCTGCAGCTCAAACTCGACGAGTTGATACGTGCCTCACCGGCCGCCAACGATCAACTGGTTCGCATCGAGTCCGCGGACGTTGAGGAACTCGACGGCCGTGCCCGTGACCAACAAGCCCTGCACGAGTCTCTACGTGACGGCGACGTCCTCGAGATCATCGAATATCCGCACAGCACCAACTCCTGACACGAGGCGTGGTCTTCTCGAGCGAGAGACCGCGTCAGCGAAGAATGTGCTGGAGCATCGACTGAGCGAATTCGCTGTCGAACGTGGCCGAGGGGTCCTTGAGGTCGCGTCGGTTCATCGCACGCTCGAGGTGGACCAGTGCTCCCTTGGCCTCCAGGATTGTGCGCATCTCGCCGAGAGCGCCCCGCGGGTTCACGCCGTAGGTGCAGAAGACTCCCACTGGGCGGCCACCCAACCACGGCAACCCCTCCAACCAGAGACGCGCCGCCTTCGCCGGATGTACTTTGGCGAGGACTAGTCCCTCCACCCACGTGCCCACCACTAGGGCATCCGCGTGCGCGAGGTCCATGGCCCCCACCTTCTCGATCGACATGACGTCGACTTCGGCTCCACTCTCACGCAACTTCGTGCCGATTCGCTGCGCCACGGCGGCGGTGGTTCCTCCTTCGCTCTCGAAGCACACGAGGACTCGCCCGGGTCGGGGGCCGTTGGCGCCACCAGTTCGCGAGGGGGTTGACGGCTGGGCATCGAGTATCGCGCGTGCGGCTCGACGACCTTGGGCCATCGCCTCCACCACCGTCGACGGGCCGGTCAACGCGTCGCCGACCACCCACAGACGTGGTGCGACCGGCATCGCCGCAGCGTTCAGGCCGACTTCTCGCCCGAGCGCCAGGGAACCCACCGGGGAATGATGCGCGTAGGACGAGGCGTGATTGGCCATGACGCCACTGGCGACCCACTGACGCGGCGCCATGGCGCGGTCGACCCTGCGCACCGGCAGTCCGGGAAGTACCGAGGAGAACGAAGCGTCGCTGCGGTACCCCATCGCCATCACCACCAAGTCGATACTCAATGTGTCGCTGACCCCGGGGATCACTTTGGGGGTCTGACCCGCACCGGACTGGGTGGTGTGCGCCAACGTCGCCTCCTTGACCCGACCGGGACCCTCGACCTTGAGCACGGTGCGCTGAAAGAGCACGTCGACTCCCTCGTGACGCGCCTCGGCCAACTCATCGGGCCGCGCCAGCGCGAACCGCTCGTCGAGCCAGTCCACGCAGGTCGCTTCGAGCCCGAGACGTCGGGCCATGCGCGCCACGTCCATCGCGGTGTTACCCGCTCCCAGGACGAGGACGCGCTGGTGACGCGTCGCAGTCAGACCCAGTGATGTTAGGAAGTGTGTGGCGTTGTCCGCGACCTCGAGTGCGTGCTTGGCCCCCTTCAAGAAGAGCGTCGCATCCACCACACCCTCGAGGTCCATGCCGGGCACCGGGAGGCGCACTGGCACCCCCGCGCCGTGGGCGGCGATGACCGCATCGTGATCGCGCAAGAGCACCTCTATCTCCTCGGCGTCCACGGGATGACTCGAGTGAATCTCCACCCCGGCCGCCTCGAGCTGCTCCCAGGCGCGCAGTGCGACGGCGGTGGGCAACGTGAATTCCGGCATGCCCCACGAACACAGGCCGCCCACGGTCTCGTCCTTCTCGAACACCCGGACCGAAGCTCCGGCTTCGACGAGGTCCCAGGCCGCACCCACCGCGGCGGGCCCCGCCCCCACGATCGCCACGCGCAGTTCGCGTGCGGCTCCCGAGGGGTTCACCACCGGCGCCGGGGTCAGCATCTGATCGGCCACGAATCGCTCGAGTCGACCAATGGCCACCGGCGCCGACCCCGCCAACGACCACGTGCAGGCGCCCTCGCACTGCGCCGACTGATTGCACACCCGCGAGCAGACGTCGGGAAGAACACTGGTGCGAGAAAGAATCTCGTGGGCGTCACCCAGGTCGTGACGCGCGAGTGCCGCGATGAAGCCAGGTATGTCGTTATGGGCGGGGCATCCCCTCACGCAGGTCGGGTCGGGACACTCGAGGCAACGACCGGCCTCGTGGAGAACCTCGCTCCACGATGAGTAGCCCGCGCGGGTCTCACTGAGGTCACCGCGCAGGGTGACGGGATGCGCCAGGGGCGGATCGAGGCGATCGGTGAGGACCATCGCGCCCTCGACGTTGATGGCGGCGAAGGGACACGTGCGCTCGCACTGGCGACATCCGACGCACGCGTCATCATCGGCGAGAACGGTCCAATTCGCGTGGTCCATGCTCAGCGCGCTGACCGGGCATCGGATGACGCACTCCTGGCATCCGGCGCAACGATCACTCAACACCGTGACGTGCAAGTGGTCCGACTTCCTGGTTTCGAGAGTAGTCACCATGTCCTCCTAGTTCGCGGCGTTCATCAAGACGTACAACACGGCGGTCACGATGCCCAAGACCAGTGCGAGACCCGTGGCACTCCACTGCACGCCGCGTCGTGAGCCATTGAGGGGCACCAATTCGCGCCCGGCGATCTTCCAACTCGTCCACATCGCCGCCATCGTGCCCATGGCGATGACCGCCACCTGCACGGCAATGATCCCCCGGTTCGACGCGATGAGCGAAGAATTGTAGAGCGACGAGGAGATGGTGCCGGCCCCGAACAGGTGTCCAATCGAGACCAGTACCCGCGGCAAGTGCAACAGGAACTTCGGCAGTTGCCGCGCGAAGTAGTCAGCGCCGACGACGGGGATGATCCCGTACATCAGTGGCAGGAAGTACGAGCGGAAGGAACTGGTCCGAGTGAGGAACGACGGTCGCGACACCGGAACGGGCGACACGCTGGCGAACACCTTCTCGAAAACCCACACCACTCCCGCGAGCGCCAGGGCCACGCCCACGATGCCGGCCACGTAGTCGATCGGGTTGGGGTACTGGGGAAAGTGCGTGTGCGTGTTGAGCCACGCGTCCACGTGTGAGAAGAAGGTCAACGCGTTGACCTGCTGGTAGACCACCAGACCGAAGAGCAGGGCCACCGACCAGGCGACGTCGGCTCGTCGGCGCGTCGGCGACACGACCGACGTGAGCGGCTTTTGGACGAAGAGGCCGATGTTGTCCGAGGGACAGGCCTTGTAGCACTCGGTGCAAAGACCGCAGGTGGCATTGGAGTCGGCGCTGCCGGGCCAGGTGTACCAGGGACAACCGTAGCCGTCGGGGTCCCCGCGCATGCAGTCCTTCGTCTGACAGCTCAAACACACGTCGCGGTCACGGGTGCGAAAACCGGCCACCGAGCCCATCGAACCCACCGATCCGATCAGCGCCGTCAGCGGGCACACGTAGCGACAGAACGTACGACGTTCGAAGACTAGGAAGAACAACAACGCGCTGCCGACGATGCCGAGGACCATGAAGCTGGTCGCCGCCGGGTTGCCGGGTCCGGCGATGTTGAAGTACTCCTCGATCCACGTCAGTAACAAGAATGCACCCACCGAACTCAAGAACCCGTACTGGGCGACGGACGCGGGCATCTTTAGGCCCAGTCCGATGTTCGAACTTGTCCGATTCCAGAAGGCGTGTCGCTGCACCCATTCCCCGAATCCGCCAAAGGGGCACATCGCGCACCAAGCGCGACCGACCACCACCATGAGTACGAAGACCAGACAGAACCAGAGGTACCACGTGATGGCGGTGGCGAAGTTCAGTCCAGGAATGACCGTGCCCAGGAGACCGATGCCGATGACCAGCCAGAAGATGATCTGGTTCGGCAAGATGAGCATGAACTGCAGTTTGCGGTTATGCAGCAGTCGCGCGACGCGGGGGTGGCGGGCCACGTCCAAGGCTGACGACGGATCAGTGGGTGCGAATCGCTCGGCCACGCCTGCTTCGTCGGGGCGACGCGTGCGAATCGCCACCGCAATCGGATCGACGAGATGAAATTTCGTCTCCTCTGACGGATTGGACCTATTCATTTCAATTGTCATATTCCCCCCCAGCGACTTCATCGACTCATTCTCTACGGTACGTAAGTAATACCGTAGAATTACTTACTTACGTAAGTGCTATCACTGTTACGTATGCATGTCAACTACCGCAGTATCTTTTATGAAGAACCAGAAGGGAAGTGGTGTCAATGTTCGTTTCAGCCCCAGTGGGCGGTATCGACCCTCGCTCGGACGTCCGGGTGGATTCGCTCGACAAGGTCCACTCAACCCGCGGCGAAGCGGGTCCGCGGTGAGCGTCGTCAGCGAGCGAGTCATTTCGGTCGTCATTGTCGACGACCACGCCCTCGTGCGCGAGGGAACCCGCCAACTCCTACAACAGGACCCGGGCATCGACATCATCGGGGTGGCGAGTTCGGGCGAAGAGGCGCTCGAGGTCCTCGCCCGCCTCAGTCCCGAAGTGGCGCTGGTCGACGTCAACCTGCCCCACATGAGTGGCCTAGAGCTAGCACGACGCATCGACGCCACCTGGCCCGACGTCCATGTGCTGATCGTGAGCGCGTACGACGACTACGCCTACATCGTTGAGGCGCTCGATATCGGGGTGGACGGCTACCTGCTCAAAACCGCCAGCACCAAAGAACTCATCGACGCGGTGCACGCCGTGGCCGAGGGCGTGCTGGTGCTCGATCGCCAGGTCTCCAAGCGACTGGTCCAACGTCAGCGCCGCGAGCCGGAGACGGCGGGGCCCCTCACCCCTCGAGAGACCGACGTCCTCAGCCTGCTCGCCCAGGGTCAGTCGAACAAGCAGATCGCCGCCCAACTCGCCCTGGGCACGCGCACCGTCGAAGGCTACGTGTCGAACATCTTGAGCAAACTAGGTGTCACCTCTCGCACCGAAGCCGTCACACACGCCATTGGCCTGCGCCTCGTGAAATCTCAGAGCAATGAACACGACACCACCGAAGCCTAAATTTACCGACTTCGCCCGACGCGCGCTCAATCCACCGCTACGCGACAAGCCCTTCTGGATCGTCCAAGGCTTGATTCTGGTCATCGTCGTACTGCACTACTTCGTCGACACCCAGCCCTCGTTGGTCGGCGGAGCGTTTCCCGCGGGCGTCCCGGTGACTCTGCTGGTGATACCCATTGGCTACGCGGCGCTGCGCTACGGACTCACGGGCTCGCTCGCCACGACTCTGTGGACGATTCTGCTCTGGCTCCCCGATCTCATGTTGCCCCACGACGAAGGCCACGTGGGCGACGACGTGTTGAATCTGGCCATCGTCCTCGTCGTCGCCTACATATTCGGCCGCCGCGTGGAGGCCGAACGCGCCATCCAGGCCCAGGCCGACGAGGTGTCGGCAATCGCCTTCGCGGTGGAGGTCGGCTATCGGCGACTCTTCGAATCGAACCGCGCACCCATTATCGTGCTCGAGGACAACGACGTGGTGAGTGAGGCGAACCCCGCGGCGAAGGACCTCTTCGGCACCGACGTCGTCGCACGCACGGGTGCCGCGTTGATCGGTGTCGACGTGGACGTGGAGTCGCTCTCGGGTAGCGTCATCACTCTCGCCAACGGCCACGACTACCGCCTCGACGTCGTCGCCCTCCCGCTCGTGGCTTCGAGCCAGCGACGCCAAGTCACCTTCGAGGACGTGACCGCCGAGCGCAGTGAGGAACGCAGAGCGCGTCTGTTCGCCCAGCACGTCGTACAGGTCGAAGAAGACCAGCGTCGCCGACTCTCGCGAGAACTCCACGACGAGCCACTCCAACTCTTCTTACATCTCGCACGGCGACTCGAACTCTTGTCGCACTCCGATGGGGTTTCGGCCGTGGTCTCGGCGAGTCTGGAGGAGACCCGAAACCAGGCGCTCGAGGCCGCCGCGCGCCTGCGCACGCTGGCGCGCGACCTACGACCGCCCGCACTCGACCAACTGGGTCTCATACCCGCCCTCTCGAGCCTGGTGGCCGACGTCGACGACGATGGTCCCTCGTCGCACTTGTCCGTTCTTGGCACCACGGCGCGTCTCGCCCCCGAGATCGAGCTCGGTGCGTTCCGCATCGTCCAAGAATCCTTGCGCAACGCCGTTCGTCACGCCCACGCCCAGCGCCTCGACGTCACGGTCTCCTTCAGCGCCGAAGATCTCGCGCTACGCATCAGTGACGACGGCATCGGATTCGATCCGTCCATACCGTCGACCTTCGAGGGTCATTCGGAGTCACTGGGTCTCGTGGGCATGCGCGAACGAGCACGACTGCTGGGGGGAAGAATAGACGTACGCTCCTCGCTGCACCACGGCACTGAGGTCATCGCCAGCTTGCCGCTGGTACAGAGCCCAACGTTCTAGGGATCCGGCGCCCCAGAGGCATCCCGCGGAGCCGGGGCCACGGAGCCATTCGATCCAGCGGACCAGGCTGCGCCGACGATTATCGACGGGCGCCCGATCAGTAGTATCGAGTCGTTACCGACCGGGGCCGCAGAAGGTGGAGGAAGTGACGCAACTGGCGATTCCCGCGGTGTTCATGCGAGGCGGCACGAGCAAGGGGCTGATGGTGCACGCGCGCGACCTCCCCGACGACCCGGACAAGTGGAGTGCCCTGCTCTGTGGCGCCATGGGCTCGCCCGACCAGTACGGCCGCCAACTCAACGGAATGGGGGGTGGCATCTCCTCTTTGTCCAAAGTCTGCGTGATTGGCCCGTCATCGCGCGAGGACGCTGACATTGACTACACCTTCGTCCAAGTCATGATCAAAGAGGCGCGGATCGACTTTCGCTCCAACTGCGGCAACATGAGTTCCGCCGTGGGCCCCTTCGCCTTTGACGAAGGTCTGGTCGGCGCGGTGAACGACACGTGCGTCGTACGCATCCACAACACCAATACCTCCAAGATCATCCGCTCCACCTTCGCCGTCGAGGACGGACGCGCGGTCGTCGACGGCGACTTCATCATTCCCGGAGTGGCCGCGAGTGGTTCGCCCGTGCGACTCGACTTCCTCGAACCCGGCGGTGCGAGCACTGGCCGTCTGCTCCCCACGGGCGTCACGAGTGAACTGATCGACACACCCACTCACGGACCCCTCGAGGTCTCGATGGTGGATGCGGCCAACGCTGCGGTGTTCGTGCGCGCGGCCGACGTGGGGCTCACGGGCGTTGAATTGCCCTCCGATTTGGAGGCCAATGACGAGGTCTTAGGCCTACTCGAAGTACTGCGCCGCGAGGCGTCGGTGCGCATGGGCATCGCGCCCACCGCGCCCACGGCGGCGGCGGTCACGAGCATTCCCTTCGTGTGTCTGGTCAGCGCTGCGGCGCCCTCCACGACGCTCTCTGGTGACCACATAGCATCGAGCGACGTGGACTTAGTGGCGAGGGTCATCTCCAACGGTCAGCCGCATCGAGCGATGCCCCTGACTATCGCGCTGTGCACGGCGGTGGCCGCACGCCTCGCGGGCTCAGTGGTCGCCAGTTCACTCGCCTCGTCCAGTCCCACAATCCTGCGTATCGCGATGCCCTCAGGGATACTCGAGGTCGACGCCGACGTCGCTCGGGTCCAGGACCACTGGGTAGCGAATTCCGGCACTTTCTACCGGACGGCGCGGCGGCTCTTCGAGGGCCGGGTCTGGAGCCACTTGAAATAACGCAACCTCGATGCGCACTCCGCACTCGACTCCTCAGATCGCATGACCAACGCGATCACTGGTCAAAGTCGTCGTGTTCTCGAGGGGTCGAGCCACCAGCGCACTCAGCGCGAAAGTGGCGACCACGCTCGACCATAGAACCGAGGCAACCCCCAAGTGCACGTCGGCAATCTCGGTGTGGGCGCTCCATACTGCGCTCATGGCGCCCACGGCAACCTGAAGGGTGAACAGGCTGAGACTGACGACGGCGAACGTGCGAAGCGCGCGTTGCGCTCGCGGGTCTCGCACCACACTCACCATGAAGCTGACAACCAGAATCGATCCCACTAGAACCAGTGAACGGTGCACCATCTGGATGACGACCACTCCCAGCGACGACGCTGATTGCCCACAGACCGGCCACGAAGGACACGCCGACTGGGCACCGGCATTGACCACGACCGAACCAGAAATCAGGATCACGTAGAGTGCCGACACCGCGGCCCACCCGAGACGACTGGGTCCGCGACGCAGCGACCACGAAGCTCCGGGATCGACGAAGGCGGCCACCGCTACGACCGTAGCGACCGCGAGGAACAGGGTGGCCGTCAACATGTGGAGGGCGACCGTAAAGGGCGCATTGTTGGCGAAGACCGTGATGGCCCCCAGGACGATCTGAACGACGATGACGGCCACTGCCGCGCGCGTCGGGCCCCGCAATTGCGCCGCTCGTTCATTCCCTCGCACACTCAAGGCCAACGCCACAATGAGAATCGTGACGACCGAAGCCAGGAGTCGATGTGACTCCTCCATCAAGGGGTGGAAACTAGAAATCGACCCCTCGGACCCGGTACACAGCGGCCATCCCTTGCACCCCATTCCCGAATTCGTCACCCGCACCGCGCTGCCGAGAACGATGAGACCCACCGTGGAGACCAACGTCGCGACCGCCAATATCCGCAACCACACCATGGACACGCTGCGACGATCCGCTCGCGTCGAATTGGCCATAACTCTCCCTTGCTCCCACGACACGACGTCGCGCTGTCCGTCGTCAAGACTCCAGTATGGACAGCGAGCGGCCAGAATTCTGTTCGCACCCCTAGGGCAGAAAGTCCCACGGCCGGTCGTCAACACGAGTACTCCAGACGACTTCACTCGCTCACGCGCCTCAGGTCGCACGCCAACTGACGAGCACGAGTGGTGCGACTCGCGGAGGATCCTTCGACCCAGCGTGTTACTCAGTTCACCCGCCCACCTACCCACGACCGAGTAGCCAAATTGCTTCGCCGTCTTCTCTAAAGTAGATAGACTTTCCCTTTGTATCTCAAATATGACTAGCAACTTCGGGTCTAATCTCAAATACGAATTAGATACCGAACATCACGACATGACGTTGAAGGAATTCCCCATGACCGATAACGCGTTGACCAA
>JARCRU010000076.1 GCA_029850535.1 Actinomycetota bacterium | reverse complement strand
GGCGTGGAACAGTTCGTGGTAGCCAAAGACGCGCGCGTTGAGCCGCGGACGTTTGGCGCCGTAGACGACGGCGCCTAGGGAGTAGACGAGGCCCCCGGCGATGATCAACCATAGGACGGCTTCTCCGCCGCCGCGTTCGATCTGGGGGAGCACCGCGACGGCCGACCAGCCGACCACGAGGTAGGGCAGGGTGTTCACCCACTTGGGGGTGTCCAGCGCCAATTGCCGGATCGCGATGCCCACCAGCGCACCCGAGCCGATCACGATCATGAGGACCACGCGGATCGTGCCGTGCATCGTGAGTCCGGCGATGGCCAGGTAGCTGCCCGAGATGGCGAAGAAGATCGCCGAGTGGTCCGCACGTCGCCACGCGCGACGCTGCACCGGATTCCAGCGGATACGGTGAAAGAGCGCACTGGTCCCCATCATCACGGTCACGCCGACGACGTAGCACAGCACCCACAGGACCTGGGGCCAGGTGGTGCAGCGCGCGAAGAGCAGGGGAGAGAGTCCCACGAGGAGCACCACACCCACGACGTGCAACCACCCGCGCATCAGCGGTCGCTCGAGCGCGGGGGCGGATGTCGGCTGACTCATGAGCCAACCCTACGCGCAGAGTCGCGGCGTCCTCGTGAGGGAGATACCGTCGCCTCAAGACGACGGGACCCGCCCGCTTCGTGAGAAACGGGCGGGTGCTCGACGTTTGGCCCCCCCAGCCAATATGAAGAATTTAGTGCTTCCGCGCGGGCGACTCCCTGCTCAGAGGTCGCTAAATCACTCTATGTGAGTAAGTTCACATGAGCAGAATCGTTGAAGCAACCTGGCCGCGGGACTCACGGCGTCGACGATCGGGTGTGACCACTCAGACGCCGGAGAGTTGTGGGTCCCGTGCGAGAGAAGTGGTGTCACCCCTGCCACCCTTGCCACCTCCGCCACCGCTAGCGTCCACGTGGACCCGCGCGACTAGCCGACAGCGACGCTGAGGTCGATGACCTGGTCGCACCAGGCCAGGACCAGCGGGTCGTGCGTGGCCACGATGACGGTCGCGCTCAACGACGAGAGGACCTCAAGGACCGCCGTGGTCTCCGCCTCGCCGAGTGCGCTCGTGGGCTCGTCGAGCATCAGCACCGAGGGACGGCGCACGAGGGCGCGCACGAGGGCGACGCGCTGGCGTTCGCCACGAGAGAGTTCGGACCACTGGTCGTTACGCTCAACACGCAGGCCGAGTCGCGCGAGCACGTCGAGGTCGCTGTCCTCGAGCGTGCGACCCATACCCAACACGTCGCGCACGTAGCCGCGCACCAGTCCGGGTTCGCTCGGCACGAGCACGACGTGGTCACGCATCTGTTCCTCCGCGATGCGCGCGAGGTCGGTGTCGCCCACGGCGATGTTTCCGCCGAGGGGGTCATCGAGTCGCGCCATCGCGCGCAACAGGGTCGATTTGCCCGCCCCCGACGGGCCGCTAATCGCGACGCGACTCCCCGGGGTAATCGTCGCGCTCACTCGACGGGGGCCGAGGTGACCCTGGAGGGTGACGTCGGTGAGCCTCAGGGTGCTGTTCTGGGGCCAGGGGGCGCTCGCGGTGAGCGTCGCCGGTGCTAATTCATCGAGTCGTTCGGCTCCCGCGGTGACCGCGACCGCCACCTGGACCGCGGCGCGCAGGGTGAGCAGGGCCTCGAAACTCGCGACGGCCACCAGGCTGGCCACGATGATCCACACCGGGGCGCTACGCGGGTGCGTGAGTGCGACGACCGCCAGCCCCGCCAGGGGACCCGCGACCACGACCGCGCCGTCACGTTGACGGGTGCGGCGCTGGCCGTCTTCGGCATCTCGTAGCCGGTGCACGAGGAGCGCGTCGCGCTGACCCAGGAACTCCGAGGCGCCGAGACGTTCGATCTCGGGAGCCGCCGCCCGCGACGAGACGAGGGAGGCGAGGTACTCGCCGCGGCGCGCGCGCAGGGTCCGATCAGCGCGCACCTGGGCCCCCAGGCGCGCCAGCAGTATCGCCGCCGCGCCCGCCTGCACCACGAGCATCGCCAGTGCGCTCATCCACCAGCGTCCGCGCGGGGCGAGCACCGCGACCGCGGCGTCGCTGGCGAGGACGGTGAGCGCGCTGGCCACGGTGGGGATGACGCCGCGCAGCCAGAGGTCCTGTAACTCCTCGGTGTCGGAGAGGGAGCGCTCCAGCAGGTCACCGGTGCCGTAACGCTGCCAGCGCGAGAAGTTCCAGTTACCGACACTCTCCATGAGCCACTGGCGCCACTGCGCCACGGCGGCGAAGCCCAGGCGGTGAGTGCTCATGCGCTCGCCAAAGCGCAGGGGGGAGCGAAGGAACGCCACGAGTTCCAACCCGATCAAGAAGGCGCCGATGGCCGCCAGGCCCGGTCGATTGGCGCTCACCGCGAGGAGTGCAATGGCCCCGATGAAGAGGCCCGTTCCCGCCAGCGAGGCGAGTGAGGCCATGACGATGGCTTTGATCAGGTCACGAGGTCGTGGTGCGGCCCGGCGTAGCCAGGTGCGCAGTCGGGCGACGTCATTCACGTCAGGTGCACTTTCGCCGTCGCCTCAATAAATACGGTCTCGTCGACCGAGACCTCGATCACCGCCATCTCGTCACGGTGCGTCAGAACGTCGGCGATGGCGCTGCGCGCGCGTTCGTCGAGCAGACCAGCGACGTCATCGAGGATGAGGAGGCGCGGCTGGTGCAGGAGGGCCCGGGCGATGAGAATTCGGACTCGTTCGCCCGAGGAGAA
>JARCRU010000075.1 GCA_029850535.1 Actinomycetota bacterium | reverse complement strand
CGATGAGTTCTCTCGCGTGGCCGCGCAGTAGTTCGGTGATGGGGTCGGAAACTTCTCGGCTCGCGGGCGTCTCGGGGGACGACGAGAAGTCGGGGGTTAGCATTGTCATGGGTCTGGGTCTCCTTGTTGAGGTTGATTGCCAAATGACATTTCAACACGGAACCCGGCCCACCTAACGGGGCCAGAGGAACTCCTCAACTCAGGGTCGCAAACACAACTTTCCTACATATCTCGCCGCATCCTCGAGCCAGCCGTAGGGTCGGGACGTATTCTCATTCCGCTTATGCAGGCGGGACACGTTGTTGATGGTACCGATACATCACCCACAATGCTCGAAACCTGCCGATCGAACTGCGAGATGCATGGAATTGATGCGGTGCTCATTGAAGCAGACATGTCAACGTACGTGAACGAGGATGCCTACGAGGCGGTCATTGTTCCGACTGGATCGTTGATGCTCTTGGATGGTCTCGATGCCACACACGATGCGCTGGTCTCTTTTCGTCGGTGCCTGAAGCCTGGCGGCAGGCTCATCGTTGATATTGCGGCTCCCGAACTCATCCCTGAAATTGGCTCTATGCGCTCTTGGCGCGTGGACGACGACCTCTGGACGCTGACCACCGACCATCTCGAGTCCGACTCCTCAAAGAATCAGACGACGCGTTGGCTTCGCTACGAGAAGTGGCACGACGGACAATTGATGTCGTCAGAGCTTCAATTGTTCCGACTCCAGTGGTGGAGCGTTGGTGAATTCTCTCGGGTTGTTCGTGAAGCGGGCTTTTCAAACGTCGAAGTTCACGCGGACTATCAAATCGGGAAATCTCCAGGGCCCGAGAGCGATATCTGGACGTTCACTGCAATCGTTGCCTGAATCGGTACCTTCGGCGTACGCCGACTAATTCATTCTGCCAAGGTTGAGTTCGCCAGTCGGAGACTGTGTACGTCGGGCCTTCGATACCACTGTTTCGAACTCTGGTTGAGCCCAGTAATTTGTAACGTCACCAGAATTGTCAGCGCACCTGCGAGATCGGAGTGAACGCCGGCTATTTGATGATACGAATCAGCGAACCGTTCAACGCATTGAGCTCGGTGACCGAGCCGCCGCCGTAGCTATTGCTCGCATTGGTTACCCAGACCACTCCGAAGGACAGCGTGATGCCGTCAGGGGCGTTGAAGCCGTCACCCGCGGCTTTGATCACCCGAACGCGCGCGCCGCTTGCGGCGTCAATCTCGGATACCGAATTTCCCACGATATTGGCGGCCCAGACTTCGGAGCCGTACGCGGCGATGGCACCAACTCCGTCGGTTGAACTACCGTCACTGCTGACCACGCGCAATTGCGTGCCGTTGGATCCGTCAAGCTCTGTGAGCGAGTTTCCAACCGGAGCAACCCACAGGTCTGATCCGGTGACCGCCAGAGCGGTGGGCATGTAGTACGCGGCACCTGTTCGGTGGATTACCTGTACCAGCGATCCGTTCGAGGTATTGAGTTCGACGAGGGGATTGCCCTGCGAGTTAGCCACCCACAGGTGCCGCCCGACAATGACGACTGCGTCGGGACTGGCGAACTGGTCTTTTGGAGCGTCGATGAGGCGAACCAGGGAACCATCCGAGGTATTGAGCTCCGTGAGCGAATTTCCAATGTTGCCCACAGGAGTGGTGGTCGGAACGAGTGGACCATTGGTGATCCACCCGTGCTTGCCACTCACCGCAATGGCGTTCGGACTGTCGAAGCCATCGGCCGGACTCTGGATGACTCGAATCAGACGGCCGGTCGTGGCACTCAGCTCGGTAATCGCGTTCGCTTGCTTGTCCACCACCCAGAGGTGGCCGTTGCTACACCCCAGCGCGACGGGTTCTCCAAATCCGTAGTCACCCGAGGAGAGGACCCTAATCACTGCACCCGTGGTCACATTCAACTCCGTGACCGAGTTCCCTTGTTGATTGACCACCCACATCCGATTTCCACAGGCCGTAATCGCGGTGGGACGGTCGAAGTGGGCGTGGGCCGAAGCGTGGGAGTTTGAGACCAGGGCTATCGGAATGGTGACACACGCGGCAAGAAACAAGACAGCGAGTCGGCGGTGTTTAACGATGATTGACGGGTGCAGCAATTGAATACCCTTCATGTTCGCAGTGATCTTAAAGAACCATGCTCTTCGGGAATTTCCCGGAGGGGATTGCAGCGGGCGGGGCTGATCTGGGCCAGCGTAGATACATCGAAACCAAGAATGATGGGCACGATATGCAAAACCACGCCTTGGTCTGCGATGTGACTGACGTGGTATCGAGAAAGACCCATTCATAACACGCAACGTTGCCGATCCTACGTGTTAAGTCGTAATGCGGAGCAAGTTTCATCGGAGTTTGCGATTGAACGATTCGGAGCCTAGGCAAACCTCCATTGGAAGGTTGCACCCCTTATGCGTCGGGCCGCCGCTGTCAAACCCAAATCGGCGAGTTTCTATTCAGCCTTCAGGCCGACCCGTATGCTTCAACTGTGATCTTGTCGAAACTCCCGATTTCGAGTCGTTGGATATTTATAGGTTTTGCCCTGCTCGCGCTGTCGTCGGTAATCACTTTTTATAACCTGGTGAGCGAAAGCTACTTAAGCCAGTCAGGCTTCAACAATGATGCCCAACTGGTCTTGGCAACGATCTCGGCGCTACTCGCGGCTGGCGGGTGGTGGTTTCTGTGTCAACTGGGGGCCAAGGACTCGGCGCAAAAGTCTCTTCTTGCAAAGGCGTACGTATTGTTGGGCCTGCAATTCTCGGCGTCGTGTATCGGCCAGCTCCTTAGAGCCGGATCAGTTATTTTTATCAATCGGTTCAGCGCACCATATTGGATTACCGCACTCGGATTCGGCGTGGGCGCCATAGGTTTCTTCTTGACTTCATACGCACTCAACAAGTTCGACCTGACGGCCATGGATTCTTGACAATGCGGTCAATTGCATAGTCCGTTACTGAGTGCTCAGTGAAGAGACGTCGACAACCAGTTTCACTTCACAGCTAGTGCAGGATTGCACTCCTGTTGCGTCGGGCAATCGACGGTACCCGCTCGATACGCCTCGTCGCGTGTACAGTCTTCGCAGGTCCGTCTAATTTTCTGTCTCGTGAAGAGACGCTCTAACTGAGAACTTCAGTTAACGATTGTCGAGGTCGACAGACACGACGAGTCGAGCACTCCTCCAGTTCGGAACAGGGCTACCAGCGCCCTCCGCCTTGCAGATCTCGAAATCTGCTTCCAAGCACCCGATGAGCGATTCTCACGTCGGAACCCACGAACAAATTCTTCGTTGACAATCGTCGACACGTTCTCGATCCCTCAAAGAGCGCCACTGTCGCCGCCACAAATAGAGAAAGAAGAGCAATGAAGCGAACATCTAGGTTGAGCGGTAGGGCATCGAGAAGTTCTGGATCGACGCGACAACGTGATGCGCCGCGGATTGGTCTGCTGCGAGAGCGGAACTTTCGCCTCTTTCTGATCGGTTATACGACCTCGATGATCGGGACAGGGGTAGTACCAGTCGCGTTGAGTTTCGCGCTACTGCGCGATGGCCGGAGCGTGCAGGACGTTGGACTCGTGTTCGCCGCCCAGACGATACCGCTCGTGGTTTTGTTACTCATCGGTGGCGTGGCGGCCGATAGATCAAGAAAGACAGTGATGGTGAGTGCCGACCTCGCTCGCTGCTTGAGTGAGGCGGTTCTGGCCACGTTGTTCATCGTCACCGTTCCTTCGCTCGCCATCGTTATGGGGTTGGCGTCCATCCTCGGCGTCGGACAAGCCTTCTCCAGCCCGGCGCTCAGCGGACTCATGCCGCAGCTGACCAGCCCTTCAAATCTCCACCGAGCCAACGCCATCAAGGCGTCGGCGTCGTCGGCCGGCCAACTCAT
>JARCRU010000074.1 GCA_029850535.1 Actinomycetota bacterium | reverse complement strand
TTTAAGTGAACAAGAAGGATTGTGACAATGCGATCGTCGTTTCAATTCCAATAGGCTTCGAAGGCACAGACTTGAGGAGATGTGCGAACGGCCGCTGCCGCGGGCGCACGGTTACTCATGAGCACCGATTGGCGACATCTGGAGTTACTCTTTTGGAATGTAACCAAAAAATACTCCGAAGGAGTCACGCCGTGACTAGGTCGAAGATTGTTGTTGGCATCCGCGCGATTGACTATCAGCCATTGCTCGATTGGGCAACTGACGAGGCATCTCGATGGGATTTCGATCTGCTCATTGTGCATTGCATTAAAGGACGATTATCAACCGAAATGCCATATTCAAATGATGAGGAACAACAGCAAGGTCTTGCAACTCTCGATGATGCGATTGAGTATTCGAGAAATAGGGGCCTCGCTGCCGTCTCATTACTGCGTGAGGGATTTGCGGGTGAGATTTTGGTTCAATGCGCCTTGGAAGCGAAGCAACTTGTGGTGGGGGGGGTCTGTCGAACACGGTTGAGAAACATGCTGCAACCCTCGATCACTACGTACTGTGTTCATCACGCCCCCTGCCCGTTGACGATTGTGCCGTTGCCCCACTGACTTACCGCGGTCGAGTTGTGACTTCCATCGGTTCAGACGACCAAGGTTCCTCAGAATGCAGCTGTCTAGTATCGGTCCCAGTAATCACTTCGTTGAAGTCGCCTTCGGGGGGTGTTGAAAGGCACAGCTTGGTGTCACCATGGCCTCAGCCGTGAGACTCGAAGCTGCTCGGATTTATGGGTGGTTGTTTGCCTGATCCTGGACTAGGAATCGACTAAAGTTCTACGTGTCGGATGAGGCCCCGGCTGACGTAAGTCAAATCCGCCCCTAGGGGCTAATGGCTTCTACGAGGATTTCATCGCGTGGAGGCAGACTTGTGGATTCGCTAGTGGTATCACCGTACGGTGTGCAAGCAATCCAGGTCTTGACGATTCTTCTCGGGGCCCCTCTCGTGAGTGGAGTCATTGCGAACGTAGAGGCCCGATTCCAAGGCCGTCGTGGTCCGCGAATCCTTCAGCCCTACTACGACATTGCGAAATTCTTTTCAAAAGAGACGCTGGTTACGTACGAATCAAGTTGGGTTTTCATTGCGGGTCCCATCGTGGCCTTCGCTTGTTACTTGACGGTTCCCATGCTGATTCCTGTGCTAACGACGTTCCCACTTCCTCTGGGCTTTACGGGAGACATTCTGGGAGGTGGTTTCATTCTCGCGTTGGCTGGTTTCTCCGTCGCACTCTCTGGTGCCGAGTCGGGCGCACCCTACGCGCAGCTGGGTGCGAGTCGTGCCATGACATTTGGTGCACTCATCGAACCGACGATCCTCTTCGTCATATTCGCGGTTGCGTTGATCACTCACACGGACCTTCCTTATGCGCTCTCGGCGACGATTCGTTCTTCAACGTCTCAAATGGTGCGCCCGAGTCACGTGCTCGCCGCGTTTGCTTTTTTCCTTGTCGTGTTGGTAGACACGGGTCGAATCCCTGTCGAGACGCACTCCGGGACTCTGGAGTTCGGAATGATTGACGAGGCCCGCACTTTGGAGCATTCGGGCCCGACCCTCGCTCTCTTGAAGTGGGGCGGAGCAATGAAGCAACTCATCCTCTATACAATCCTCATCAACGTGTTCATCGCCCCATGGGGTCTCGCATCAAGCGGAAGATTGGGCTCGGTTGGGTTGGCCGCAATTGCGCTACTCGGTAAGGCGATTGGACTGGGCGTGATCTTCGCGGTAGTAGACAACTCGTTTTCAAAACTTCGCTTATTCAAGATCACAGAATTCATCGCGAGCGCCTTCTTGCTTGCGGTGCTTTCGGTGCTCGTCTTCTACGTGGGCGGTGGCTGATGAGTGCCTCGCCTTCAACATACGACGGCGTTGCTGCGGTCCTATCCCTACTCGTGTTGTTGACCGAGTTCGCCATGCTCCGTGCACCGCTCCTGCGGTCGCAAGTGCGCCTTTACGCCTTCCAGTCGTTGGTCGTCACCGTGCTCGCGGTGTATGTGGCCTACTCAAAACATATCGACGAGCTCTACGTCCTCGCCGCCCTCTCCCTAGTTCTCAAGGTGGCCTTAGTGCCCGCACTGATCTTGCGACTTCTGCGGGATGCGAATACCGACCTGGCGGGGAGTTCGGTCGTCGGGGTGGCTAGCGCAATTCTGATTGCTCTTGTTGTCGCGGCCTTTGGATTCTTCTCAGTGGGATCGCTACAAGTCAGTTCGTCGTCGTTGCCGACGTCGTCTCTCGCAATCGCATGTGCCATCGTCCTCGTCGCCTTCGTACTGATTATTTTGCGTTCGGACGTCGTCTCGCAGGCAATCGGATTCTTTTCGTTAGAGAATGGCGTCTCAGTGGCGAGTCTGGTCGTCGCATCCGGGTTGCCACTCATTGTTGACATTGCCTTTCTATTCGACCTTCTCGTTGCCGTGGTGGTATTTGGGGTAATCATGAGAGTGCACCATGCGCGAAACGCCACACTGTCGACGAGCGACTTCGACAGACTGAAGGGTTAATCATGTCCGTAGTGATCGTCATGCTGGTGTGCTTGCCGTTTGCCACTGCCGTCGTGTCCTGGCTTGCTCCAGTGAAGTTCTCACAGTATTTGACGATCACTGTGGGAGTGATCACTTTTGTGTTGGCCCTGGCATTGCTCCCAAGGGCGACTCACTCAACCATGTCGGTGGGGAGCCTCCTGCAAGCCGATGCGCTCTCGGTGGTCTTTCTTCTAGCCGTCACATTTTTGTACGCCACGACTTCCCTCTTCGCCAAAGGGTATTTGTCGCTCGGTGACGGGGCCAGCGGCGCGCGATACGGGAAGCGCTTCTACGCCGGGTTCAATCTGTTTTGTTGGTCACTGGTCGTGGCGCCGTTAGTTAATGGCTTGGCATTGCTATGGGTCGCGATCGAGATAACGACGGTGATCTCGGCGCTTCTCGTAGCCATTGACGATACTGATGGCGCCGCGGAGGCGGCGTGGAAATACGTCTTGCTCGCATCACTGGGGCTCGGCATCGCCCTCTTTGCGACAATCATGATGTATTACGCGGGAACCTCGGTGTTCGGTGCGTCGTACAGTCTCACTTACCCCACACTTCTCGCTGGCGCAGTGCATTTCCATCCTGACGTTGTGCGATTCTCGTTTGTCCTTGCCGTTTTGGGCTATGGCACGAAGATGGGGCTATTCCCAGTTCACACCTGGCTACCTGACGCCCACTCCGAAGCGCCTACGCCAGTCTCGGCGCTTCTGTCGGGTGCGTTGTTAGCGATGAGTTTTTACGCGATCTTGAGGTTTTTCCAAATCGCCGTTCGCACCTTGGGGCCCGGTTTTCCCCGGGACGTACTGCTGATTTTTGGCGTGGCAACGTTGCTGTTAGCCGCGCTGTATCTGTTGAGTCAACGCGATATGAAACGTTTACTGGCGTATTCCAGCGTCGAACACATGGGAATCATGGCGATTGGCATGAGCTTCGGTGCAACGATCGCAGTCGTCGGTGTATTGCTACAGGTACTGGCGCATGCGGCGGCCAAGGGAACAGCATTCTTTGGCGTGGGCTCGGTGGTGAGAAAATTCGGAACAAAAGAAATGGCGAGGATTCGTGGGGGCGTGGGTACCCTCCCTTGGAGCGGCCCAATGTTAGTAATGGCCGTACTCGCGCTGTCGGCCATGCCACCCTTTGGAATATTCCGAAGTGAATTCGACATCGTCTACGGAGGTTTGACTGAGCCTCGTGACGTCGCGGTCGCGATCTTTGTCGTACTCGTTGTGCTCTCGTTCTTTGGACTCTCGTGGTTCACAACAGAGACGATGTTGAGTGAGAACCCCTCGGACCGGGCGCCCGGAGTCGACGGCGCCGTGATCGTGACGAAGGGGGAAGTGAGTAATTGGATAGTGGTCGCGATGGCGACGGGCATCGTGGCGCTGCTGATTTTGGGTGTGCACCCGCCGTCGCAACTGACCCAACTCCTCGATCGCGCAGCGAATGAACTAGGGAGTCCATGATGGAGAGTGATCTCGTGTCCCCTTCTGATCCCCGCGGAACAGCCTTTGAAAGGGCCATTTTGCATTTCGCCAATGGTTCACGTTTTGCTGGAATCTTTGGCACCGCGGATGACAACGCGATTCGACTAATCGTAGCGATGAGCAAAAATGGCGAACTGCAACTTGAACATGCGATTGTCCCTTCTGGATCGAGCCATTACCCTTCGATGGCGTCTGACATTCCAGCAGCACTCTGGTATGAACGCGAGATTTTCGACCTATTCGGTCTGGCGTCAGACGCCGGAGCCGTACTCGAGCCGCTGATCTTGCCTCTAGAGTTAGATTCTCAGCGACCACGTCCTGGCGGTGGAGGTCTCACTCCCACCGTTCGACTTGATTTGACACCGTTGACGACTCGAGTGCGGGGTGAAGGCGTGTTCACCATGTCGTACGGTCCCGTTCGTTCCGGTGTGTTTGAGTCGATCGAATACCTCGTCGAAACTCCGGGCGAAGAAATCCCATCATTGCGTACCCGGGTCTTCTATAAACATCGTGGAGTGGAGAAGCGCTTTGAGGGAATGAGTGTCAGGGACGGCGTCATGCTGGCTGAACGGTGTGAAGGCGTCGCATCGGTCGCGCACGCCATCGCATTTAGCGGCGCGATTGAGCAGATTGGAGAACTCGCGGTGCCTCTTCAGGCGGGATGTGTTCGGGTGCTTCACGCTGAGCTTGAGCGTATCGTCAATCATCTCGATTCGCTCACTCGCCACGTGGAGGCTGCGGGACAGGCGGTGGCCTACGCACGCTTCTCGCTCCATAAGGAGAGGATCCAGAGAGTTCGGGGGCGTTTGTGCGGGAGTCGATTCGGACGTGGCGTGGTGGTTCCCGGTGGGGTAAGCGGTCCGCCGGCGCTGAGGGCGCAAGAACTTCACGCCCAGCTTGACCCCCTGCAGGGCGCCATTGAGGCCGACACGAGGCTCTTGATGAATACACCCTCCTTCATCGATCGTCTACGAGGAACGGGCGTCTTGTCGGCGGAGACCGTCAGAGAATATTCTGCGCTAGGTCCAGTTGCTCGAGGGTCGGGCATAGTGGAGGACGTACGTCAATCTCGTCCTTACGCCGCGTACGGACATCTTGGGCACGGACTCCTCGAAGTTGAAGGAGAAGGCGATGCTCTCGCTCGACAAATCGTGAGGGCGCAGGAAATTGCACGCTCGTTCGATTTGATACGTCGAGCCATTGAGGTCCTCGACGAGTTGGGCGAACCGAGTGAAGGCCGATGGGCACTGCGTCTTCCCCAACTCAGCGGTGAAGCAATCGGCTGGGCGGAGGCCCCTCAAGGAGAGATTCTTACTTGGGTCGAAGTTCGCGAGGACATACTTGTTCGAGTGAAACCAAGGTCCGCGTCCTTTCATAATCTGGCGATGTTTTCGCGGGCGTTTCCCAAAGACATCCTCACAGACTTCGCCTTTATTGAGGCGAGTTTCGGCGTTTCGATTGCGGGAGTGGCGAACTAATGCCTTGGATATCAAGGGGACTTCGCAACGGAATTGTCACTTCGACTTATCCCCGAAAGTCCGATGGCTACGGCCCGAACTTTCGGGGGACCGTCGAGGCAAATCGCAGTCGTGCGGCGATCGAAATCAAAGCAGTGATCGAGGCATGCCCCACGCGGGCGGTGTCGGCACGCGATGGCACGTTGGCCCTCGATCGGGGTAAGTGCATTTTGTGTGGACGCTGCGTCGAGATGGCCCCCGAGGTCTTTGCGTTCTCGCCGTCGTTCGCAGTTTCGGCGCGACACCGACGAAGCCTCGTTGTTCCCCCAACGGAGGAAGACGATGGAAGTCTGACGATTCTCCGAGAAGAACTCGCGCATCGGGTGAAGAGGCTACGTCGTTCCGTTCACGTTCGTCACGTCGATGCGGGATCGGACGGCTCCGACGAGTGGGAGATTGCGGCGCTCACCAACCCGATTTATGACGTACAGCGCCTCGGCATTTTCTTTACGGCCAGTCCCCGGCACGCTGATCTCCTTTTGGTGACGGGGGTTGGTTCATTGGGAATGATCAGGCCGTTGCAGCATACGCTCGAGGTCATTCCTCGTCCGTCCGTCGTGATCGCGGCGGGAGTCGACGCAATTAGTGGAGGTATGTTGGAGGAGTCCTATGCCTCCAGCGGGGGGGTGGGCTCCCTTGTGG
>JARCRU010000073.1 GCA_029850535.1 Actinomycetota bacterium | reverse complement strand
TCATCGAATGGATGCACGGCGGCCACGAGGAACTTCACGTAGACCGACCGCTCCCACGCACTGTCGAGGTCGTCAAGACGGCTGAATCCCTCTATGAGGGTTCCGCGAACCAGATCGGGGTCAACGAATACGGTAGCCCCCGCTTGGTTGGCACGTTCCTTGAAAAGTCCAGGGTGCTTGTCGGGACGCGCTTCCATTATTCGGGCGTGGCGCTGCTGGAGAAGTTCAAGGAACTCTTTGGGACCGTCCGCGAGTCGCCTCATCTCCGCGAGGTCACTCACGAGCCAAAAGGTGGCGAGCACATCGTGGGCGTCTTGGGGTCGTCCCGCGGGCTCGATTCCCCGGTAGACAATATCTTCAGCCTCCTCGACAGTGAACTCCGTGCCTTCGATGTAGTTCGAGAAATACGCCTCGTAGAAGGGAAGGATGCTGGGCTCGAGCGGAGCGGCGGGATGGTTCTGGGGGGCGGCTGATCGCAGCGCGGCGACCAGAAGGTCGCATCGTTCGATTCGTTCGGCGTCGTAGGGAATGCCGAGCGCACGTTGTCGAAGAGACCGCGGGAGACCCGACACCTGCCTCGTCCCCAGGGCGGCGCCGATCAGGTTGTCGAGGTCGCCAGCGTCCTTGGCGCTGACCCCGAGTAGTGGCGCCAGTGTGCGCACTTGGTCGCGCACCTGACCGAGCTCGTCGGCGCCGCCGAATCGTGCGGCGCGCTCGACCCATTCACCGAGTTCGTGGCGGGTGAGCCGACGCGGGAGCGCGCCGCGGCGAGCCCTGGAGGGGATTGCGTTCTCGGCGAGGGCCCGGGCGAGCGACGCTTGGTGCAGGCCGCCCGGCAGAGGGATGTCACCTGGCTGGGGGGCGGCACCGCGGCGGAGGGAAACGGTGAGCCCGGGCAAGGTCAGCGTGCGGTCGTTGTGCGGGTAGACCAGATGCAGCGTTCCATCCACGGGGCCGGCTGTCCGAGCGGAACGATCCGAAATAGTGGCGTCTGGGAAGAGACGCCCCGCGATGGTCCGCCACTCTCGTCGGACTACTCGTTCGGGCGCGCTCGATGTGTCAGTCGTGTAGACGCTAGTTGCCAGTCGTCTCACCACTCCCCGTGTCAGCATTTGTGAAAGCGTGGAACGAGGCAAGTCACCGGTGAGGATGATGGTCGAAGTGCTGCTATCCATGACTTTGCTCCTACTGGTAGAACAAAAACGGGTTTAGTGTATCAGAAGTAGAGCAAATCTGTATATAGTAGTCAGGCTTGACGTCCGACAAAGGCCGACGGCTGACGCAACCGTGGAGTCGGCTTCGTGGCGCGTCAGTTCCTCACGCAATGGATAGACGTGCGTATAACCGTACCTCTCTGTATCAACCATTGTTGAGACAGCCTGCGCTGACAATTCAATCAACGAAGAGGGCGGGGAAGGAATTTCCTTCCAACCCGTGAGTGTTGCGACCGTTGGGATCCACGAGGGTGAACGTTCAGAGTCTTCTGGTGGGCCGCCCGGGTCTCGATCCCGGCACCTTGAGAGTGTTTCCAGAACGTCCACTGATGTCCATCAGCGTCCAGATTTGTTGGTCGGACGAAGTGGGATGTCCACCAACGTCCACCGACGTCCACTCACGTTTGGCCTCGTGGCTAGACAATTGGCTAGACCTTGGCTCGTTTCAAGGTCAAATCACCGTCCAATTTCGAAGGACCGACGGTGAGGGGTTTGAGTTATGGCTGGGGGACATCACGTAGCTGGATGATCACCGGTACGGCCCATATACTGAGAAACAAGGAGAACTGATGAAGTCAACTTCCGGTAACGCGAAGAAGAAGTCCGACGTCGCGTTCTCTGACGCCCGCAAGGTGGTCATTGACCGGATGGTGGCAACGACTCGGGTCGTTAAGGTTCCTTCTAATTTACGACTTCACAAGTAGTTGGATTGGTCCTCCCTCGGCGGTGTCGCTGAGATTCGGGCTTATCAGCAGAGTGACCGTGGTGCGGTGCGGTCATTCCGGTGCGAGACCCCAGGCCAGAATTTTACGAGGGACGCACAGCGTGTTATCCGCAGGGCCCCTGATGAGATTGCTTCTGAATCGGACGTCGAGGTGTGGATTGCCGTGGCCGAAGTTCGCGATGCCGGCGTCGTCGGCGTAGTCGTCTACCTGGCTCAAGCGATAGGTGTGGAACTCAATCAAGAGACGCGACCCTTCATCGCTGCCCTCGGCGTGCGCCAAGAGTTTCGTCGGCGCGGAATTGGTACCTTGCTCAAGACTGCGGCGATGCTCGACATGGCCGATCGGGGCATCGATGGGCCGACTGTCTCGCTGGTCAATCGCAGAAACTTCCCCATGTTGACACTGAACCAGTCGCGTTTCGAGGCGAACGTTGAACCCGACCCTGACGATCCAAGTGACCTTGTCGTGACGGCGGCCATCGAACCCGTCGACTGATCGAGGACTTCGGATCTGTTCAATCAAGAGATCGGCCGACCTGTTCGGACGAACCTGTGTGTACCTCGAGTGAGTCGGCCTACACTGTCGAGTCAATTAACCACGAGGGCGGCAAGAGAAATGCCCGCGCGAGATAATGACTGTCGCGTTCGTTCGCATCCACGAGCGTGGACATACAAAATCATCCCGTGGAGCTTGTGGGCCGCTCGGATCTCGAAGTCGGCACCTTGAGACAAATCGCGTCGCGTTGGCTCAAAAAATATGGTCGGTGCGATGACCCCACAGCTGTTCGTGATCGTTAAAAACCAAAAGCTAGAAATTCCCCTTTCTCGGTACGGGCCAAATTGAAGGTGACCGTCAACTCGACGGCCTACTCGACAAACGCTAACTTTCAAGGGATGTCACCTTCGACGATTACCGCTCCCGGGCTGCCGAGCCGGGAAAGCGTGGGACCCTTGGGGGTCGACATCGGCGAGCTCGAGGTGGTCTTCGTAGCCGCCGACCCACCTCGCACCGGATCCTTCTACTGCTACGAGCGCTCCGATGGTCGCGGATCTTCCGCGGAACTATTCCTGGACGAGACGATTGAAGTCGTCCTTCCCGCGGGTTCGACTGTTCGCCGCCGCCGTGTTCGCGCTCGACGCCTTTCGGTTGCCGACGCGATCACTGTCTTGCGCGACGCCGAAGAACGAGATGGATCAGCCAGTGCGGTCTGCTGGTCTCGTGCACTGAGCGCCGGCCTGGTTCTGATCGGGCGAGGTCGTCTCTATCCTGCAGTCAGTCCCGACGGGTTCGACGCGTGGATGCTGGGACCCCTCACTGCAGCGGATCGAACCCTTCTCGACGCGTTCGCCGCCGCTCTCCCCCCTGCGGGCAACGCCACGCCGGTGCTTGGAGTGTCTCCGGTCGCAATTTCCTCGCCGAGGTATCTGGTTCGTGCGATGTGGGACGCCCTGGCCGACACGATGGTTCGCACCCAGGCGGCGCCGCTGGTCGCGGGAGGAGGACTTTTCGCCGAGACTCTGGCGCAGCCAGCCGCGTCGTTGAGGGGTTGGCTAGAGGATGCGTCATCAGACCTCGAAGGAGGTGCGGACGTGGCCCTGCGGATCGAGCTGGGCGAAGAGCGTATGGCTCGAGCCGTGGTGCAGGTGTCGAGCCGCATCGACCCTTCTCTCATTGTCGACCTCGACGCCGTGTTTGGCGCGCCGTCGGCGCTTCAGGCCCGTTTCGGTGATGACGTCGAGGCCGAACTGTTGCGAACCTTGCGCCGTGGTGCGCGCTTCTGGCCACCACTCGAGGGTCTGCTACGTCAACGGGTTCCCGGGGCGCTCGACTTGCACGAAGAGGAGTTAGCGGACCTCCTCGGTGAGGCTTGCACCACGCTGGCTGAGGCGGGTATTTCGGTGCTGTGGCCAGCAGGTCTGGTGAGCGACGGGGTCAAACTGGAGGCGTCCATCACCGCGGACCTCGGCCGGGTTGACGAGTCAGGATTCGACCTCGAAACTCTGGTGGCCTTTCGGTGGCAGGCGACGCTTGACGGTGAGATTCTCTCCGAGGAGGAAGTGGACCTGCTCGCTGAGGCCAAGCGGGGCCTCGTGCGTATCCGCGGTAAATTTGTGGCCGCCGACCCCGAACTCATTATCCGCTTACGCTCGCGCCGCCCGCACCGACTCTCAGCGATCGAAGCACTGGCCGCAGCCTTGTCGGGCTCGATAGAAGTGGAAGGAGAGCGGGTGGGCGTGGTCGTGGGCGGTACGCTCAGGGAACTCGCGTCGCGCCTCGCCTCTTTTTGCGAAGACACCAGCGACGAGTTCGTCAGTCCCGAGGGGTTGGTCGCCGAACTGCGTCCCTATCAGTGTCGCGGCGTTGCGTGGCTGGAGCACATGACCGCGTCGGGACTCGGCGGCTGCCTGGCCGACGACATGGGTCTCGGTAAGACATTGCAAGTGATCGCACTGCACCTGACGAGAATTGCCAACGTCGACGGCACGACCCTGGTGATCTGTCCGACTTCGCTGCTCGGCAACTGGGAGCGTGAGATCCGGCGATTTGCCCCAGACGTGCCCGTGCGCCGTTACCATGGTGCCACGCGCAGTCTCGACGACTTATTGGCGGGTGAAATTGTCATCACCAGTTACGGTGTTGCTCGTCGTGAGGCTGCGGCCCTTGATGCCGCGGGCTTCTGGCTCGTTGTGGCAGACGAGGCCCAGCACGTCAAGAACCCCGCCAGTGCTACGGCACGGTCACTGCGTCGCATTTCGTCGCCCGCACGCCTGGCTCTCACCGGCACTCCGGTGGAGAATCGCCTCTCTGACCTCTGGGCGATTTTGGACTGGACGACGCCCGGACTGCTGGGTTCGCTCGAGAGTTTCGTGCGCCACGTGGCGACGCCCATTGAGCGCTACCGCGATCCCGTGATCACCGAGCGTCTGGCTCGCACCGTGCGACCGTTCTTATTGCGCCGCCGCAAGACTGACCCTGAGATCGCCCCCGATCTGCCCGCGCGCACGGTGAGTGACGTGCCCGTGGCACTTAGCGCAGAGCAGGTGCAACTCTACGAGGCCGAAGTGCGCGAAGCCATGGACGCTATCGAGAAGAAGGACGGCATCGAGCGCCAGGCCCTCGTGCTGCGCTTACTCACCGTGCTCAAGCAAATATGTAACCACCCCGCCCAGTACCTGCACCAGGCCGGGCCTCTGGCGGGTCGATCGGGCAAACTCGCCGCGCTCGAGGAGCTCGTCCCGGTGATCATCGACGAGGGCGACTCCGTACTGGTGTTCAGCCAGTTTGTGGAGTGCTTGTCGTTGATCGAGGCCCGTTTGAGAGACCTTGGCATTGCGACACTCTTCCTGCACGGAAAGGTGTCCGCTAAGCGCCGTAGCGCTATGGTCGATGACTTCCAAGTGGGCCGAGTCCCGGTGTTTCTTTTATCGTTGAAGGCGGGCGGGGTGGGGCTCAACCTGACTCGGGCGACCCACGTCATCCACTACGACCGGTGGTGGAACCCCGCCACCGAAGACCAGGCCACCGACCGAGCGCACCGCATTGGCCAGGACCGACCTGTCCAGGTGCACCGCCTGATCGCCGAAGGCACTCTAGAGGACCGCATTGGCGAACTCATTGAGAAGAAGCGTGAGCTCGCCGAAACGGTGGTGGGCGGGGGCGAAGCCTGGATCGGTCGCATGTCGGACGCCGAGCTCGCGGATCTGGTCCGCCTAGGGAGAGGCGAGTGAGTCCGTCGCGTAGCTCAGACTCGTGGGAAAAGTACCCGAAATCCCGGCCGCGTCGTCCTGGTCCGAGCGCCCCGCGCTCTGGCGGACGTTCGCCATTCGGCGCGACGTGGTGGGGCCAGGCGTGGATCGAGGCGCTCGAGCAGCGCGCGCGCCTGGACGCCAATCGTCTGCCGCGCGGTCGCACGTACGCCCGCAGCGGTGCGGTAGGCGTCGTGTCGCTCGATGTCGGACGAATTACCGCATTGGTGCAGGGTTCGCGAGCTAAGCCCTATTTGGTCACGGTGCGCGTGCGTACCTTCGACGACGATGAATGGACCAAGTTGTTGGACTCCTTCGCCGGTGAGATTGGCCACACCGCCGCACTTCTCGACGGAGAGTTACCGCCAGATGTCGCTCGCGACGTTGCGTCGGTCGGCTTGGATCTGTTGCCGGGACCGGGAGAAATCCAGCCACGCTGCACCTGTCCGGACTGGGCCGACCCGTGCAAACACGCGGCTGCCGTGTGCTACTTGGTGGCTGATGAGTTGGATCGCGACCCCTTCGGGCTACTGACGTTGCGCGGGCGCAGTCGTGACGAGGTGCTCGCCGCCCTGCGCTCGCGCCGCGCCGGGCCCGAGGCGTCTGTATCTCACGGCGTAGCCCGACCGGCCGACACCGGCGTCAGGGCTCGCGACGCGTGGTGGCGTACTCCCGCTGCGGCGCCAGCGCTGCCACTGCCGCCCGAGCACCCGGGGCGCCCTTCGATTCTCCTCGCTGACTCGTCACCGGACGCTGCGCTCGATGCTGCTGCGCTACGGAGCCTGGCTGTCGATGCCGCCGCACGTGCCCTCGAGTTGGCCTTGGGAGGCGCGTCGAGTGGTCTTGAGCTAACACGTGACGAAGATCTTGCTCGTCGGGCGGCGGCTCTCGTTGGCCCGGACCAGCACCGTGTCGGGCTGGATTTGGAGACCTTGGCTCACCGAGCCGGCGTAGCACCTCGGACGCTGTTGCGCCGGGCGCTCGCTTGGCGAGCGGGGGGAACTGCGGCACTCGAGACGTTGGACCAACAGTGGGACCCCGGGCGTGACACCACGGCGGAAGCGCGTAGTTTTCTAGGCGTTGGTGCCGTCGCGCGGCGCAACCGCGTCACCCGTGGCGACTTCCAACTGAGGTTCGCCAGAGACGGGCGTTGGTATCCGTACCGTCGATCGACTGATGGTACCTGGGAGTCTGACGGACCGGGACAAATTCTCAGTGTTCTCGCCGACACGAGGGCCGACATCTCGGATGAGTGAATGGCCGTAATGAGTGGCATGGTTGCAGTGACGGGAGACCTCGCGCGCTCAGAAGAGGAACTCGTGTTCTTGAACCGCTAGCGCGACCATCTCTTGCGTACTTCGCCACCTGCTGGCTCGCTGACCATGGAATCTGCACCGAGAAAGAACTACACGATTCCACGACGCCGTTTGTATTCGTCGACGTCCTGGCGCATCGAATGATCACTGGAGGACTCGAAAGATTGTGCCCGACGCTCGCGATTGCAGGAGTGTGGACGACGCCAAAGCGAGTTGTTGGAGGCAAGGAGGCGGGCCCCTATTGCCGCGACAGAATTGGTGGTCGCAGGCATCGACAAGGTCCATTCTTCCAAGATTGTCTCAAAACTTGCTCGACAAGCACTCTTTAAGTTGAGTAGCTCGTCTCATAGAGAGTGACAGTTTGCACTCGCCACTGAAATTCAGTATTCGTTCCGCGAGCCACGCGTCTCGCCCTGCGGCCGACTAGCCTCGAAAGGTTTGAACAAGGAGATGTGGTTATTTGGAACCTCGACTCTTCCCATACCACTCGGTCTTCGTAGTCGCTGGTGTACATTGGTTCCTCTACTTCGTCGATCCTTGTTAGAAATCGAGGTCCAAGTCAAGAGGTGGCTCAGGGGGAGTGATCTCGAACTCATCGCGAAAGAGGTCCACGGGCCGATGCGCCAGCGGTGTTGTCGAAATTTCTCGTTCGATGAGACGAAGCACGGTTGCGTATAACGATGGTAAGTCATTGTCAATCGTGCCTGCCACTTCCGCGAAACTTACGTTGTCGTAGTCGTGGATCAACACGTTGCGCATTCCAGAAATCTGGCGCCAGGGAATATCCGGGTTCGCCGACGTTAGCGCCGGAGAGAGGTGGGCCGCTGCCTCACCGATCTCCATGAGTCGTGCACGACATGCGTAGTAGGTCTCTTCGATGTCGAGAGATCCGCGAGATAAGTACAACTCAATGGTCTCGGCGGCCTCGGCGATATCAGCAAGGCGGTCTTGGTCTCGGTACTTCACAGAACGCGAGACTCGGCGAGAATTGCGCTGCGGCATCGTTTCTTGAGCCCGGCTGGTGTACTCACGTCAACTGGGACTCCGAGTTCTGTTTCCAAGTCATCTATCAGGCCGATACGCGTCAGCAAATTCAGAGGAGGAAGAAACTCCACCAGTAGATCGATGTCACTGTCCGGTGTGTCATCTCCACGAGCAACGCTACCGAACACCTGGACATTCGCGGCGTGATGTTCGCGGGCAATTGCGAGAACGCGTTCACGATGTTCCACCAGAAGGCGCCCCAACGGCGATTTTGCCTCGAAGACCTTTTCCATGAAAATCAATTTACCGTCGACGACGAAACCGAGCCATAACGGGACTTGGGGAGAGCAGCCCTCTCAATTTCGAGCGAGAATGGTCGATCACCAGGGGTGTCATTTCGGACATGCGCATTCTCGCTCCAGGAATTTACGGCCCATCCGGATAGCAATGTCTGAGTCAGCGGTGACTTGCAGATCAACGGGCCGGTCCGAGAAATGCCATGAATCGAGACGGGTATTTCGTAGACATTCATTTCTCTCGATCACGATATCTTCTCTACAAAACTGGCTCTTCTGCCTAATGTGTGGGTGCCAAATCAAGCCGTAAAACGAGCAACGCCAACTCCTGCCTAGTTTTTTGAGTACTTGAAGCTCAAGAAAACTGAACAAGGAGATTGGCGTGCTCGCATCCAATGTATGGCGTCAC
>JARCRU010000072.1 GCA_029850535.1 Actinomycetota bacterium | reverse complement strand
AAGTCGTCCACGGACCATCCTTGACAAGAGGTTCAATAAAGGCCAGTATAAGTACTGGCCGTTCACGAATGGTGGACCCTCGACGAAGGATTGACGATGACGAGTCGACTCGAGCACTACGAGAATCAGTATCGAGAGCTCCTGGGTGAATTACAGGGTCTGGGTTTCATCAGCCCGGGCACGCTGGTGCTGCGCGAGACTTCTTGTGGCAATCCTCGGTGCCGGTGCATGGGCGACCCGCCAAGCTTTCACGGTCCCTACTACCAGTGGAGCACCAAGGTGAACAACAAGACCGTGAGCCGGCGACTGAGTGCCGACGAGGCGGAACTCTTCCAGGACTGGATCGCGAACCGGGGCGAACTCCAACGGATCATCGCCGAAATGCAGGAAGTGTCCGCCAAAGCGGGAGAACTGCTACTGGGCCAGATCGGAAATCCGGGAAAAACCTAACTCGGAAGTGGGGGCGCATATCGCACCCGAGATGTGCGGAACGTCAGGTGAACACGTTCGTGCTCTCGTAATAGGTGAAAGCGCCAGTAGTCGTCGAAGTCGCCGTTGGAGCGAACGACGCGTAACTTGAGGATGGCTTCGGCTCCGTTGAACGACCACCTGGCGCCAGTCACGTCGAACCTGTCCTTCACAATGTGCCGGCACGCCCCTTCGATGATGCCCGTGGCGATTGGCCAGCCCCCGGCGAGTGCCGTCGGGTAATCGAGGTAGTCGGCCTTGTTGGTGAGGTACTTGGCACAGGTATCGGCGCCTTTGCGGTCCGAGGCCTTCAGCCCTTCACTGGAGGCGCGGCGGCGGATCCCTGCCGCCACGTCACGTGCCCCTCCCTCGAGGATGGCCAGCGCCCTCGTGCGTACCCAGGCTTCGGCGCGCGGATCCCCCTCGTTAAAGAAGCACCACGCGGCCGTCCACAGATACTCCAGTACGTGGATCAGATCGATGATAATCGTCACGTCGATCTTTCGCCCGAGCGCCTGTGCCTCGATGCAGTCGATCTGGTGCTGGTTGCCATCGACCAGTGCGACCCAGGTGCGCAGATGCTCGGGGTCCCTTCGCTCGGCTTCGTCGAAGACGTCTCCGATCACCGGGGCTACGTCTTCGAGCGCGCTGGCGGTCAGCCACTTGTGGTGGGCCTCGGGTCCTTTGACCTGCTCATCGTCCTTCGACGCCATGACATCGGCCGGACTGCGGGGAATGGGGACCATGTCATAGACCGCCCCGATCTCCGCCATGCGTTTTCTCCCCCGCTTCTCGCCCCTCGACAAGCGACCCTGGAGTTTTGGGGAAGCGTCCTCGGCTGCCTTCTTCGTCGCCCCTCTGAGTGCCTCGGGGCGCATCACGATGCCCTTGGCGTCCACCGAGAGCACCAGGATGTCACCGGGAGCACACTGCGACGCCGAGCGCTCGGCGTAGAAGGCGTCGACGTCGGCCGAGGCGCACTGAGTGAGGGACTCCACTTGGCGCTTGCCCACCTTTTGGCCGGTTCCTCACTCGATCGCGGCAGTCGCCTCGTCGTAGGAACCACGTGACGCCTCGATCGCTGACCAGCGTCTGAGGCCATGCGAGTGCTTCTCTTCGGGCAGGTTCAACGAGGCGTCAACCAGATGAAGGTTCTCCTCGCCGCGGCGTCGCTAGGCGAGGCGCTCGACACTCACCTCGCCAAAGACGGTGCTGAGAGCTCGGTGGTGTCCCGCCTCGATGCTGGCCCGCTGCGTCCCTGCAGCGTCGACCACACCCTCGACGCGCTCTTCGCGCTGTGCGCGTAGATCGAGGTGGTCCTGGAACAACCGAAGAAACAGCTCGCGACTCGATACGTCGAGGCGTGCTTCGAGCGAACCGTGGTCGAGTCCGAATGCCTCTTCTGCGTCCAAGAAGTCAACGACCGATTCGAAGTGCTCGCGCGACGAGGAGAACCCGTCATCGCCCGAGAGCGCAACTGGCCCGCTCACCGTCGATCGCTCGCCCGGCTGGCCTTCACCCGGGCAACAAACTCGTCGAGCTCGCCCTGGGCCTCGGCGGCGAGATCATTGACGCTCATTCGGTAGCGGGCCACTGCCCGGGCTACCTCCGCGACCTCTTCAGGACGCAAGGTGAGCATTTTGGTTCGACCCGCAACGCTGTAGGAGAGCGCCGGGCTCTCGTGAGGGTCACCCGTTGCGCACCGGCAACTCGCCTTGCCGCACTTTCGCCGCAGCGTGATGAGCGAGCCGGGCAGCACCCTGGGAACTTTTCGTTTGGTCAACCTCGACATCATGGCACCTCTAATCTGTTAGTGGAGCAGTAACAGAGTGACACCCCGGAGGCCCCGGATGATGGATGGTGCGAAGGTTCGGGGGCGCCTACAGGAGAATCAACGGCTCATTGACGGAGAAACCCCTGATGAAGGATCCCTCCAGGAGAGCCACACCCAAATTGAATAGTGACTCGACCATGAAACGAGCCTAGGTCTAGCCAATTGTCTAGCCACGAATTCAAACGTCAACGTCGGTGGACGTTGGTGGACACGCCACTTTGTCCGGCCAGCAAATCTGGACGCTGATGGACGTCAGTGGACGTTCTGGAAACACTCTCAAGGTGCCGGGATCGAGACCCGGGCGGCCCACCATCAGAGTCTGAACGTTCACGCTCGTAGATCCCAACTGTCGCAACATTTGCAAATTGGAAAGAGATTCTTCCTCCATCCAATGAGT
>JARCRU010000071.1 GCA_029850535.1 Actinomycetota bacterium | reverse complement strand
GATACCCCTACGCGCCAAGCGTTGGTCATGACAATCGTGACACCGTCGGAGCGAACGCAGGCGGCGGCGGTGACGAACGCGGCGCGCTATTCAGTGCGGCCCTTCGCTCCACTCGTGGGGGGCGTCTTGCAATCGGTCAGCCTGGGGGCCCCGCTCCTCGTGGCCGGCGTCGTCAAGGGTGCCTATGATTTGGCCCTCTGGAGCTGGGCGCGTCGCATCCCCGGGGTGGGTGGCGCGCGAGCGAAGTCACGTGAGTGAAGCCTGAACGTCACGACCTCACGAGGGCGGCGAGTTCAGCCGTGACGCTGGCTGAGGGCGAGGACGATCTCGCCAGCCGCTGCGACACCGAGCGACGACGAAGTTCCAGCCACCAGGATCAACGCATCCTCTCAGGACAGGTCGAGCGCGAGGGCGACGCCGAGTCGCCGAATCCGGGTCACGGTCGTCCTCAGTCTCCGTCAGGGGAGTGTGCGTACCTGGCCGGGCGGTGATGGTCGTGATCCTCACGAATCTCGGTGGTTCAGACGACGCGGTCAAACTCTCGAGGGAATCCCCCTCGGGCGCAAATCTGCATCGTCACGAAGACGATGCGAGGAATTCACCGCGATTTCGGAGTCGTATTTCTAGGATGTACCGGTGCCCAGCTCTTTCGCTCAGAACTCGTCGACCGCCCTCTTGCGACGTGGGCGTCAACTCGAAGTGGCCACTCTGAGCTGGAACGTTCTGGGGGTCATCGTCGTGGCCTACGCCGCGGTCGCCGCCCGATCCGTGGCGCTGGCGGGGTTCGGTGTGGACAGCGTCATAGAGATCGGTGCGTCCACGGTAGTGCTCTGGGAGCTCGCCGACGTGGCGCAAAGTCGACAAGATCGAGCCCTGCGCTTGATCGCGTACTCCTTCGTCGCGCTATCGGTCTACTTGGCGATCCAGAGCACCATCGTTCTCGTCGTCGGATTCCGACCCCATCATTCCCCGCTCGGTATAGGTTGGACCGCGGTGACTGCATTCACCATGTTCGCACTCGCCGCGGGTAAGGCACGGACCGGACGGGCGTTGCAGAACTCCGTCCTCGTGGCCGAGGGTCGCGTCACCATGATTGACGGGATTCTGGCGGGGGCCGTTCTGCTCGGTCTCGCAGTGAACGCGTCTCTGGGCTGGTGGTGGGCGGACCCATTGGCGGGCTACGTCATTGTGTACTACGCCGTGCGCGAGGCTCGTGCGACGCTCACTCATTGAAGTGGTCACGTTCACTGCCCGGCGGGCTTCTCGCTCGTCACAGGACTCCAACATGAGGTGCCACGGCTGCGTCAACGGTGCGGTTCGTTCACCTCGCTCGCGTCCCATCTCGTCGCTCGTCTTGGTATTAGGTGCATGGAGTTGCGGATCAATTTTTCAGGCAATGGTGCGTTGTGATGAAGAGTCGGTGGACGATGACCAAGAGTGATCTCGCCGTCACCGTATTCTGGCGCCCCGGGTGTGGTTTTTGTCGTCGACTCCGTTGAGAATTGCGCCAAGCGGGAGCGACCGTGGTCGTGGTGAGCATCTTGGAGCATGCCGATGCCGCGGCCCGGTTGGTAGCCAACGACAACGAGGCCGCTCCTACGAGCATTGTCGGCATCGAAGTGAGGGTGAATCCGTCAGTTGGCCAAGTGATGGCAGCGACCGAGAGTCAACCTCCCGGGTTACTTGTTGTTGATGCGATCATCGGTAACGGTACAAGTTGCCCACGACGGTCTCCACTCAAGATGACTCAATGGTCATCAGTCATCATTCCGTAGTTCATAAGCTTGCTCGCTAGGGCCAGTGGCCGAGCGCACTGAACGGGGGCCTTGATGGTTTCAACGTAACTATGTATTTCACGCTCAAGGCACTCCGACGATCTCGACACGTGCGCACCCGAGAATAGTTTTCCCGGTCGTCGTTCCCTCCCGGTGTGCTCGCCTCTTCGAGCGCCCTTCGAAGTGTGGACCCGTTGGGTTCATCATCAATTGGCTGTTAAGAATCGACAGGTGATGTGGGGCTCGGCGTGGTGAAGCACTTCGTCGCACTCGCAGAATACGCTTGAAGAGTCATGGCAGCGGATGACTGGGCCGTCGGGCACGGTGAACACCTCGGGGTTAAGCGAATCCGAGATTTACTTCGCCGAACTAGGTGAACCGGCGTCAAATGAAGCAAGTTCAATTTGCTAATAATGAGCCACTGGTCAGGATATCTATTGACTTGATTGACTCCCCTCGCGATCGTGAGTACGACGGGAGTCACTAGGGCGCCGAGCCAAACATGGAGTAGTTGCAGATGGCCCATCTACCTACTGCGAGGTCAATCTCCCACCATCTCGTGCGTGTCTGATACACGACCAGTGGCTCGGTTGGTCCCTGAAGAACTTTTAGAACCAGAACTTCTCCGTCTCGGGGAGCCCCAAGCTCTTCATGGCCGCGAGGCACACGAGCCACGACTGGGGACGCGGCTTGGCGTCGGGCCTCAGGTCGATCCACGGCGCTCGCCGAGAGAAGAGGCAATTTACGACGTACTTTGATTTCGCCCACCGCGCGCACCGGAACTCATGAAGCGGTTCTTCTCACTGATGACTTCAGCGGCCGACGCTCGCTCGTACGCGTCGCGCTCAATCACTACGGACCACATCGTTGACGTACTCGATTAGTGGTCGCTTCATTTCCCTAGTTCAACATTTGCTCAACTTCCTGACAAAGCCGGCATAACTCCACCAATTCTGTAGACAAAGCGGATACGGTTGTCTTCGTCACGAGAGAGGGTTGTAGCCATGAGTAGAATTTTGAGAACGATTGTGTCGTTCTTGGTAGCGGTGACGGTGGCTATTCCATCGCTTTCTTCGGTCCTCGCGCAACCGGCCGGCGCCTCCACCACGACGTATAGTGCGACAAAGGCGTACACGCCACCATCATCAAACTTCAGCGGTGCGAGTGCTGGTGGGGACGGTTGGGCGATTGCTGCCTCCGCGACCAGTATTTATAACGTCTTTCACCACTCGACGCTTGGCATCAATTGTCACCTCCAAAGTGACGCGTCGACTTGCACGGGTTTCCCCATTTCACCGTGGAATCCTCTCGCTTCGACAGTCTCGGGCGCTACGTTTTATACCAGCGGAGAGCCCTCGATGTACCTTGACAAGTCGACCGGATTCCTGTACGTCTACGCTGTGCGTACCGATGGCGGATCTACGTTTTATAGGCCCGGCGTGGCGTGTTTTGATACCACTACTGCGGCGACGTGTTCAGGTGCTAATGGTCAACCTGCTGGCTGGACTCCACTGGCCCCAGCGGGAGACGCGAGTCCCACCATCGGCAGTGGCGACGGCAGTGGGCCTATCGACGGCGTGTTCTACAACGGGCGTTTTTTTGCGTATAACCCGGTTTCGGGTGCGGCGGCATCGACCGGCACCAGTGGCAATAATGCGCTGCTGTGTTACGACGTAGCTGCGCAGAGCAAATGCTCGGGTGAACCATTCGCCGTCAATGTCGGCACAACTACTGGCACTTATAATGAAAATAATCCTGGTAACGCCGAAACACTGATTGGTAGCCAACTATTCATTCCGTGGTCGTCGGCTGGTGGTGCTGTACTATCGTGTGTTGACCTGTCGAGTGCCACTCCCGGGAACTGTGTCGGCAGTACTGGGGCAAGTTGGCCCCAGACTGTTCCCAGTCTTTCCTACGCTGCACCGATTCCATATTTGAGTTCAACCGGCGCGGCGACCGGGGTTTGTTACCAAGCTTCAGCCTGGACGTGCTGGAATCTTTTCGCAACAGCAATTACCACGCCAGCAAATTTGACTACCACCATCATGAGTGCAACTAGCTGGGACGGCCCACCGGTGGTCATAGGTACACGAGTATTTTTGCCTAATCGTGCCCAGTCTGGTGGACCGAAAGCCGATGCAATTGACTGCTTCGACTTCGCCACTTTGGCGACATGCACTGCTCCAAACGCCCAAACGGCTAGCGTCGATGGTTCGAGTTCCAACGGCCACTTCCCGCTGTATTACGGCTACGGTCTCACAACTATCTACACCGTGAACGCCGACCCGCTACGACCGACGTGCTTGTGGTTGAACGCGAATGGTGCAACTACATCGACTGGTCCGCAGATCCAAAACGTCGACGGTCTTACCGGGGGTTCGTGTGCCAGTGCGCCGGTTCGTGTCTACGCTGCATCGTTCGTGGCACCATATCAGGCGTGCCTACCGACTTCATTCTCCACGTTGTCGCTGTCGGTCACGGGCTCGCTGCAGACTTCACCAGCGCCCACCCTTTCCTTCACCAACGCAAATGGCGTCGTTATCGACGGTCCATACAACTTTGATGTCACGAATCCCGCGAACCCAACTCTCGACCTAACAACGTTGAACTATCCGACACCAATCGACCTGTCCACCGCGAGCGCATTGCCTCAGTTCGTGCTTTCCCTCGTGCCTGGAAGCAGTGGATCGATTGGAACGGTGAACATTACTGCGAGTTGGACGAGTGCTGGTCTCGGACAGTGCAGCCCGACGTACGCTGGCCCAGCCCCGTCGACGTTGTCCGCCACGGGAATCGGTGACCACTCGGTGACATTGAATGGATCGGTGACTAACCCCGGGACCGATTCGGTGACCCCCGTCACTTTCTGTTACCAGACGACGGTTTTCACTTCTACTAACTGTGTCGGGACCACCGTGAATCCGAACCAGAGTGTCGGAGCATCGACTACCACCGCGCTGAGTTATCCCTTGACCAATTTGTCGCCGGGCACAACGTATTACTACGAGCTCGAAGCGACCGATGCGACGAACCACAATCTCGTCCTCTACGGCGGAGTGCAGCAGTTCACCACCGGTCCGGTGGCGACCACCCAAGCCGTCACTGCAGTGGCTGCGACGACTGCAAACTTGGCCGGTTCGTTCTACAATCCGTCAAACGACTCTGTCCCCTCAGTGGACTTTTGCTATCAAACAGCTGCGTTCTCCTCGGGCACATGTACCGGTGGGACTACTCGCGCCGCTGTCTTGAGCGGGACCCAGGGCTCAACTTCCTCATACGGACTATCTCTGACCGGTCTTACCTCGAGCACGACCTACTACTACGAGATTGTTGCCACTGATACGACGACTGGTACGACTCTCGTCGGCGGGGTGCAGCAATTCACCACGGGGCCGGTCGCAACTACTGCGGCCGCAACGGCGTCGAACGATAACGGGGCAACGCTCAATGGGACGGTCTTCAATCCGAGCGGTGCCTCAATTACGACCTCATTCTGTTATCAGTTGTCGTCGTTCAGCACGGGATCTTGTTCGGGCACCTCCGCCTCTGGTACCTCCGGGGCCGCCACCGCCTTCGCGAGCAGTGTCGCATTGACAGGACTTACCTCGAGCACGACCTACTACTACGAGATGATTGCCACCGATGCGGCGACCAGCACCACTCTCTACGGCGGTGTGGAGCAGTTCACGACCGGTCCTACCGCGACCACTACGGCTGCAACTTCGATAGCCAGTACTGCCGCGACAGTTCATGGGCAGATTTTCAACCCGGCGTCTGATTCGCTAACGGTGACGTTCTGTGCTCAGGCGTCAAGTTTCGCGTCAGGGTCGTGCTCTGGCACGGCGATCAACGCGATCGCTGGAGGAACGATCGCCTCGGCGACGCCATATGGTGCATCTTTGACGAGTCTGACTCCGGGAACGACTTACTACTACGAAATTGCTGCGAGGGATGCGGCGACCGGCACCACTCTCTACGGCGGCGTGCAACATTTTATTGCTGGACCGGTCGTCACGACTTTGAGCCCTTCAACAATGGGGACGACGAGTGCGACCATGGAGGGAAATATCTCCAATCCCAATTCAGTCCCTATTGGTTCTGCACAGTTCTGCTACTCGATGAGCAACTTCTCCTCGGGTGCTTGTTCTGGAACCACTGTCCCAGCGATGGCGGGGACTGTGTCGGGACTGAATACCCCTTATTCGGCCAGCATCACGGGCTTATCCGCAAGAACTAGTTACTACTACGAGTTAATTGTCACGCCCAGCTCGTCCGTCAGCCCCTACTATGGCGGTGTCGTGACCTTCAAGACAGCTCTGCCACTCGCAGCGCCATCATCACCCTTGTCGTTGACGGTGTCCCAGAGTGGTGCAACGGCCAGTGCGAATTGGTCCGTGCCGGTGAGCAATGGAGGAGCCCCAATTCAGGGGTACGTTTGCTCACTGGTGGTTGGTTCAACCGTCGTGAGCCAGACTCAATCGACTTCCACAACGTGCAGTTTCACGGGCGTCGGAGTTCCTGGTACTTACTCAATCAGCGTGGTTGCCTTTAACACCGTTGGACGAGGTCCGTCTGCTTCCGCTTCGGCATCAACCGGCACCGGCACTGGCACTGGCACCGGCACTGGCACTGGCACCGGCACCGGCACCGGCACCGGCACTGGCACCGGCACTGGCACCGGCACCGGCACCGGCACCGGCACTGGCCAGGGAACTGGCACCGGCACCGGCACCGGCACCGGCCAGGGAACTGGTACTGGCAAGGGCACGGTCAAGCACAAGGGAACGGTCAAGCACAAGGGCACGGTCAAGCCCAAGGGCACGGTCAAGCCCAAGGGCACGGTCAAGCACAAGGGCACGGTCAAGCCCAAGGGCACGGTCAAGCCCAAGGGCACCGGCTATCACGGGAGCACGACGCTCATCGCACACTGGCCGTCGGCTTCCATCGCTGGACTCGGAGGAAACCCCACCTATGACGTCGTGTTGACACCTGGGGCTCGCTCGTGCGTGACGCGGAACACGAGTTGTCGGTTCGTCGAACTGAATCCAACGGTCCGTTACACCTATCGAGTAACCGCCGCGATCGAGATCGTGCCGTTCGCGGAGAACTCCTTCTCGCTCATTGGCCTGCCGTTGCAACAGTCAAATGCACTCATTCGCTTAATTGTGCGTTTCCACCCGGCTGCGGTGGCGCTGGCCGGTTACACCGATGCCTACGGTTCACACGCATATAACGCAATCTTGTCGGTTGAACGTACGCGCTCTGTCGGTGAATACGTGCTGAGGGCGTTGAAGGGAATGAAGATGGTTGCGCCGAAGATCATCTACGAGGGTTTTGGTGCGACGCATCCAGTCGCGCCGAACTCGTCGATTGCCGCGGCGGCAGGAAACCGAAGGGTCGAAGTGACTTTCTACTTGCCGTGATGGGCGAGTTTGGTGCATGAGGAATCAGGCACCCTTGTCGTAGTTGAATCAGCCCGGGCCTCCAAGAATTAATGGAGTGCCCGGGCTGATTCGGCTCTTTATCGAGATTGAGATTGTGTGGTTGGTCGGCGTCGCAACGCCGGTGCGCAGCACACGGGACACTCATGGTCCCAGTCGAGACACAATCTTCTGATTATTGTTTCCTGCCTCGTCAGCTCGAGAATTGACGAGGTGCCAGCGCCGTTGACGTCCGAAGTGAAGGGTGGTCGAGCAAACGTCTCCGGCGCCGGCGCCGGCGGTTGTGGGCGCTCTCACCAACTGAATCCCCCGCTCCGGGCAGTCGCCATATCCAAACTCCACGAGTAGATGGAATTTCGTCACAACGTCGCAACACGGGAGTCGCGAGCGGCAGTGTGAATTCTGATGCAGAATGTCCCTCAGAAGCACGACGAGGAGCATTCGCAGGTTCGAGGTGGTCCGCGTTGTCCGCAACGATAGGGGGAGGACGTGGCATACGCAATCTCGCGGTGCACCGTGTGGCGAATCGGTATTCAGGGGGTAGTTCAGTGACGTCCTCCACCGAAACATTTCGACGCTCTCGGGATTTTCTCCTATCGACTCGCACGGACTACGCCCAGGCGTACGAGAAGTTCGAGTGGCCCCGATTGACGCACTTCAACTTCGCTCTCGACTGGTTCGATGCGGTGCTCGCCGTCGAGCAGGCTGACCAAGCCGGG
>JARCRU010000070.1 GCA_029850535.1 Actinomycetota bacterium | reverse complement strand
TGACGCTGGAACTTCGACCATTCACCATGCAAGACGAAGACGCGGCGCTCCGCGCATGGCGGGACTTTCGGGGGAAAGGCTTTGTGTTTCTGACCTCGTACTACGAGGGGCAGCCATGGCCCGAGTATCTAGAACTGCTCGCCAACATCCGAGCTGGTAGGAACCTCCCGGAAGGTCACGTGCCCGGCGCCATGCTGGCCGCTGTCGTGGATGGGTCCCTCGTCGGCCGGGTGTCGGTGCGTTTCCAACTCAATGAGTACCTGGCGACGTTCGGCGGCCACATTGGCTACGCGGTTCTCGAGGAACACCGTCGCCAAGGGTACGCGACAGAGATGTTGCGCCAAGCCCTCCAACTCGAAACGGCGAACGGCGTCTCTTCCGTGCTCCTCACCTGTGACGATGACAACATCGGCTCGGCCGCGGTTATCGAACGTTGCGGGGGGATCTTGGAAAGCGTGGGACCCGACGAGAACGGTGTTCTCTTTCGTCGCTACTGGGTGCGATCCAGCCGCCCATAGGCCATTTGATAAGTGGTAGGGACATGGATACCCCTCTTCTCGATACGCCGTAGCCCGGTATCCCAAGGATCACCCTCATGGTTGAGTCATGCCCGCACGTTCATGAATCGTGGTGAGGGGTAGCCCTCATCCTCTCGGCCACTACTTGTTGGGCCAGGGTGCCTCGGGAGAAAGCGGCCTGGACGTTGTCCCGATCGATCTCGGGGCGATTCTGCGATAGTTTAGCCTTGCCTTCGATGGCGACGACCTCAATCTCGAGCCCGACTATCGCTTTTAACTGCGACGAACGAAATCCCGGGTCCATGTCGTCGACGAGCCACTCGGGTTCGTGGCCGACTTCGAATTGGTGGGTCAACTCACGCACCTGGTGCAGTTTCCACTCCATTTCCTCGCGAACGTGAACCTTTCCACGAACCTGCACCAGGGTGTAGTTCCAGGTCGGAACCACGTCGGGGTTCTCATCTCGGCTGGGGTAATTCAGTGGGCTGACATAGGCGCTCGCCGCCATGAAGAGTGCTAGAACCTCGGCGCCGGATTCGACGTCACGCCACCACGGGTTGGCCTTCGCCAGGTGAGAATACAGCGCCAGGCGGTCATCGCTCACGATGACCGGTGCGAAGGCACTTTCGAGTCCATGAGCCGTCGCACGTACCAAAGTGGCGGCACCCACGTCAGCGACGACGCCCCACGCTTCGTCATCGCTCAGGTGAAATTTAGGGGGCACGTACATGCCAGCCATTGTCTCACGCGAGGCAGGTTCGCGGGGAGGCCTCAGATCATATCCAGAACTGTTTCGAGGCCCTCGTACCCGGGTGCTGTTCGCGCCCAGGGATACGTCGCTTCCATCATCGCGGCGATGTCAATCAGGCGGTAGTCATGAAAATGTGGCGCCGTGATCTGCAGTCCGAAGGGCAAGCCATTGGGCAAATGACCCCAGGGAATGCTGATGGCGGGGTTGCCGGTGACATTTTGCATCGCCGTCGAATAGACCTCGGGAGCCAACCCGTGCACGCCGGCTCCTTCGTCCATGCGTCCATCGGCGAGCCAGCCCGCTTCCGCCACCGTGGGGGTGATCAGTAGTCCGTGTTCTCCTAGCAGGGTGTCGAGTTCTCGTACGTAGAGGTAGCGTCGTCGTCGCGCCGCGAGGTACTCATCGATTGTCACTCGCAAACCGGCCTCAAAATACTCTTGGGTGGCGATATGAAACTCTCCGAAATGCTCGAGAACCCATTCACGACCCAGCGCGGCGATGTGTTCGGCCGAGGTGACGGGGAACCAGTCCCAGTCCGGGTCGCCGGCCGCGAAGAAGCTCCCTGCTTCGAGCCAGGTAACTGCGACCCCCAAACGTTGCCCGAGGGCCTCGACGCCACTCCTGAGTAGAGTCGCCACGTCGTGATTCAAGGGACCCAGGGGCGACGTTCGCTCGGCTGCGAAGAGTACCGTAGGACGGTCGACCAGTCGAGCCCACTCTCGCAGTGGTGGAGCCGAGGGATCACCATGGACCGGCCCTCGAGTCACGTTGAGCAACAATGTCAAGTCGTCGCACGACGTTGCGAAATGCCCGTCGGTCGAATAGTCAATCCAGTCGGGGGCGGGCCATCGTCCGATGACGCCATTGGTGGGTTTGATCCCCACCAGACCGCAGAGCGACGCGGGGATACGAACCGAACCCCCACCGTCAGTCGCCGTTGCAATGCCCACCAGTCCGGCGGCTACTGCCGCGGCGGAACCCCCGCTCGACCCCCCCGGTGAATACATCTCGTTCCAGGGATTGCGGGTGATTCCCGTCAGCAGATTGGACGTAAAGCCCTCGATCGCGAACTCCGCAAGGGTCGACTTTCCAATCGCCACAGCTCCCGCCCGTTGCAGGCGCCCCGCAACGACGCCGCTCGTCGTCGCCGGCGGTGCGTCGCGCAGTGCCAGGGAACCCTTCCTCGTGGGGTATCCCTGCAGATCCTCCAGATCTTTGACGAGCATGGGTATTCCGACCAGCGGACCGTCCAGAGGGCCCTCATCGTCGAGGCGAGTGGCGTGACGAATCGCATCGTCAAAGAACGCAGCGGCCACGACGTTCAAGCGATGGAAGCGCTCAAGACCCTCAATGGATCTGCTCACGAGTGTGGTGACGCGTAGTCGTCGCGAACGAATCGCCTCGGCGAGAACGTGAAGTGTTCCCAAGGGCGCACTCATTGAGAGACCTCGTTGACCGATTCGCCCACGTGGATTACGACCTTCCAGGCTTTGTCGCCGACGGTGGCCGGCACGTTTCTTTCATCTTCGCACCACGCGTCGTCGATCGTTGGGACGCCGGAAGCACAACTACCGTCACGATCGCTATTTGGATATTCGTCGTCATCTTTGGCCTGAGTGCGATGGCGAATTTCGCATCTTGTCGCCGCTTGGAGAAACGAATCATGGCCCCCTCGCCCTGGGACTTGCGGCTCGCTGCGTCCTGTTGACTCTGATCAGATGGCCAAGAAGCCAACGGCGTGACCAAGGTAGTCCTTATTCCATCGGGCCCCGACTCGGGTCACTCGCTAGTGACCCCCTAATGAAATGCCACCGGCAACCCCTCCACCAGTCCTTAAGAATCTCGCCCTGCCCAGGTCAGGGTGTAGAGCGCTTCGATGCACATGTACCCCTGCCTCGAATGATCCTTGCCCTGACGTAGTGAGGGCTGGCGGGCGACACGACCTCTTACGCATCGCCGAGGGGCGAGCTTCTGGTCCAATCTTGTGATCCGTTCACGCGCGGTCGACATGAACTTTTCGAACCAATTCGAAGTTATGTCAGGCCCACTGTTCAGCCGTTTCCCCAACCACTACCATTCCCGCATGGCGGTGGCCGAGCGTGTCTCCACCACAGTGCGCCATGGGGTGTCCGAACCTTCAATGAACCGCGACGGTTGGGAATTCGTGAAGGTGTGAGAAGTCATCCACGAGCTCGAAGGTGCGGGATGGGTGCAGAGTCGCCAAACGGGTCGCCATCGCCATTTCGAGCACGTCACCAGGACTGGTTCGGTCTTCGTTGCCGGCAATCTGGGCGATGACGTTCCAAAGGGGACTCTGGGGAATATTGTGAGGCCGGCCGGACTGGAAAGGAGACCACGATGACGGAGTTCACCATCGTGATCGACGACGCGGGGACCAACTTCGCCGCGTACGCACCTGACGTTCCTGGATGCATAGCCACGGGCGCGACCATCGAAGAGGTGACGACCACGCTTCGTGAGGCGATTGGCGAACACCTTGAGATTCTGCGCGAAATGGGGGAGGAGATTCCACTCCCACATTCGCGCTCTGGTGTCATCCAGATCGCCTCTTAGCGTTCGCCACTCTTACCTGTCACCAACCCGATGGCCTACGTTCTCTCGTCTTGCGGAGAAGACGGTCGCGATTCGCAAGATGGCTATCCAGCGAATTGAACCGCCCTGACCTCTTGCCGAGCGCAGAGAGTGTCCATCGAGTGATTTCCACGAGGAACAAGTGTCGATTCTTCTATCGAGCACACTCCTCCTCTCACGCCTGAACGAAGCAGTCTCGTGCGTCAGCATCTTCCTCAGCCATCTATTTGTGAGAGCTGACGGTGCATCACTGGAACGATCTGGTGGCAACATCGCGGAAGGGTCACGATCAAAAGACGAGCCCGTCCAGGGATGCAATGTCGTATATCACTGGTTCAATTGATACATGAAGTTCTCAGCCGAACTCAAGCAGCGGCGCGAAGAGGCGGGACTGACGCAGGCGCAACTCGCCGCGCTGGCTGACACGAGCCAATCTCGGCTGTCATCGTACGAATCCGGCACGGCCATCCCGAACCCACGGACGCAATCTCGACTACTGGCCGCCGCACGATTGCTGCGGGGCGACGCGCTCGACCAACATCGCGACGACATCCAACGTCTCGCTCACACTTGTGGTTTGGACAACGTGCGTGTCTTTGGATCGATCGCGCGAAATGAGGACGTCTACGTCAGCGACATCGATCTACTCGTGACGCCTCGCGAGGGCACCTCGCTGTATGACTTGACCGAGTTCGCGATCCTAGTTGAGAAGCTCACGGGTTATGAGGTCGACGTGGTGAGCGACAGAGGTCGTGGCATCAATGACATCATCGTCGCCGAGGCACTGGCCCTGTGAACACACCGCCGAAGGAAGACAACAACCCTAAAACAGCTCAGTTTGTTCGACGCAAGAGCTCCGAGACCGCACTCGATCTCTCGTCGAAAGCGAGTCGTGACAATGAGAAGCGCGAGCGAAACCTCAATTTCGTCCTGGCCCAGATAACGATTCTCTTCAATGACGTTGAGAAGTTGGCGTCATTGGGCCGAGAGCACTTCGAGAGCGATTGGGTAGCTCGACGCACGGCCAAGAACATCGTGACCGAAATCGGAGAAGCGGTGGGACGTCTTCGCGAATCCTATACGAAGGAATTTCCTGGGTTCAATTGGAGCCTTCCGGTCGGGGCCCGTCACCGCATCGTCCACGACTACGAAAACGTCGATCCCGTGATCATCTGGACGGTGCTCAGCGATGACGTGCCGGCCATGAGGGCGACACTTGCTCTCTAGACCAGAGTCCGAAGCTTTGTCCCAGTGCTCGGCGCCCTTTTAGTGAATGTTGACGATCATTGCACCATTGAATGAAAAGCTTCATCTCACGGGGACAGTTCAAATCTGGCTCTCCTGCCTAATGTGTGGGTCTAGTTTCACCAGTTGAGAGGACTAGATCTGTCAGTCCGCATGAAGCCGGTAATGATGGTGCGGTGCCACGAACCACCCCCGACTGGTCGCCCGAGAGCGAAGAGGACTACGAATT
>JARCRU010000069.1 GCA_029850535.1 Actinomycetota bacterium | reverse complement strand
TCCCGCACCACCAACGGGTGCACCGGGTCGACCACCGCGCCACGGCGCGAGGTTCGCTCTCATCGACCCCGCGACCTGGACCACCCCTGACGCAGAATTGAGCGCGCACGACCCGCGCTATGGCGGCGTCAACGTGCAGGTGTGGCACGGTCTGCATCCAAAGCTCACCACCCGGGGCCGCTGGGGCGAGTCGGGCACCGCGCCGATCGTGCGCGGCAGTGTCATTCGCGTTGACGTCGAGCACTTGCCCAAACGTTCTGCTGGTGTGAAGAAGACGCTGTGGTTGTGGTGGTCGGGACCCGGGGAGCCCGACCTCGATCTCTGCTGGCGCGCCTACCTGCGCCGTTTTGACATTGAACATACCTATCGCTTCGTCAAGAACACCCTCGGCTGGACCACACCCGCACTGCGAATACCCGAGCAAGCCGAACGATGGACGTGGCTCGTCGTCGCGGCCTATAGCCAACTGCGACTCGCTCGCGGACTCGTCGAAGACCTGCGACTGCCTTGGGAGAAACGTCGGAGCCCTTCACGATTGAGCCCAGTGAGGGTTCGCCGGGGATTTCCTCGACTGCGTGCACAGATCGGCACACCAGCGCATCCACCGAAATTCAACAAACCCGGTCCCGGACGTCCCAAGGGAACTCAGAGACCACCGAGAACTCGTTATCCGGTGGTCAAGAAAGCAGCCTGACGGAGTGCGAAGGGTTTAATCGCAAGTCTAAGTGAGTTCCAGAACTTAATTTGAAAGCCAAGTCTGCATTTGGCCCGGTAACCGTCAACGGCCCTTGCGCGGATGCTTGAATCGGCCAAGTCGCTGGAGGTGCCCGGAGTCGGTTGAGGGATCAACCGAACTCAGCCGACGATGACCTGCTTTGCACTCGACGTGTCATGGGTCATCTTGGACTTGGAACGGAACTATTTGTCTTCATTGGCGAGAGTTCACATGTAACGTGTAAAAACGACATCATCGACAAGGTGAAGTTGCTATAGTTGTCACTAATACACGTTAATCGTGAATAGGAGACAATCATGCCAAATAATCGAGCATTGAAACTCCTTGACCGATTCGCCAGCGAAGGGCGGACGGCCTTTAGCGCGGCTGAGGTTCGAGATGCTCTCGGCACATCGCCTCAAGCAACCTCTAACCTTCTCGCTCGCTGGGCCAGTCTTGGCTTGGTGGATCGCCTGGCCGTTGGCAGATACGCCGTTCGTCAGATCGGCACCTTAGGCACGGGCGCGGTATGGGACGACTTGGGCTCGGCCGTCGCCGCCGTGTTCGCCGGCCGCCCCCATCGCATCGGCTTCCTGACCGCCCTTGACCATCACGGGTTGCTCGTGCGGCCGGTGCGTTCCATCCAGGTGGCTAGTCCGTACCGGCCTCGAGAGAAGGCCCTGACCGGACGGACGCTGCGGGTGATTCGCGAGAGCGAGGCAACCGTGCTCGTCGGGACCGAGCCACTGGGCCCGTCGCGTATCGCGACGATTCCGCGAGCGCTGCTCGACTCGGCGTCGCGTCCGCACTTGGTTGGCGGTGCGTCGCGCGTCGCTGAGGCCCTTGCGGCCGTGGACAACGTCGCGGGACTGGGAGACCTCGCCAGTGAGATCCACGCCGAGCCCGCCTACCGCCGGATTGGTTCTATGGCGACCACGCTGTCGCTTCCCGTGGGGCGGGGGCTGGAACCACCGTTGTGGCGCTCGCTGATTGAGTTGGACCGTAACGCAAGGGGGGCCGATGGCTGGGTCGACAAGAAGTGGGGTGTCGCCTGGCCGTATGCGGCATCCGAGCTCGAGGCCGTGGTGGCCGCATGATTGCCAAAGGCCTTATCACCAAGCGCGCCAACGACGAGAGACTGCCCGCCCAGACCATCGAGCGGGATTATGTCCTTGCTCAGATCTGCGCGGATATTGGAACCGCTGGTGACTCGCGCCTCGTGTTCAAAGGGGGCACGCTGCTTCGCCTTTGCTACTTCACCGACTACCGCTACTCCGCCGATCTCGACTTCTCCGCGATTGACGGACTCTCCAGCACCGACGCCACCGCCCTTGTCGCCGCCGCCACAGTCACCTGCCGCAAGCGCTTGGAGTTGCCCGTGCTGGAGGTTGTCCAAGAAGAGGGCGATGCGCCTTGGGTGAGCTACGTCGGACCGCTCGGTGCCAAGGCGCGCAAGATCAAACTCGACATCTCCGATAAAGAGCTGGTTGAGTCGCACACCCGGATCAACCTGCAACCACGATGGCCCGACCTTCCCGAGGGCGCCGCGATTGACGGCTACACCCTCGACGAGGTGGCCGCCGAGAAGGTGCGATGCATCGCCGAGCGTTTGCAGTGCCGCGACTTGTACGACATGCACCAACTGCTCGATGGTGGCCACGTGGATCCGCTCGAAGCCTGGTATCTCTACTTGCGCAAGGCGGAGAATGACCGGGGCCGGGGCCGGCAGCGAACATCGCCGCGCGAGTGGTTCCCAACATTCGAGCGGCGCATGGTCGCTTACTGCAGTCGCTGGGACGAGGAGCTTGAC
>JARCRU010000068.1 GCA_029850535.1 Actinomycetota bacterium | reverse complement strand
AAGGCAGCATAATCTCTCGGCGGCGTAACGATGAATCTCTTCGCTGTCCAACATTTGGTCTCTGGGTTAGGTTGCTCTTCGCCCCAGTCAATTGTTGATGATGCCAGACCTGTACGCGCGTGCAGCAGCACTACTGGAGGTCGGTAGTGCTCCAACTGCCCGTTCGAACCAATAACGCCGCCAGCTTGAGTCGATTGCGCGATCTCGACAAGTTGAGGCCACGGACGAGCACCGGGAGCAACGACCAACGGCTTACTCTCGATCCATGCGACGACGGCTGGGTAACCCTGCATCGAACAGGGTTGTGGACTCGCGTTATGGAACACAATCGTGTAGCTCGCGTTTCCGGCGCCAACATTTCCAGTCGCCGTGAGATTCAACGACGACGTGCGACAAACTGGTATAGGCGAGCCAGCGGCAGTACGGCGATGATTCGAAGCCCCAACCAAGACACCGAGAACGAAGGCGATCACAACTGCAGTGATCACGACGCCGCTGATCACCAGGCTCGATTTCGTCTGGCGTTGAGTAGCCTTCCTCCAGCCTTTTTGCATAGAATCATTCCTACTATCGCGTTCGTGGATGCGCCATTTCGAGGCACGGCGTATAGCGACTCATGCAACGCCAAGTTTCAGCGATGCAGTGAGGTCATAAACTTTCTAAGAAAAAACGATAGACATTTGTCTCGCGTTGTCGAAAACCCACCTTGCGATAGAGCGCATTGGCGGCTTCTCGTGAGGGTCGACTCGTAAGATCCACTGTCACGGCTCCGTGGCGCTTGGCGTGTTCCACCGCGGTTGTCGTTAGGAGCAGTCCGGCTCCCAAACCACGTGCGTCTTTATCAACCACCACGTCTTCTATCCACGCGCGCATTCCCGTTGGGAGGGGGAACATCGCGAGGGTCAACATGCCCACGGTGCGGTCCTCGTGCGTCACGACGAACAACGTGATAGCGCTCGCGTCGAGGAAGTCCTTCAACTGGTCAAACGTCATGAGCGAAGCAGATTGGGATAACTGCGGCAACAGACGATTGACCTGGGCGAGGAGATCCTCATTGGCGTATTTGGCAGTGTTAACTTCCACCGCTCTCCCCCCTCCAAACCGGACGACGCAAGTCGTCATAGAACACGTCACGCTGCTCGCCATCGATGATGGCAAATATCTCAGGGGCCCAACGCTCCGACCCCAAGGTGTCGGTGGGCAGTTCGTCGCGAGCGAACCATCCCGCGTCGAGACACTCAAGTTCGTGGGGTCTGAGTTCGCCGCCCACGGCTCGACAAAGAAAAACTAACGAGTAGAGCGGGATACGTGAGACCCCCAATTGCAGTCCGTCGAGTACGCCAATGAGGCGCACCACCTCGACCTCAATCCCCGTCTCCTCGCGTACTTCCTTCACGACGACTTCAGGAGCGGAGTACCCGATGTCACTCCACCCCGTCGGATAGAGCCACACCCCCGAATCGGCGCGCTGAATGAGGAGCAGTTTTCCCTCGTCGTTCACGACCGCGGCGCCGACGGCGACCTTGGGAGTGGCGTACCCCGCGACGCCCTCTTTGAGTTCGGTCATCCACTCCACGACGTGGCCCTCGGCGTCACGTCCACCATCGCGCCCTTCATCAGCCACCGCCTTGATGTCGCCTGCGATGAGCATGATCTCCTCGTAGCGTTCGCGTTCGAACTGATTGTCAGTGAACGCCATCCCGGTACGAGCGACGCCCGCGAGCGCCTCGGCCCAGCGACGCAGGTCCTTCTCCGATGCGGTCACGTTCATAGGCTGGAATTCATCGTTCCGTTAGGCCAGCGTCGCATCGAGTACTTGATCGAGGTCGCCGACGAGACCGGTGTAGAACGGACCGAACTCACCGTACAACGTCGACGCCTCGTCGAAACGCATCGTGTACACGCAGTCCTTGAGATCGTCTGGACGCACCCCGAAGAGGGTCACGCCCCATTCCCAGTCGTCCAGTCCCGTCGAACCAGTGACCACTTGCAGGACCCGGCCCTTGAAATCACGCCCAGACTTGCCGTGATCACGCATGAGCTGCTCACGTTCCTCGAAGGGAAGGGCGAACCAGTTATTCTCCTCGCCGCGCCGCTTCGACATGGGGTAGAAGCAAAATGCCGTCATGTCCGAAGGCGGCAACACGGGATACAGACGAGCATTGAGCATCTCCTCGGGCATGCCCAGTGCGTATTCCGACACCTCGGTGACCGACACGTAAGACTCCGAGACCACGAGGCCCGCGGCCTGAATCTTGGACTGGAATTTACGCAACTCCCACAGGTCTTCGCCCAAGACCATGAAGCACAAGTCCGCCTTCGCCCCCATGATCGCCGTGGTCACGACCTGTAGCCCCGCACTGATTGCCTCGTCCATGGCCTGATGAACGACGTCGCGATCGATGGGGTGCTCGACGTGGCAGAAGAGGTGCAGGACGTTGAGCCCGCGCGAAGGAGTCAGTGGCGTAGTGGTCATGGCTTCCATGATAGGGAGCCGACGAGAAACACGAAGCCGCGGGGCCCTCAGGGCCCCGCGGCTTCGTTGACGACGGTCGACGATTTAGTAGTCGTCCATACCACCACCGGGCATCGCCGGCGCCTGCTCTTCAGGCTTGTCGACGATCACACACTCGGTCGTCAGGAACAAGGCGGCGATTGACGCGGCATTCTGCAGAGCCGAGCGGGTCACCTTGGCGGCGTCGATGACGCCAGCCTTCAAGAGGTCCTCGTACACATTGGTCGCGGCATTCAGACCCTCGGTGGGCGACGCCAGGTTGCGAACCTTGTCCACGATGACGCCACCTTCGAGACCCGCGTTGACCGCAATCTGATTCAGCGGCGCTTCCACGGCTTTGGCAACCATGCGAGCTCCGGTCGCCTCATCACCACTCAACGAGTCGGCGAGGGCCAGAATAGCGACCTGGCTGCGTAGCAACGCTACGCCACCACCGGGCACGACACCTTCTTCAATGGCGGCCTTGGTGGTCGAGACCGCATCCTCGATGCGGTGCTTCTTCTCCTTGAGCTCCACTTCGGTAGCGGCGCCCACCTTGATGACAGCGACGCCGCCGGACAACTTGGCCAGACGCTCCTGGAGCTTCTCGCGGTCGTAGTCCGAGTCGGTGTTCTCAATTTCGGCTTTGATCTGGGCAACCCGGCCCTTGATCTCTTCTTCGGTTCCAGCACCCTCGACGATGGTGGTCTCATCCTTGGTCACCACGATCTTGCGAGCTTGGCCCAACAGTTCCACGGCGGCGTTCTCGAGTTTGAGACCCACCTCCTCGGCGATGACGGTGGCACCGGTCAGGATCGCGATGTCCTGCAACATGGCCTTGCGGCGTTCTCCGAAGCCCGGAGCCTTGACGGCAACCGACTTGAACGTTCCACGGATCTTGTTCACGACGAGCGTGGCCAGAGCCTCGCCGTCGACGTCCTCGGCGATGATGAGCAACGGGCGTCCCGACTGCATGACCTTCTCCAGGACCGGCAAGATGTCACGGACAGAACTGATCTTGCCCGAGACGAGCAGGAGATAGGCGTTCTCCAGAACGGCTTCCTGGCGCTCGGTGTCGGTGGCGAAGTACGGGGCAATGTAGCCCTTGTCAAAGCGCAT
>JARCRU010000067.1 GCA_029850535.1 Actinomycetota bacterium | reverse complement strand
CGCGCGATTAGAGCCGCCAAGAAATCGTGAGCGTGTTCGTCGATACCAACATTCTTGTTCGCCACCTGATCGGCGACCCGCCGAAGATGGCGGCTCAAGCGACGGCCTTCCTCCAAAGAGAGTCTGAACTGCTGGTAGCGGATCTCATTGTCGCAGAGACCGTCTACGTTCTTGAATCTTTCTACGAAGTTGAGCGATCGGAAATCAGTCAGGCGGTGCAGTCGCTGATTGTGATGGAATCCGTGAGCGTCGTCGACGCGCCCCTTCTCCTGCGCGCCGTGGAAATCTACGAGCACGACCATCTTGATTTTGCTGAGGCATACCTAGTTGCATCTGCTGAATCGACGGGCGTCTCTAAGATTGCGTCCTTTGACCGCTCAATTGACCGCGTCAAAAGTGTTACGCGCGTCGAGCCATAAGCGATCGAAAGCCAACCACTCTCGGAGTGGAGGTGATGGGATTCGAACCCACTGCCTCTACATTGCGAACGTAGCGCTCTACCAATTGAGCTACACCCCCGAAGGACTACCTACTTTAGCCCAGCGCGTAACGGCGTGACTCACGGCGCCAACGATCGGCGTCCGCGGCTTGCTCGTACGCCTCCTCCTCGTAGTACGCGGGGTCCTCGTCGTACACCTGGTCCTCGACGTACTCCTCCTCGTCGGCGGGCGCGAAGGCGCGGGTGCGACGGTAGCCCACCAGCGACGAGACCTCGAGATACCCCTGGCTGACGGCGAAGAGTGCCGCCGCCGAGTAGAAGACCAGGGCAATCCACGACAGCACCGCGAGGTACTGCAGGAGCGAGAGTCCGATGAGGAAGTTCAAACCGGTGGTGACCAGGGCGCTGAGCCCCAGGCTCACGAAGATACGGTTGCGCCGGACCCTCATCGACCCAGCCAGCGGGGCGTACCCGGCCTCGAGGACTGGTTCGTACCCGCCACGATGGTGAACGACCGGCTGCGCCGGAGCGCTCGCGTAGGCGGCGTAACGGTGCTGAGCGTACGCTCGCGAATCGACGACCGGTCCCACGCCGCGCGGTTGGTCGTAGTCGTAGTCGCGGTCCCAGTCGTCCCACGTCGCGCGACTCTCGAGGGAGGAGTAGGTGTCGTGGTCCTGCACCACGGTGAGGCGAGGACGCGAGCGGGTCGCCTCGTGCTCGGGTTCGTAGGCGTACTCCTCGTAGAGATACGCGTCATCGAGTCGGCGCGCGGGCGCCACCGAATAGTTCTGACGACTCAGGACTTCGTGTTCGGCGTGGAAGTGGTCGATGGACTTCTCCGCGCGAGAGTTGCGAAATTTGACCACCGCCCACGGGGCCAGGATCGCCAACCAGAAGAGGCCGACGATGAGAGCTAGCATCGACCAATCTCTCGAATAGCACCCTTAAACATTGATGTCAAATGTACTGCCGACTTCCTTGAAATTGGTGGATGTTCGAGGGATTTTAGGCCTCGTGCAAGCCGCACTCCTCCTTGTCGGCTCCCGCCCAGCGACCCGAACGACGATCCGCGGGGTCGAGGGGCTTGATCGTCACGGGCGCACATCCGATGGACGCGTAGCCCTGCGCCCACAGTGGGTGCTCGGGCAGTTCGCGAGAACTCAAGTAGTAGGCGACGTCGTCGTCGCTCCACGTGGCGAGCGGGTTGACCTTGACCAGTCCGAACTTGTCATCCCAGTGCACGATCTTCATCGTGGCGCGTGTGGGGGCGTCGGCGCGTTTCACCGAGGTGATCCACGCGCTCTTCTCGGCCACGGCGCGCGACAGCGGCTCGACCTTGCGCAGTTCACAACACCGTTCGGTGCCACAGGGCCACGACATCGCGTCGGGGCCCGGCTGAGTGCGCGTGACGTTGAGGTGCCAGTCTCGCTCCATGCGCTCGAGGAACTCGGTGGTCTGAGCGAAGTGACCGCCCGTGTCGAGAAAGACGATCTCGGTGTCGGGGGCCACCTCGTGGATCATGTGCAACAGCGCCACGTCCTCGAAGGAGCACGCGAAGGCCACGTCAGCGCCGAAACGACCAAACGTCCAGGTCAGGATCTCACTCGGGGACGAGTGCGCGAACGACGCGTCCGCTACGTCGAGTTCGTGGAGGAGTTCTGGTGAGGGCATGGGCATAATTTTGGTGGAATTCAAAGTCTAACATTCTCTAGTGGTTTAGTAGAGTAAGATGATTCTAACCACTCTATGACTACTTCACTCGTACAGGCTCCCGAAATGACAGACCACCTCGACCTCCTCGAATCTCACGCCATCTTCATCCTCCGTGAGGTGGTCGCCGAATGCGAGCGACCCGTCCTCCTGTTCTCGGGCGGCAAGGACTCGGCGGTGCTGTTGCACCTCGCGGCCAAGGCCTTCGCCCCCCAGGCCCTGCCCTTTGCGGTGATGCACATCGACACCGGCCAGAACTTCCCCGAGGTGATCGAGTTCCGCGACCACGCCGTCGAGCGCCACGGGGCGCGACTCCTCGTCGCCTCGGTCCAGGACTCCATCGACCAGGGCAAGGTGGCTGATCCGGGACCCCTGGGTCCGCGTAACCGGCTCCAGACCGTCACCTTGCTCGACGCCATCACCGAGCACGGCTTCGACGCCGCCTTCGGCGGGGCGCGTCGCGACGAGGACAAGGCGCGGGCCAAGGAGCGCATCCTCTCCTTTCGCGACGCCTTTGGCCAGTGGGACCCGCGTCAGCAGCGACCCGAGCTCTGGCAGCTCTACCAGGGCCGCGTGAACCCGGGCGAGCATCTGCGCGCCTTCCCCCTCTCGGACTGGACCGAACTCGACATCTGGCAGTACATCGAGCGCGAGCAGATGGAACTGCCCCAGATCTATTTCGCCCACGAGCGCGACGTCGTCCTGCGCGAGGGCATGTACCTCGCGGTGGGACCCTTCGTCGAGCCGCGCGCGCACGAGACGGTGGAGCGTCTGATGGTGAGATTCCGCACCGTCGGCGACGCCAACTTGACCGGCGCCGTCCTCTCTCGCGCCTCCACGCTGTCGGCCATCGTTGACGAGATCAGTCTGGCCAACGTCTCCGAGCGCGGGGCGACCCGCGGCGACGACAAGTTCAGCGAGACCGCCATGGAGGACCGCAAGCGTGAGGGCTACTTCTAGATGAAACTCGCCGCCAAGGACCTGCTGCGTCTCGCCACCGTCGGCTCGGTCGACGACGGTAAGTCGACCCTGATCGGACGCCTGTTGGTGGACACCCGCCAGTTGTTCGACGACCAGCTGAGCGCCGTGGTCGCGGCCTCGGAGAAGCGTGGCGTGGGCGACCTCGACCTGAGCTTCGTGACCGACGGTCTGCGCGCCGAGCGCGAGCAGGGCATCACCATCGACGTCGCGTACCGCTACGCGTCGACCCCCACGCGAAAGTTCATCATCGCGGACTGCCCCGGTCACCTGCAGTACACGCGCAACATGGCGACCGGCGCCTCCACCGCCGACCTGGCCCTGGTGGTCTTGAACGTGGCCCACGGCGTCAAGGAGCAGACGCGACGTCACCTGTGCATCGCGGCCCTGCTGGGCGTGCGCACGATCATCGCCGCGGTCAACAAGATGGACGAGGTCAACTGGTCCGAAGCCGCGTACTTGAGCGTGGTCGACGAGTTGCGCACCCTCTCGCACGAACTGGGATTCGAGTCGGTGACGCCGATACCCGTCTCGGCCCTGCTGGGCGAGAACGTCGTCGAGCGCTCCTCACACCTGGACTGGTACGACGGCCCCTCGGTACTGCAGGCGCTCGAGGCGTGCGAGGCGGGTTCCTGGACCCACTCGGGCACGGGAGCGCGACTGCCCGTGCAGTGGGTCCTTCGCCAGAACGGGGGCGGTCGCACCTACGCGGGAATGCTCAACGGGGCGACTCTGCACGTGGGTGACGAGGTCACCCTGCTCCCGGCCAACGTCACCACCACCGTCACCTCACTCACGTCGGGCTCGGGACCACGACGAGCCGCCACGGCCGGCCTCGCCATCGACGTCGGCCTGGCCGACGAGACCGACGCGGGTCGCGGTGACCTGCTCGCCACCGCTCCCCTGCCCCAGGTCACCAAGGAGTTCGTGGCCACCGTGTGCTGGTTCGGCGATCAGCCGCTGCGCAGCACTCAACGTCTACGCCTCAAGCACACGACCAAGGTGACCCCCGTGCGCCTGCGAGAGATCTCCGGGGTCGTCGACATCGAGACCTTGAGTGTGAACCCGGGCGGCGAACTCACCACCAACGACATCGGTCTGGTCACCCTGCAGACCGCCGACTGGCTGGTGGTCGACGACTACCGCGACAACCGCGTCACCGGTAGTTTCGTCCTCATCGACGAGGTGACGAACGCGACGGTCGCCGCGGGGATGATCGGGCGCGCGGCGTTCTTGTAGAAGCGTTTCGCCGTGCCGGGCGGCTCAGTGCGTCGCGAAGAGGGCCAGGATTCTCTGACGAGCGTCGACGTAGGGATCCACCCACTGGGGCCGTAACTCGCTGATCTCGGCGCGCAACGCGCGGCGCACCTCGACGTCGACCTCTTCGTCGAGGCCCAGCGTGTCGAGGAACGAGATCGCCACCACGCGATCGTGCACCTGTCCCAAAACGTCTTGGATGGCCTCGAGGTCCTTCGCCACCTGGCGCGCCGGCGGGCCGAGGAAGAGCGCGGCGATCTCGAAGTTGTAGCGACACCTCTTCGAGGCGATGCGCACGCGATGCAACTCGTCATCGCTACGGCGCGCGCCGGGGTCGCCAATCGCGTCGAGGTACTCACACGACGCGTCCCACAGCCCGGGCATGAACACTTCCGCGGCGCGCGCACGTCCGCGCGTACCCCAGCGAGGGTCCCGGCTCAGTCGGTGCAGTCGGCGAACGATCCGGGCGTAGCGCGCGGATTCGAACATCGCCACCACCTCGCGTTGTCGCGCGTCGCTGTGTCGATCCAGGGCGCCCGTCACCTCCTCGTGCAACAGTGTCCCTGGGGTCAGGTGCCTCGCGAAGAGGTCGCGCAGGACGTCGAGGTCGCGGCGCTGCCCCAGCACCGCGCCCATCCACTTGAGGTCCTCGTCCAACGAGCGCCACGGCTCGCGCGGCAAGACGGCGCGCATCGCGCGAAGTTCCGAGCGCAGACGCCGCGCGCTGACGCGCAACTGGTGCACCCCCTCGGGATCGGCCCCCTCGTGGACGAGTGGTTCGTTGTAGGAAATCGCCTTGACCTCACGACGCAAGAATCTGGTCAGGACGTCAGTGGCGCTCAACGAGGCGTCGCTCGCGGAGTCCTTCACCACCGACTCCGCGAGCGCGAGCGCGAGCGCACGAGCGAGCCGAGCACCCGGTCGCGGCGCGCGACGGGATGATCGATTTCGGTCACGTCAGTCCTCGACACCCTTGTCGACCAGACGGTCGACTTCGGGTCGGTACCCCGCTGCGGTGAGCATATGACGCAGGTCCACCACCATCTGCACGTCGATGTCCTTGTGCTTGGGGCGATCGAGGAAGCGCACTTCGTTGGCGAGTCGCACCTCGAACTTACCCTCGCGGTGCTCCTCGATGGTGCCCACCGCCGCGAGCAGTGACGCGACGTCGAGCCACTCGATGTTGTGACTCGTGGGGTGCTGGAAGAGCCGCAACAGGGTGTCGCGGTGGTGGTTGTTGAGGCTGACGGGTTCGGGTACTGATGACATGGAAACCTCCCTAGTCACGAACCTAACCCCGGCGGCTCTCGTCGCGAGCACCTCCGGGCGCCGGGGGCGATGAAAAGGCCCAAGGTCATCGCGCGGGCTCGGGCTCGGGCCCTCAGAACTGCCAGAGCATGGCGACCAGCGCCACCGCGATGATGGCCAGCAGGGTGTCCATCGATCGCACCAGTTGACGACCCCGCTCGACGCTGGCGTGCCCCTCGTGGGCGACGACCTCGGCGATGGTGCGTTCGAGCGGCAACGTGCGCGCCTCGAGGTGGCCGGCCGCCGCGAGGTAGCACAGCAACCCCACGCCGACCCAGGGCCGGGTGAGCGACACCGACGTGTCGCCGATGAGCGACATGCTCAGTCCGCTCAGGAGCAGGAGGTGCAGAACGCGCGCAGCCCAATTGCGCCGGGGCGGGAACTTGCGACGCTGCTCCTCGTCACTGACCCCGTTGACGATGGACATCGCCGCCAGTCTCATCACGACGAAGACCGCGAAGACCGCGACCGCGCTGAGCACGTGGGCCACGAAGAGGAGATCGAAGGGGACGCTTTGGGCAATCATGCTGGAAAGAGTAATGCCCGCGCCGCCCGATAGGGGTCGGTGCTCCCGCTCATCAAGGCGTCGAGCTGCTCCTCGTAGCGATCGGCGGCGGCGCCGGTGTGGACCGATTCGCGCAGGAGGGCGCCGAGCACCCGGTCGAGTTCGTGGGCGATGCGCTGGCGCCGGCGCAGCTCGTGACCCTCGCCCGCGAGGAAGTGATGATGGCGCGCGAGTTCCTCCCACAGGTCCTCGACCCCGCGGCCGTCGGCCGCCACGGTCTCGACGATGGGCGCACGCCACGATGTCACCGGTCCCATGTCCATCATGCGTTCCAGGTCCCGACGGGTCTCGGAGGTGCCCGCCCGATCCGCCTTGTTGATCACGAACACGTCGGCTACTTCGAGGATGCCGGCCTTCTCGGCCTGGACCGCGTCCCCCCATCCCGGATTGAGCACCACCACCGTCGTGTCGGCGGTCGAGGCGACGTCGACCTCCATCTGCCCCACCCCGACGGTCTCGAGGACCACGAGGTCGAAACCCACCGCCCCGAGGACCCGCACGGCGTCGGGCACGGCCAGCGACAGTCCGCCCAGATTGCCGCGCGTCGCCAGGGAGCGGATGTAGACGCGCTCGTCGGTGGCGTGGTCCTGCATTCGGAAACGATCGCCCAGCAATGCCCCGCCGCTGAAGGGTGAGCTGGGATCGACGCAGAGCACCGCCACGCGCGTGAAGGGGTTCGCCCCGGCGAAGGATCCGTGGCGTAACGCCGTGGTGATGAGTTGGTCGGTCAGGGTCGACTTACCCGCCCCGGGGGCGCCGGTGAGACCGATGACGTGCGGCGAACTCGGTGAGTAGACCAGGGTAGCCGTCGCCAGATGCTGTTCCCCCGCGTTCTCGACGTAGGAGATGAGGCGCGCCAGGGCCGCGCGAGAGCCCTGGCGCGCGTCGGCCAGAAGCTGCTCGGGGTCGCGAGGTATCACTCGACCCACGCGACGTCGGCCCCGAGACTCCCCAGGCGTCCCGCCAGGTCGTCGTAGCCGCGCGCCACGTGCTCCATGCCGCTCACGGTGGTCGAGCCCTCGGCCACCAGTCCCGCCAGTACCAGGGCCGCGGCGGCGCGAATGTCGCTGCCGTGCACCGCGGTACCCGTCAAGTGGTCCACGCCGCGGATCATGGCGTGGTGGCCCTCGGTGGTGATGCTCGCGCCCAGGCGCACCAATTCATCGACGTAGCGGAAGCGACCGACGAAGAGGTTCTCGGTGACCACCGAGACGCCGTCGGCGACGCTGAGCATCGTGGTGATCAGCGGCTTGTAGTCGGTGGCGACCCCCGGATAGGGCAAGGTCGCCACGTCCACCGCGCGTAGTCGTGCGGGACCCTTGACGCTGACCCCCTCGCCCGCGAGGTCGATCACGCCGCCCATCGCCTCAATCTTGCGCAGCAGCATCACCATGTGCTCGGGTCGCGCGTCGACGACGCGCACGTCGCCACCGGTGATGAGCGACGAGGCCAGGTACGTGGCGCTGACCACCCGGTCGGTCACGACCTCGTGGTGGGCTGCGGACAATTCCGCCACGCCGTTGATGATCAAACGAGAGGTGCCCAACCCTTCAATCCGCGCGCCCATCGCGACGAGTTGACGACCGAGGTCCTCGACCTCGGGTTCGCGCGCCGCGTTCTCGATGACCGAGCGGCCCTCGGCGAGGACGCACGCCATCAACAGATTGTCGGTCGCGGTGTGACTCGGGTACTCGAGGGTGATGTGCGTCGCGCGCAGGCGGCCGCTCGAGGTCGCGCGGATCGAGGTGCGGTCGTTGTGAAAGACCGCACCCATCGCGCTGAGCCCGTCGGTGTGGAAGTTGATCGGACGATGTCCGAAGTCGTCCCCGCCCGGCAGGGCCATCGACGCCTCGCCGCAGCGCGCCAGGAGCGGTCCCAGAATGACGATCGAGGCGCGCATCGCCTCGAAGAGGTGAGCGGGGGCCTCGGTCTGCAACTGCGCCGCGTCGGGCACGGTGATCACGAGCTCGTGGTCGACACTGCGGTCCACTCGGCACCCCAGTGCGATCAGCAGGTCGCTCATGATCGCCACGTCGGTGATGTGGGGCACGTTGCTCAGACGGTGCGTGCCCGAGGCGAGCAGGCAAGCGGCCATCTGCTTGAGGACCGCGTTCTTGGCCCCGAAGGCCCGAACCTGCCCCGACAGGGGGCCGCGGGGCTGGACGACGAGAGAACTCACCCCTCAAGTATTGCCGTATTTCTGTCCCCCACTCGACGCGCACACCCCCGGGCGAAGTACGCTGGCCTCGTGCTACGACCCACCCGTCCAGATCGCAACTTGGCCCTGGAGATGGTCCGCGTGACCGAGGCCGCGGCGGTCTCCGCCGCGCGCTGGTCGGGTCGCGGCGACAAGAACGCCGCCGACGGCGCCGCCGTGGACGCGATGCGCTTCGTGCTCGGCGCCGTGCAGATGGACGGCGTCGTGGTCATTGGCGAGGGCGAGAAGGATGAGGCCCCGATGCTCTACAACGGGGAGCGTATCGGTGACGGGCACCCCCCCGAGGTCGACATCGCCGTCGACCCCGTCGACGGCACCTCGCTGATCGCTTCGGGTCGAAACGGCGCCCTGGCGGTCATCGCGCTGGCGCCGCGGGGCACCATGTTCAATCCGGGCCCGTGCTTCTACATGATGAAGATCGCGGTGGGCCCGCGGGGCCGTGGCGCGGTCGACGTGAGGGAGTCGGCGACCGACAACTTGAAGGAACTCTCGGCGCGACTCAAGAAGCCCATCCAAGAACTCGGCGTCGTCGTGCTGGACCGGCCGCGCCATGACGACCTGGTCCGCGAGGTGCGCGAGACCGGCGCGCGCGTCCTGTCGATCTCCGACGGCGACGTGGCCGGGGCCATCGCCACGGGCTGGCCCAATTCGGGCGCCGACGTGCTGATCGGCATCGGTGGAACGCCCGAGGGCGTCATCGCCGCCGCCGCCCTCAAGGGGCTCGGTGGTGAGATCCAGGGCGTGCTGCACGCGCGCAACCCTGAGGAGCAGAGCGCGGCCGAAGCCCTGGGCTACGACTTCTCGCGCGTCCTGCGCACCGACGACCTGGTGGCCTCGGACAACTGCTTCTTCTCCGCCACGGCCATCACCGACGGCGACTTCCTGCGCGGCGTGCGTTTCACCGAATTCGGGGCGACCACCCAGTCACTCGTCGTGCGCAGCCGTTCGGGCACCGTGCGCACCATCGAGACGTTCCACCGACACGACAAACTCCAGGAATTCACGACGGGGCTGTAGGCGCCATCGTCACGACGTGAATCGGTGCGGCGATGAGCGATAACGTTCACTCATGAGCGCACGCACCTCGCCCGAGTCAACCGCGAAGACCCCCCTCGAGGGATTCGTGAATGGTTTCCTCGTCCTGATCGAGTACGCCATCGTCGTCAGTCTGCTCCTCATCGCGACGGCGGTGCTGGGGCGCACGGTATTCAATTTCTTCCACGTGTGGGGCGGTTTCCCCGAGACCGTGGTCGAAGCGATCGACGGGATTCTGGTCGTGGTCATCCTGCTCGATATCGCGCACACGGTCCTCGCGCACGTGCGAACCGCCAGTTTCCCGGTGCGCCCCTTCCTGGTGATCGGCATCCTGGCCGGGGTCCGCGACATTTTGAGCGCCTCGGCCCGGCTCACCTTTGGCAGCTCCCTGCGCGGCGTCAACTTCACCAACACGCTCATCTCGCTCTCCCTGGGGGTCGGGGTCGTCGTCATGTTGTCGCTCTCGCTGTTGCTCTTGGGCCTCAACCAGCGCAAGCGTTGACCTCGCGACCATGGGACCGCCGATCGTGAAATGTCTCACGAGCTCGGCGCCGCCAGGCGTTGCTATTGGGTCCGCGGGGGCTTAAGGTCCGGCCAAGGGCACTTAGTGCAGATGAGCGCCCAGAAGGAGGAGCCCATGAAACAGGTGAGGGAAATCCTCGCGAAGAAGGGACACGACGTCGCCACGATCTCTCGTGAGCGCACCGTCAGCGACGCGCTCGTGCTCCTGCGCGATCGCGGAATCGGGGCCGTGGTCGTCACGGGGTCGAAGAACGCGTTGGAGGGTATCTTCTCCGAACGCGACGCCGTACGCGCCCTGGCCCGTCACGGCGCCGACGCTCTGGCGATGACGGTCGCGGAACTGATGAGCACCACCGTCACCACCTGCAGCGAGGCGACGTCGGTCGACTCGCTGATGGCCATGATGACCGACATGCGCATCCGTCACGTGCCCGTGCTCGAAGAGGGTGTGCTCTCGGGGATGATATCGATCGGAGACGTCGTGAAGTGGCGCGTCGACGAGCTCGAACACGACAAGCGGGACCTAATCGAGTACGTGAGCGCCCGCTAGGCGAGAGTCATCGCGCGGCGACGCGCAGGCGCAACTCGGCTCGGGCGAGTGAGCCGAGCAGTTGCGCCCGAGTCGCCTCGTCCAGGTCCGCGGTCGAGGTCAGTTGCGCCTCGGCGGTCTCCTTGGCGAGTTGCGCTCGCGCTACGTCGATCTCGCTAACCCGTTCGGCGATCCCCGCGAGGACCGTCGCTCGCGTGACCCCGGGTTCCTCGTCGGCGCCCACCTGGAAGTAGCCCCCGTGCACGCAGAACGCCAGTTCGCCACTCGACGTTGCCACTCGCACGAGACCGGGGACGATGTCGCCCACCGTCGCCGTGTGCTGGGGCAGTATCGTGAATTCACCCTCGGAGGAACGGGCCATGAGGCCCGCGGCGTCGCCGGTCCACAGCGCCGCCTCGGGCGTGACGATCTCTACCTTGAGCGTGGCCATTGACTAGCTCTTCGCCAGCTCGGCAGCCTTGCGCTCGACGTCCGACGCGCCGCCGACGTTGAGGAAGGCCTGCTCGGGGAACGCGTCGAGGTCGCCCTTGACGAGGTGCTCGAAGGATTCGATGGTCTCGGCCACGGGCACGTTGATGCCGTCGATGCCGGTGAAGATCTTCGAGACGAACATCGGCTGGGACAAGAAGCGCTGGATCTTTCGCGCCCGTGCCACGGTGATGCGGTCGTCCTCGGAGAGCTCGTCGAGACCGAGGATGGCGATGATGTCCTGGAGTTCCTTGTAGCGCTGCAGGATCTGCTGGACCTGACGCGCGACGGCGTAGTGACGATCGCCCACGATCTCGGGGGCCAGGATGTTCGACGTCGAGGTCAGGGGGTCGACCGCCGGGTAGATACCCAGCGCGGCGATCTGACGACTCAACTCCGTCGTGGCGTCGAGGTGGGTGAAGGTCGTGAACGGGGCCGGGTCGGTGTAGTCGTCCGCGGGGACGTACACCGCCTGCAGCGAGGTGATCGAGCGACCGCGCGTCGAGGTGATGCGCTCTTGGAGCTCACCCATCTCGTCGGCCAGCGTGGGCTGGTACCCCACGGCGCTCGGCATGCGGCCCAGCAGGGTCGACACCTCCGAGCCCGCCTGCACGAAACGGAAGATGTTGTCGACGAACAACAAGACGTCCTGGTTCTTCACGTCGCGGAAGTACTCGGCCATGGTCAAAGCGGCCAGAGCGACGCGCAGGCGCACCCCCGGCGGCTCGTCCATCTGACCGTAGACCAGGGCGGTCTTCTCGATGACGCCGGACTCACGCATTTCGAGCAACAGGTCCGTGCCCTCGCGAGTACGCTCACCCACCCCAGCGAAGACCGACACGCCGTCGTGCTGTTCAGCCACGCGGCGGATCATCTCCATGATGAGCACCGTCTTGCCCACGCCGGCTCCGCCGAACAGTCCAATCTTGCCGCCCTGCACGTAGGGGGCGAGGAGGTCGATGACCTTGATACCGGTCTCGAACATGGTGGCGCGGGGCTCGAGCTGGTCGAAGGCTGGGGCGTTGCGGTGGATCTCCCAGCGGTCCTCGACGGGACCGATGTCGTCGGTGTCGAGGGGCTGGCCAATGACGTTGAACACGTGACCCAGCACCGCGTCGCCGACGGGCACGGTGATGCCCCGGCCGGTCTGACGCACGATGGCGCCGCGCACGAGACCGTCGGTGGGCTTCATGCACACGCAGCGCACGCGTCCCTCACCGATCTGCTGAGCGACCTCGCCGGTCACCGTGACCGTGACGCCGTCGATCACGATGTCCATCTCGACGGCGTGGTTGATCTCGGGCAACGAGTGCGGCGGGAACTCCACGTCCACCACCGGTCCGGCGATCGCGACGACGCGACCCGTTTCCAAGGTGGTCTTTTCAGGAGCGATGGTCATTTGTTTCTCACTTTCCCGAGCGGAGCGCTTCCGCGCCGCCCACGATTTCCATGATTTCGGTGGTGATCGAGTCCTGGCGGGCTCGGTTCATAATGCGCGACAGGGTCTGTCCCAGTTCATCCGCGTTGTCGGTGGCCGCGGCCATCGCGCGTTGCTGGGAGGTGTGGAACGACGCCGCACCCTCGAGGAGGGCCGAGAAGATCTCGCTCTCGAGCGCGCGCGGTGCCAGTTCGCTCAGCAGCTGTTCGACCTCGGGCTCGAACTCGGTGTAGCCCTTGAGTCCCACCGAGGTGTCCACTTCCATGTCGCTGGGCATCACCAGCGGGAGCAACTGCTCGGACTCGACCACTTGACTACCGGCCGAGACGAAGCGCGTCGAGACCAGCAGGACCTGCTGCACCTCGCCCGCCACGAAGGGGGCGGCCAGGGTGCTCGCGACCCGTCGCGCGTCGGCGAAGGTCGGGCGGTCGGCGAAGCCGGTGAAACTCTGTTCGACCTCGAGGCCGCGAAAGCGGAAGAAGGCGGGCGCCTTCTTGCCCACCGTGAAGAGTCGCACGCTGGTGCCCTGGTGCTGGAGCATGTGCACCAGACGGTCGCCCGCGCGCAACGCCGAGGAGTTGTAGGGTCCCGAGAGTCCGCGGTCGCCGACGATCACCAGCACGATTGCGGCGTCGACCTTGTCCGGGGTGGTGAGCATCTTGCGCGCGGCCGCGGGGTCGGCCGAGGCCGCTTCGCGGATGATGCGCTGCATCCCCTGTCGATAGGGACGGTTGGCGGCGATACGCGCCTGGGAGCGGGCGATCTGGGACGCAGCGATGAGTTCCATCGCCTTGGTGATCTTTCTCGTGGCCTGCACCGACTTGATCCGTCGGCGCAGAATCCGCTCTTGTCCTCCAGCCATCGCTCCTCCTTTCTCGCTCGTTGGTTCCGGTGTTAGTTCGTGACCGCGAAGCCCGCGACGAACGAGGTGAGGGCCGCGTCCAGGGCCGCGCCGTCGGGCATCGTGCCCGTCGTGCGGATGTGCGCGAGCAAATCGGCGTGCGTGGCGCGGAAGGTCGTGACCAGTTCGGCCTCGAAACGGCGCACGTCGGCCACCGGGATCGTGTCGAGCCAACCCTTGGTACCGGCGTAGATCACGAGGCACTGCTCCTCGACCGGCACCGGTGCGTTCAGACCCTGCTTGAGCAGTTCGGTCAGGCGGTACCCGCGGTCGAGCTGGGCCTGGGACGACTTGTCGAGCTCGGAGCCGAAGGTGGCGAATGATTCGAGGTCGCGGAACTGGGCGAGGTCGATCTTCAGGGTTCCGGCCACCGACTTCATCGCCTTGATCTGCGCGGCGCCGCCGACGCGCGACACCGAGTTACCGACGTTGATCGCCGGACGCACGCCCGAGTAGAAGAGGTCGGACTCGAGGAACACCTGGCCGTCGGTGATGGAGATCACGTTGGTCGGGATGTAGGCCGAGATGTCACCGGCCTTGGTCTCGATGATCGGCAGGGCGGTCAAGGAACCGCCGCCGAGCTCGTCGCTCAACTTCGCGGCGCGCTCGAGGAGACGACTGTGCAGGTAGAACACGTCGCCGGGGTACGCCTCGCGGCCCGGCGGACGACGCAGCAGCAGCGAGATCTGACGGTACGCCTCGGCCTGCTTGGACAGGTCGTCGTACACGACGAGGGCGTGCTGACCATTGTCCATCCACTCCTGGCCGATCGCGCAGCCGGCGTAGGGAGCGAGGAACTTGAAGGGGGCGGGGTCCCCCGCGGAGGCCACCACCACCACGGTGTACTCCATCGCGCCGTGGTCCTCGAGGGTCTTGACGGTCTGGGCCACCGACGAGTTCTTCTGGCCGATGGCGACGTAGATGCACTTCACCCCTTGACCCTTCTGGTTCAAGATGGTGTCGATGGCGACGGTGGTCTTACCCGTCTTGCGGTCGCCGATGATGAGTTCGCGCTGGCCTCGCCCGATCGGGGTCATGGCGTCGATCGCCTTGATGCCGGTCTGCAGGGGCTCGCCCACCGGCTGACGACCGATGATGCCGGGCGCCTGAACTTCCATGCGACGCTGGCTGGGATTGACGAGGGGGCCCTTGCCGTCGATGGGCTCGCCCAGGGCGTTGACCACGCGCCCGATCAGCGCGTCACCGACGGGCATCGACAGGATCCGTCCCGTGGCGCGCACGACCTGCTCCTCTTCGATGCCGTCGACCGATCCGAGCACCACCGCACCGATGGTCTCCTCGTCGAGGTTCATCGCCAGACCCACGGTGCCGTCTTCGAACTCCAGCAGCTCGTTCACCTTGGCCGAGGGCAGACCCGACACGCGCGCGATACCGTCACCGACTTCGACCACGCGGCCGACCTGCTCGGCGCCGACGGCCGGGTTGTACTCGGTGACGTGCTTGCGCAGGGCGTCAGTAATCTCGTTGGCACTAATGGTGAGCTCAGTCATCACAGTTTCCTTTTCCTAGTCGTTTCGAGTCAATGCGGATTCGTAGAAGTGACCCGCCGAAACGGAGTCGTGCAGCGCCGCGAGGCGCCCGCGGGTGGAGGCGTCGAGGCGCACGTCGCCCACTTCGACCACGACCCCACCCAGGAGGTCCGCCTCCTCGGCGATCTGCAACTCGACGTTGGTGCCCGTCAGGGCCACCAGTGAACGCACCAGATCCGCCTGCGACGCATCGTCGAGCGCGCGAGCGGTGTACACGCGCGCCACTCGCCAGTTACGCGCCTGGGCGACGTACTCCACCAGGAAGTCCAGCGTCCCGACCACGTCACGGGGGCGACCGCCCTCGATCACGTAGTACGCCAGTCGCAGCGTCACGGGGGCGACCTTGTCGGCGAGCAGTTGCTGCACCACGCCCCGACGCGACGCCAGCGCGGCGTCACGGTCGAGCAGGACGCGGCGCAGTTCGAGATTCTCCTCGACCGTGCGCGCCCAACGGAACAATTCCTCTTCGATACGCGCGAAGTCCTCGGTGGCCACGCCTTCGAGGAGGGCGTCGGCGTAGCCCGCGACGCGCCGGCGCGCCGCCAGTAGTCCGAGGCTGCGCGGGTGCAGGGCACCGGTCTCTTCGAGCACCAGTGCCGACTGGGCGAGTTCGCCGATCGCCGAGGCGACTTCCTGCGCGGGAGCGGCGACGGCCGCGTAGACGGCCACGCGGCGCGTCTCGGGGTGGACCTTGGTGTCCAGGAGCTCGGCGAGCACCTGCCCGCGCACCACGCCCGTCAGGGACGTGTCGCTGAGCATGCCACGAAGTTCGGGTTGAGCCAGGACGGCGCGCTCCAACGACGAGAGCTCGCTGACTACCCTGGTCAGCGTCGCGTCGTCCAGTGCACCCAGGAGGGCGGCGGCGTATCCTTCAAGCTTGGGCAGCATGATTAGCGGTTCGATTCCCTCTGGGCCTCGGCACTGAGGGCCGCCACGGCCTCGCGCACCAGGTCCTGGTGAGCGCCCTGGTCCACTTCTCGGCCCACCACCTTGGCCACGAGTTCGAAGACGATCTCTCCGATCTTGGCCGACGCCTCGTCGATGGCGTGCTGACGCGCGCTCGCCACCTCGGCGTTGGCCTGGGCCACGATGCGCTCGTACTCGGCCTGACCGCGCGCGCCCGACTCCGCCTTGACCTGGTCCGAGAGGGCCTGGGCGTTGGCGACGATGTCGCGGGCCTGCTCACGAGCCTCGGTGAGTACTCGAGCCCGCTCGTCGCCGGCGGCGTCCGCCGCCGCACGAGCCTCGTCGGCCGCGGCGAGGGCGGTGCGGATCTTGTCCTGGCGCGCCTCGATCGCGGCGTTCAACATCGGCAGGGCGTACTTGGTGACGACCCAGAGGATGATGACGACGACCGCGAGCTCGACGAACCACGTCCCGTTGGGGAGGAGGAAGATGGAGCCTGTACTCATGTCGGGTGACCTTCTTTACTGAACGGCCTCGGCGCACGGGTCGAAGTGACCCGTCGCGAAGGGACTAGTTGGCCTTGAAGACGTAGACGAAGACGACCATGAACAACAGGTTGATGAAGTACATCGCCTCCACTAGACCGACCGTCAGGAAGAAGTACTGACGCGCCTTGTTCTCGATCTCCGGCTGACGAGCGATGGCCGCGATGGTCTGGCTACCGGCCAGACCGTCACCGATCGCTGCACCGATGGCGCCACCACCGAGGGCGAGGCCGCCGCCGATGAGTGCACCGGCGTTGCGTACTGCGGCCGCGATGTCGTTGGGATTAGTTGCCATTTCTGTCTTTCCTCCTGGGTTGGGTTAGTGAGAGGCCTGTAGCGCGTCGAGAGATTCGACGTGGTGCTCGTCATGCGATTCCTCGTGGCTGGTGGCCATGCCGAAGTACAAGACGGCGAGCAGCATGAAGATGTAGGCCTGGATGACGCCGATCAGGGCGTCGAAGGGCTTCCACACGATTTCTCCGAAGGGGATCGCGTAGACCGGCAGCAGCGTGGTCATGACCGCGATCATGAGGCCGCCCGAGAACAGGTTGCCGAAGAGACGGAAGGTCATCGTGATCGGCTTGGTGATCTCCTCGATCACGTTGATCGGCGCCAGCGCCGCGTAGGGCTGGGCGTAGTGCTTGAAGTAGCCCCCCACGCCTCGCGCGCGCACCGACTCCACGTGGACCCAGACGATGACGAGCAGCGCCATCGCCAGGGGCAAGTTCACGTCACCGGTCGGGGCGGGAAAGATCTCGCCCGACTGGCCGGGGTGCATCGACGTCGGCAAGAAGCCGATCCAGTTGCAGATCAAGATGAAGAGGAAGAGCGTCACGCCCAGTGGGACGAAGCGGCGTCCGCGCTCACCCATGGCGGACTCGGCCAAGTCGTTGACCATCCCGACGATCATCTCCCAGAAGATCTGCATCTTCGAGGGCACGCCGTCGGTGACCTTGGAGGTCATGGCGTAGACGAGGTACATGAAGATCAAGAACGCCAGCAGCGTCGACATGATGATGTCGGTGTCGAAGGTCAGTCCAAAGAGGTGGGCGGTCGGGTGCACCCCGACTTCAATGGTCTTCGCCGCGTACAGCGTCTTCACTACATGCCCCCCTGCTTCGCCACCACGCTGAAGACGTTGATGACGAAAACGATCTGATAAATAACAAGCCCTGCAACAATACCTATTCCCAGCGCCGTGTCCAGAAACAGGGCCCCGATGGCCACCACGGTCATCAGCATCAGGCGTCCCATCGTGTTGCCCCCGAGTTGGCGGCGCACTGCTTTCGTGCTCTGCTCGCCCTTGACTTCGACTTTGGCGACCTGCTTATCGAGAAAACGGAGATTGAGGATCGCCAGTCCGACCCCGATGACGACGCCGAGTCCGGCGAGGGCATTGATCATCTCGCCGATGACGAATCCCACGGCCCCGGCGGCGAGTGCGGATAGCACCGTACGGCGCAGGAGACGCGGCAGTGTCGATGGGGAGAGGTTTTCAAGCACGGTGAATGGGTTTTAGAGGTATCGCCGGACTTGCTGAACCACGCTCACCACGGCGGCGACCGT
>JARCRU010000066.1 GCA_029850535.1 Actinomycetota bacterium | reverse complement strand
GAGTGCGGGGTGTCGGGAATGACCGTCTCGCAGGTACGTGGTTTCGGGCGCACCGGAGGTCACATCGAGATCTACCGCGGCAAGGAGTACGAGTTCGACTTCGTCGACAAACTCCAAGTGGAGATCGTCACGACCGACGAGCTGGTGGACCAGGTCGTGGACGCCGTCGCGGGCGCGGCTCGCACCGACACCGTGGGTGACGGCATGCTCTGGGTCACCGACATCGAGCACGTCGTGCGCATCCGCACCGGTGAGCGCGGGCCTGGCGCGGTGTAGGCACGTCCTCTCGCGGTCGAAGGGCGCCGGGGAGACCCGGCGTCCTTCGCCGTTGCCGGGTCCCACGCCGACCTCAACATTTTGAATTCGACGGTAAGTAATGGCGTCGTCTGGTCATAATGGGGTGTGAACACTCCACTCGACAATGCAACTCCCTCATCGACGACGCGTCCAACCAAACGGGTCCAGCGGGTTCGACGCCTCTCGGGCGTGGCCGCCGTCGCGTTGAGCCTCGTGAGCGTCGTGGGCGTGCTGCCCGCGGGGGCCGCGACCTACCGTGCTTCGCTCGCCAATGTGTCGGCGAAACTGACCTTTCAGGGCACCTACCCCACCCCACGCGACACGACACTCACGATCTCGAGCGCGGGTGGTGTCGCCTACCGCGGCGCGGTGAGCGCCACGCTCTGCGGCCACCTCTGCTGGCCCGCGCCCACGTACGGTTCGGGCAACGCCAATCCGCTGCGAGTGGTGAGGCTTCGTGCCGGATCGCCCGAGGTGGTGCTGGGTCTCTACAGCGGCGGGGCACACTGTTGTTTCTTGATGGAGGTCTTCGCGCGCTCCGCGGCGAAGGGGTACGTCAAGACCGAGATTGATCTGGGCGACCCGGGTGCGCGCATCGAAGTCCTGCCCGGCAATCCCTACGCCGCCCTCGTGACGGCCGATGACAATTTCGCCTACGCCTTCACCGACTACGCGGCCTCGGGTCTGCCTCTCAAGATTCTGCGCTTCACGGGACACGGTTTCGCCAACGTGACGCGTCGCTACCCGGCGCTACTGCGCGCGGACGCCGCGAGCTGGTTGGCGGCGTTCTACGCGCAAAAGTCCACGCACTACAGTGACTCGGTCGGCGTCATCGCGGCGTGGGCCGCCGACGAGTACCTCCTCGGCCGCGTCCACGCGGCACAGCAATTCCTCAACCAACAGGCGCGCGCCGGTCACCTCAACGGTCAGATTTACCCCTCGCTCAAGGGCGCGACCTTCGTCGCGCGACTCGAGACGTTCCTGCACCAGCGGGGGTACTGATCCGAAGGGACGGATCGGTGTTCGATGCGACGCCCGAGCATCCCTTCGCGAAAAATGGCGGGCTCTCGCGGGGCTCGCGAGTTGCGGCTCTGGACTTCCTGGGGCTCAACCCACGAGGGAACGCGCCGTGAGGGCGATGCCTCGTCCCCACGAGGCGATCTGCGCCTCGGGCAGGAACGCCGTACCCGCGCTGGTGTGATCGACCACCGGGTTGGCGAGGAACCTCTCGCGGCCGTTGGTGCCGAGGAAGAAGATTTCTGAGGAGTGCACGACGTCGGCGTTGGGCCCGCGTGTGATGACGTCGATGCCGTAGCTCTTCCACACCGCCGTCAACGCGCTTGTCGAACCGGTCACGAAGTGCCACGTCGAGATGGTGTTGAGTTGATGATCCCGCGAGAACGCGGCGACGTCGGCCACTCGCGCGTGGTACGGGTTGACGTTGACCGCCACGAAGACCACTCGCGGAGCACTCGCGCCCAGGTCGTGGAAGGCGTCGACGAATTCCTGCGAGACAATCGGACAGATATCGGTGCAGTGGGTGTCCATGAACTCCATCACCACCACTCGACCCCGCAGGTTCGACAGGGTGAGGGAGTGACCGTTCTGGTCGGTCAGCGTGAAGTCGGGGGCTGAGGCGTTGGCGACCGGAGAGAGCGCCATCAGATCCGCCAGGGACGTCGAAACGCTCGTGGGGATTCCGGTGAGTCGAGGAAGTTGGTTCTGCTGATTGCGATAGTGAACCGCCGCCAGTGCGAGGAAACCCGAGATCACCACGAGGAACGCCAGGGCACCGATCAGGACGAGGCCCGGGCCGCGGCGAATCCACGACACGGGCTGGTCCGCACTCTTGTGCGCGGGCGTCGAGACGCCAGTGTCGTCGGGTTCGTGGGTCACGGTTGCATCTCAATCTTGATTCGCCTAGGAGAACTTACTCGCTGCACGCTCGCAACGATCACCCGCGGTCCTCGGCGCACGCGATTGCTCTGACGAGGACTAGCCCGCTTGGCGTGCGACCGCCGCCGCCGCCGCCGCGGCGGCGGCGGGGTCGCCCAAGTAGTCGGCCGCGACCACCTCGAGGGATTCGTCGAGCTTGATGAGGTAGGGAATACCGGTGGGGATCTCGAGTTCAGCGATCTCGTCGTCGTCGATGTTCTGCAGGACCTTGCGCAGGGCGCGCAGTGAGTTGCCGTGGGCGACCACGAGCACCGCACCGCCGCGCACGCCCTCACTGCGAAGGTCCTCGGCGATGACGTCCGAGAAATAGGGTGTCGCGCGCGCGACCACGTCCTTGAGGCACTCGGTGCGAGGAATCTTGTGCGGGTCGACGTCGCGATAGCGCGGGTCGAGCGCGCTCGAGCGCGGGTCCTCCAGCGGCATCGGCGGCGGCGGCACGTCATAGGACCGGCGCCAGAGCTTGAGTTGCTCCATGCCGAACTTCTCGGCGGTCTCCTTCTTGTCCTTGCCCGTCAGATCGCCGTAGTGGCGCTCGTTCAGGCGCCAGGAGCGTCGCACCGGTAGCCAGGAGCGCCCCGCAGCGTAGAGCGAGATCTCGGCGGTGCGGATCGCGCGCGTGAGCAGCGACGTGTGCACGATTCGCAGATCGAGACCCGAGTCGGCGAGTAGTTCACCCGCTACACGGGCCTCGCTCTCGCCCTGGGCGTTGAGATCGACGTCGTGCCAACCGGTGAAGAGATTGAGTTCGTTCCACTCAGAACGACCGTGGCGCAGGAGAATGAGATCAGGCACGTTGTCATCGTAGTGAGGTGGAACCGTCGGTCCCAATTCGACCAGTCGAGCGAGGCGTTCAAGCCGTGGGCGAATGGAACTATCTCTAATTATCAGAATCCTTATACATTTTCTTGACAAGAAGAGACTCAACTATGTAGAATGGTTGTCGAAGTCTGGTGCCCGGAGGGTCCGAGTGCGAGACAAGGACATTGAAGGAGCATTTCATGGCTAAGGCAGTCGGCATCGACCTCGGTACCACCAACTCGGTGGTCTCAGTGTTGGAGGCGGGAGAGCCCGTCGTTATTCCGAACGCCGAGGGTGGTCGTACGACGCCGTCGGTCGTTGGATTCTCGAAGACCGGCGAAGTGCTCGTCGGTGAGGTGGCCAAGCGTCAGGCCATCACCAACCCCGAGCGCACCATTCGCTCGGTGAAGCGTCACATGGGAGAGAACTGGAGTGTCGACATCGACGGCACCAAGTACACCGCCCAGGAGATCTCGGCGCGAATTCTTCAAAAGCTCAAGCGCGACGCCGAGGCGTACCTCGGTGACACCGTCACCCAAGCCGTCATCACCGTGCCGGCCTACTTCAACGACGC
>JARCRU010000065.1 GCA_029850535.1 Actinomycetota bacterium | reverse complement strand
GCGCGAGTAACTCGAGTCGTCGCTCCTCGCACAAAGTCAAGGACTCCGGAGTGAAGCAGGCAAGCGCGGCGTGCTGTGCGGGAGTGGACGCGCACAAGAAGTAGTTCGTCGCCAGTCGCTCAACCGCGCTCACGAGTGATTCAGGAATCACCAGCCATCCCAGGCGCCAACCCGTCATGCCAAAATATTTGGAGAAGCTGTTGATCACAATGGAGTCCGGGTCCGCGGTGAGGACGCTGCGGGGCGAGTTTCCGTGGTCGTCATGGTCGGCGAGGTTCAAATAGATCTCGTCGACGATGCGCCACGCGCCGCGCTCGCGCGCCACGTCACAGATCAACGCCAACTCGTCCGGCGCGATTGACGTTCCGGTCGGGTTGGAGGGTGAGGCCATCATGACCGCTCGCGTAGCAGCGGTCCAGGCGCTCTCCACCAGCGAGCTGGTCAGCTGGAATCGAGTCGAGGCGCTCGTCGCGGTGGCGACGACCACTCCACCAAAGGATTCGACGAGTTGGCGATTGCACGGGTACGAAGGGTCGGCCATGATGACTTCACTTCCCGGGTCGACGGTGGCGGCCACTGCCAGCAACAACGCCGACGAAGCTCCCGAAGTCACGACAATCCGCGATGGCTCGACGACAACGTGATGGCGATCGTGGTAGAAGTCGGCAATCGCTTCGCGTAGATTGCTGAGACCCATCGCCGAGGTATAGGCCAGGGGCCGACCATCCATGACCTCGGACATCGCCTCGCGTACTGCGGGGGGCGCTCCAAAGTCCGGTTCACCCAGGCTGAGCTTCACCACGCGTGCGCCCTGCCGCTCGATGGCCGCGGCACGGTCGCCGAAGACCATTGCGTAAAATGGCTCGATATCGCGGGCACGCCGAGACAACTCCATACAGCTTCCTCCGAACACAACACGGTCACTAGCGCGAAGGCTAACCCGTCGGCACGTACCTTCGCCCCTCCACGTCAGTTCCGGTCACTCTCGACGATTTGACCATCACCCATCCCGGGACACGATGCCACGACGCCATAGTGTCCGCTCGCTGCACTCGGGAGATTCGGATGATCAGATTCGATGACTAATTCGAGCGGGGGCGCCCACGGTCGCGTTCGGCGCTTCGCACCATGGCCAGATCGCGAGAACGAGTCGCTACTAGCTGACTTCAATCTCTCGAGCCTGCACTGTGTCCATTGCCATCTTTGTGTCGCCACCCAACGTCCCCGCGACGTCTCCCTCGTCACCACAATTCGAATCGTGGCTTCACGACGCGATGGCGGATTCACCCACTCCAGTTACGCCCCCTCTAGGGTGACGTGGCGAGTCATTCAAAGTCCTCTTCACGGTACTCATGAGGGTTGCGACTCCCCATTCGAGCGTTCTCCGCACCACGAAGTTCCACCCGGCGGATCTTCCCGCTAATGGTCTTGGGAAGATCAGCAAACTCCAGTCGACGAACGCGCTTGTAGGCGGCGAGGCGCTCGCGACAGTGACGCAAGATGTCACCCGCTAACTCCTTGGACGGAGTCTGTCCCGCGACCAAAGTGACGTAGGCCTTCGGGATGGCGAGTCGCAATTCGTCCGTCGCCGGTACGACCGCGGCCTCAGCGACGGCCGGGTGTTCGATGAGAACGCTCTCGAGCTCGAACGGGCTGATCCGGTAGTCACTCGACTTGAAGACGTCATCAGTTCGTCCTACGTAGGTGATGTACCCCTCCTGGTCGCGACGGGCGAGGTCACCCGTGTGATACCGACCCCCTGCGAAGGCCAACTCATTTCGTTCGTCCTCGGGGCCCACTGCCGTGCGATAGCCCGCCATGACGCCAACGGGTCGCTCGGGTTCACAGCGCACACAAATCTCACCCTCGCTGCCCGCCTCACCGCTACCGGGATCCACTAGGTCAATCACGTAACCCGGGATGGGTCGGCCCATCGACCCCGCGATTACCTTCTGACCCGGTGAATTGCCTATCTGGACCGTCGTCTCCGTCTGCCCGAAGCCGTCGCGGATCGTCAGTCCCCACGCACTGCGAACACGGTCAATGACCTCAGAATTGAGCGGCTCACCGGCTCCCACCAATTCACGCAGTGATGTCGTCCACGCCGACATGTCCTGTTGAATCAACATGCGCCAGACCGTCGGAGGGGCGCAAAACGTCGTGACCTTCGCGTCGCGCAAGACATCGAGCATGGCGCGCGCATCGAAGCGCCCGTAGTTGAACAGACAGGTCGTCGCACCAGCGATCCACGGCGCGAACACGCACGACCACGCGTGCTTGGCCCATCCGGGACTTGACACGTTGAGGTGAACGTCACCGGGTTGCAGACCAATCCAGTACATCGTGCTCAAGTGTCCCACCGGGTAACTCGTGTGGGTGTGTTCGACGAGTTTCGGCAGGGCCGTGGTGCCCGAGGTGAAGTAAATGAGGAGAGGGTCATCGCCGCGCGTGGGTGCGTCGGGGCTAAAGGTTTCGGAACTCGAGTAACTCTCCGCGAAACTGAGCCAGTCCGCCACGGCGGCGCCGACCACCACGCGCAAGTACGAACCCGCGACGTCGTCGAACCGGGAAGCCAACTCGGGACGAATGATGACGGCCCCGGCATTGGCACGCGAAACCCGGTCGGCCATGTCCGAGGGAGTCAACAGCGTCGTTGCGGGGATGAGTACCGCGCCGAGCTTCATGACGGCGAGGGTGGTCTCCCACAGCTCCACCTGATTGCCGAGCACCACCAACACCCTGGTGCCACGCGATACGCCGTGCGCGCGCAACCAGTTGGCGACCTGATTGGAACGACGCGACAACTCGGCGAACGTGTAGGAATTGTCGGTGCCGTCGTCTTCGATGATGCGCAACCCGGCTTGGTCAGCCTGCTCGACGGCGAGCACCGCATCGAACCAGTCGAGAGCGAAGTTGAAGTGCGTCAATCGGGGCCACTCGAACTTCTCGTACGCCTGGGCGTAGTCCGTGCGAGTCGATAGGAGAAAATCCCGAGA
>JARCRU010000064.1 GCA_029850535.1 Actinomycetota bacterium | reverse complement strand
GTTACGTTCTGGCTGATCGTTGTGCTCGACGAGCAGCTGGGGGTGGTCGTGTCTCCCTGCAGGCGATCATTAACGACGGATTGCACGGAGAACGAGGCTCGGTCGGGACCGACGATGGTCGGCATTCCAATCGAGTGGTCGACTTGGAAGTCGGTTACAACGAGCGGCGTCGGCTGGTTGAGTGCACCGTTGGTGAACACCACCGCCTTTGAGCCCGCCAAAGCGACACCCGTGGGAACGTTGAGGCCAGCGCCGACGGTGTAGGTTCCCAGACTCAGGGTGACTGGACCATGAATGGGAGCGACGGGAGGCACGGTGATGTCGATACCCGAGGGCCCGACGATCAGTCCCGAGGCACCGGTCAAGCCCTGTGCTGCGCCCGAGGCGATAGTCGCCTGCCCGCCGAGGTCAACGTAGAGAGTGTCGACGAGTCCGGTCTGGGTATTTACGCCGGTCACCGCTAGGTCGGTCACCACAGTTGTTACCCCCACCGGGAAGAGGCTGGCTGGAAGGTGAACCGTAGAAGGCTCCTCCCAGTTGATGCTCGGTGTGGCACTCGACGAAGTCTGAAGTCCGAAGTTGGGACTATCGATCGTCTCGCCTGTCAGCAAGGTCTGCGCCGTCGAAGCTGCAAGGGTGAGGTTGACTCCACTTTGAGGTTGGGTGCCTACCGTGAAAAGAGCGCCCGTGGTTTGGGCCATCGCGGAAGTTCCCGCCGGCGGGAACGCGGTAAGCAAGTACGAACCCGATGTCAACAACAGCGAATAGTTGCCGAACGTGTCAGTTGTAGAGAAGGCCTTGGTGCAGAAGCTCCCGACAGCAGCGCAGGCTTCCACGAGCGCGCCGCTCACCGGAGCCGAAGCGGTCGGCGTACCACTGGTGAACGTGATTTGGCCCGATACGGAATACGACTGCTGGACACCGAACGACGTCGACACCGGAATCGTATCCGACGACGTCGACAGCTCCACGTTCTGCGAGCCCACGGCTGCGGAGTTGGTAACGCCGTTGACGACCACGGTCACGGTGTCACCCGCAGCCACGCTGAGCGGGTTCGTGACGACGACCCCGTTACCCCCGCCGCCGCTTACAGTCGTCTGTTGGGTCACGCTACAGCTACCCGCAACCGCCCCGGTCGTAGTGTCGGTGACAACGTACTCGCCACAGCCACTGGGAACAGGGAACACCGTTCCCGCAGTCGCGGCCAAATCGATGCTCGAGGAACCACTAGCCATGCTGGTCGCGGCGGTGAAGTTAAACGTGTAGGTGACGTTGTTGACGCTCGCTCCGGCGTTAGAAGGGGTGAACGCGAGGTTGGAAACCGCGGTCGGAGCGGTCACGCCGATTTGAGTCACGGCACCCTCGACGCCGGTGTTGCCGCTGCCGAGCGAAATCGTCTGCGATCCCACCCCGATACAGCTGGTGGCCGTGGGACAAGCCGCTCCCGTCAGCCCGGCCGTGCTCGGCGCCGCTTGGGTCTCTCCGGGGAATCCATTGGTGAACGGCGTCTCGGTCCCATTTGAGATGAAACCGTTGTAGACCTGCACGTTCGAATCCACCACGGCACACGATGTGCTCGTGGCGCAGGCTACTGCGGGTCTTCCATCGACTACCTGCACCGGCCACACGGGGCCGAAGGCGTCTGTTGTACCCAGTTCAATGGACACCGCCGCGTCCACCCACTCTCCCAAGCTGGGACCGGGGTTGGTCCCTGCCACTTCGCAGCTGGTGGCGGTGGGGCAAGCGATGCCGTTGAGATTCTGGATTCCCGGAACCTGCTGTAGTGCGCCAGGGACACCGTTCACGATGGGAATGATGTCGCCCACAAAGGAGCTGGCTCCGTTTTCAAAGGTGCCGACCGCCTCGCAGGTCGTTGCACTGGGACAGGCGATGCCGGACAGGTAGTAGCTCCCCGTTACGGCTTGGGCTGTACCGGGAGTACCGCTGGTGATGGGCACGAACATTGGCCCACTAAAGCCTCCTGCGACCGCCTCGCACTGGGTGGAGGTGGGGCAGGCGATGGCGTTCCATGCCTTGATGCCCGAAACCGTCGACGATACACCGAACGTATCGGTCGCTGCGAGGGTGATGGACACGACCACCGCACCCGACGAGCTGGTACCGAGGGCCACGCAACTGGTAGCGGTGGGGCAAGCGATGGCGGACAGGCTCAGAGTACCCGTGACGGCCTGTGCCGTACTGGTGACACCGTTCGTGATGGGGATAATCAGCCCCGGTCCGCTGGTGGTTCCTTGCGTGGTGTTCGTCAAACCGGTCCCTACCGCCTCGCAAGTGGTTGCCGTGGGACAAGCTACGCCTGAAAGGGCGGCCGATCCGGCTACGAGTTGGCTGGCGCTGAGCGTGTCCGCCGACGCCGGGTTTGCGGCTAAAGCGCTCAAAACACCAAAGACCATCGAGATCACGATGAAGAGTACGCCGAGCCGACGCCGTAACGGCATGGGGACGATGTTCATCCTCTGTTGCCTGCTTGCCCGGTCCCATCGACTAGTGACCAATCCGACGAGCATTCCGACGCGTCCTCGAACCGACATCCGTCTCGTCACAGTTTGCCCTTCTCTCGTTTGATCTTCGGCGGTACCGCCAGGGCGGCACCAGAGCGGTATCGCCTGCTTTGACTGATCTGAAGCCTCCATTTCATGGGGATTCCAGAGGTCGATCACGACACGGGTTACGCCTCACGACATGGAGCTTTCGAGCGGCAACACAAGGCAGCTACCAAAAGGTTGTTGACGAGTAACAAGCGGAGATCGAGGTCCAACCGATCGATGATCTTCGGCGAACTGATTCAACTGACCGGTTCTTACCGGGACGACTGCCGGGTCGCCTTGCGCGGCGCCACGATGCTCAAGTTGCCTAAACCACGGGTGGTCCGCACGTCGAAATCTGGCTCTCACGTGGTTGCCTGCCGAACGATCAGTTGGATACCGTCCGTATCGGTAACCGCTGACAGTGACCGCTCGGAGTCCAATCTCTACGACGCACCACACCGATGGATTCCACCCGACGATTGCTAGCGGTGTACGAGAGCAGTTGGGCGACGACCGGCCGAGGGCGCCCATGTATACGAGGTACCCATCAACGCCCCTGATCACTGTCCCCCCGGCCCTCGCTCACTAAGTCCTCTAGGAGCCCAATCTTCACCGTAGAGAAGGCGTCGAGCAATACGCCGTTCGGCCTAATTGCGCCCCGCGAACCCTCGCGCGAGGGGCAACGCGGCGACGCCCGCATCTCCTCAAAGAATCGGTCGATCAAAGATGTCGTGCACGAAAGCGGCGAGCTCGCCCCGGCCTCTGACCCCCAGCTTGAAGTAGACGTTCTCCAGGTGCTTCTTCACGGTCGCCGACGAAATGTACATCGTTTCACCGATGGCGGAGTTGGTGGCCCCGCTGATCGCGCACACCGTTACTTCGGCTTCACGAGCGCTCAGTCCCAGTGATTCCAGACTCTGCCGGCGTGGACGGTGCGACTCCTCTCGCACGAGCAATGCGCCCGGACTGTCGTCATGTTCGAGCAGGAGACGCAGCACCATTCGTCGTCCGTCACTCTCGACGCGCAACGGCGTGGGCAACCTCAAACCATTCGGATTAGAGAAGCACGATCGCTGGTTGAACATCCACTGTTCGATCTGCAAGGGCCACGGACTAGACGTGGTCGGTGGACCGAAATGACGGTACAGCGTCGCGAGCGCTCCGGCGGTGAGTTCCTGTGGAGGGTCGTACAGGACGATCAATCCCGCCTCTCCGTCGACCAGTACGCCGATCGTGCTATTCAAGAGGGCTAAGAGCTGCTTTCGATCCCGAGCGGAGTACCACGCCTGCACGAAGTACGGGCGCAGGGTGTTGAGGACGACTCGATCCCGTTCCGAGAAATCGACATGGCTCCGACTAGCCGCGATCGCCACCACGTTCGGGTGAAGCGTGGGCAACACCATCGACATCTGGTACTCCACCTTCATTGGCTGATAGACCAGCTCATAAAGATCGCTTTCGTGAAACTCTGCCTGACTCCAGAAGTCACTGATCTTCTTCGCAGAGCCGTCACTCGTCTCGGTGTAGTAGTGAATCAGCGGATGATGGTCAGCGAGTGCGATGAGGTGCTGTTCAACCCCCGGGGGAGGGCGATAATTCGAAGGCACCGAACGGTGTAGGGCGACGCATTCAATGACCAGCAACGCCCGCTGACGCGTCACTGAGCGTGATGATGAGTTAGTGCACCGTTGGTGGTTGCGTTGTCGCTGGTGGCGATGACAGGGTGGGGTGTCCAAGAAAAGACAAGGACCCCTTCGCCCATCTTTTGCGTGAGTGCGAAGGGGTCCTCTGAGATGCCCGGAGACACCGATGCTCATCGTAGTGAACGACCCCACCCATGTCGAGCGCGAGTTGCTCGCGGGACGACTTTCCTGCCCGCGCTGCGATGGCGAACTGCGTCCCTGGGGACACGCGCGAACACGCGTGCTGCGCGCCGCAACCAACAACGAGGAGCTTCGCCCTCGCCGAGCCCGCTGTTTGAAATGCCATATGACATCGGTGTTGTTGGCCGATATCTGTCTGTGTCGCCGGGTCGACGAGGCGGCGGTGATTGGCCGGGCCCTCTTGGAAAAGACTGCGGGGGTCGGTCACCGCACGATCGCCATCCGGTTGGGCCGACCGAAGGAGACCGTGCGCGGTTGGCTGCGGAGATTCTCCTCGCGCTTAGAGCTGTTACAGGAGCACTTTCGCCGCTGGGCCTTCGCGCTCGATCCTCGTCTGGAGACGATCCCTCCCCAGGGCTCTGGCTTCGCGGACTTGGCCGAGGTGATTGGTCTGGCGACGAGGTCCGCCAGCCTCTTGCTCGGGCCCCGGCCGGTCTGGTCCTGGGCCAGTGCGATGACTGGTGGCGCGCTGCTTTCCAACACGAGCTCACCCTTCCCAACGCCGCGCTGAGCGACGAACCTGGTTTTGGCACCGCTCGGTGTCCGAAACCAGGAGGAGAACGTGGCCCATCACCCCGAAGAACAGCAACGAAAGCGAGCCGAGGACATCGCGCTCTTTCGCTACGCGCTCGTGCGCGAGGCCTCCGACGCCACGCTCTCAAAGAAAGAACGTGGCCGCATCGTGCGAGAACTCGCCGAGGTCACCCACCATGGACCCGACGGCACACCCGTCACCGTTTCTCGTCCGACGATCGACCGGTGGATCCGCGCCTATCGGGCCGGTGGCTTTTCGGCGCTGACGCCGAGCGCGCGGCGCGTCGAGCCGCGCACGCCAGCGGGACTGTTAACGCTCGCCTGCGATCTGCGCCGCGAGGACCCCGCTCGCACCGCTGCTCACATCGCCGAGATGATCAGAGTCAGCCACGAGTGGTCGCCTCACCCGCGCACCCTGCAGCGTCACTTCGCCGCCCTGGGGCTCACCCGCGCGCAACTCAGTGCGAGCAACGTCGCCTTCGGACGCTTCGAAGCCACGCACCCCAACGAGCTGTGGGTCGGCGACGCGCTGCACGGACCGATCGTCGGGGGCAAGAAGGCAATCCTGTTCTGCTTCCTCGACGACCACTCGCGCCTGGTCACCGGACACCGCTGGACCTACGCCGAAGACACCCTCTCGGCCGAGAGCGCCCTACGTCGAGGGATCTTGTCACGGGGTCTGCCGGGCACGGCTTATCTCGATAACGGGAGTTCCTTTGTCTCCAAGCAGCTCCTGCGCGCGCTTGGCGTCCTGGGTGTGCGACTGGTGCACTCGCGGCCGGGTAAACCCCAGGGTCGGGGCAAGATCGAGCGCTTCTTTCGCACCGTGCGCGATCAGTTCCTCGTCGAGGCCGCGCACTCGGAGATTGCCAGCCTCGAGGTGCTCGAGGCGCGCTTCGTCGCCTGGGTCGAGCAGGTCTATCACGCTCGGGTGCATTCCGAGACGAACGAGACGCCCATGGACCGCTTCAGTGTGCTCGGTGCGCCCCAGATTCCATCGATGGCGCTCGTGCGCGAGGCGTTCCTGTTCTCTGAGACCAGGACCGTCACCAAGACCGCCACGGTGTCGCTCTTTGGCAACCACTACGAGGTCGACCAGGCTCTCATTACCCGGCGCGTCGAGCTCGTCTTTGATCCCTTTGATCTCGAACGCATCACCGTGCGCTACCACGACACCGACTTCGGGCTTGCGGTGCCCCACAAGATCGGCCGCCACGTGCACCCGATGGCCAAGGTCGCTCCTCCGGCGGGTCCACCGACCGGCATCGACTACCTGGGGCTCATCGAGGCCCGACACCGTGGTGCCGTTGGTTCACCGATCGGCTACGCGCAGATGGGGCACGCACCATCAACCCCGACCGAGTCAACTACCCAGAACGGAGAACCCCAATGAGCATCGAACAGATTCGTTCGCACTTCGGCTTCACCAAGATGCCCTTTTCCAAGGACCTGGCCCCCTCGATGCTGCACCGCCACCGCGGTCACCAGGAGGCGGTGGCGCGGATCTCCTTTCTCGTCCAAGAACAGGCGATCGGGGTGCTGACCGGTGAGGTGGGTTCGGGAAAGACGGTCGCCGCCCGAGCGGCAATCTCCGAACTAGAGCCGAGCCGCTACAGCGTCATCTACCTGGCGAACCCCGCAGTCGGCGCCCGGGGCCTCTACGCCGAGATCGTCTCACGACTCGGGGGCGAACCCCGCTTCTTCAAGTCCGCCCTCATTAGCCAGGCGAGCGAGCTGCTCGCCAAGGAGGTGGCTGAACGAGGACGACGGGTCGTGGTGATCGTTGACGAGAGCCACCTGCTCGACGCGGGTCAGCTCGAAGAACTACGCCTGCTCACCAACGCCGAGATGGACAGCGCCTCGCCGTTCGCCCTCTTGCTGTTGGGCCAGCCGAGCCTGCGGGCGCGACTGCGCCTCGGGAGCTTCGCGGCACTCGATCAGCGCGTGACCCTGCGCTACGCCCTGCCACCGATGAGCGCGGAAGAGACCTCGAGCTACGTGAGCCACCACCTCGCGCTCTGCGGCCGCTCCGACACGCTCTTTTCCGACGACGCCCTCTCGGCCGTCCACCAGGCCGGCCGGGGCCTTCCCCGGGCGGTGAACAACCTCGCTCGCCAGGCTCTCGTCGCCGCCTACGCGAACCGCAGCGCGATCGTCGATGAGAAGGCGGCACGCCAGGCCGTCACCGAGGTGGACGCTGAGTGAGATGACGACGAGAGGGTCGCGTCCTCACTGTTGATGTCGCTGGGCGACAACGTGATCACGCGAGGTCATCAGCGAGAGTGTCTACGCCGTCATCATTCTGTCTGGCTGACAACAAACGGAAGCTCAATTGTCCATTTGCCGCGTCGATCTCGTTGAATGTCACTACCTCCGAAGGTATGAGGCTCGCCACTTGCTCGATAGCCAGCTGACCAAAGACACCGGGATCCTGAGCGGTGCTCACCGCCTGCACGGCAGAGAGCACGCGCCCTAGATCGCTCGCCGTGAGTTCAACCATTGGAAAGTGATATCACGTGAGTGACGACGATTACTCGGGGGTCCTGCGGATCTAAAAAGGCACCACCAGACAGATCTAGTGCCCTCCGTGATGCACCACGAATTCCCAAAGCCGGTTGACTTATGGCTCGAGCTACCTGATGTGTACGCCCGAGATGGCGCGAGCAATGATGAGACGCTGGATATCACTGGTGCCATCGAAGATCGTGTAGATCTTGGGGGGAACGTGTCTTATCGCTGGTCAGAGGCATCATTACTAAACAATCGCCCCATAAACTGTGGGTCTTACCCCGTGAGTCCCCACCAGAGATCCACTAC
>JARCRU010000063.1 GCA_029850535.1 Actinomycetota bacterium | reverse complement strand
GCCACCCTTCGACGCGGCGTAGACCGACGAACCCCCGAAACCACCCGTCCACCAACTCTGAGAAGTGAAGAGGATGATTCTTCCCTCGCCTTGGGGTGACATGGCGTTGGCAACTTGTCGGCTGAGGAAGAAGGTCGCCTTAAGATTGATGTCCATCTGAGAATCCCAGTCGTCTTCGGTCACCAGATCGAGGCTCTTACGGCGAATGAGGAGCGCAGCAGTGTGAGCAAGGGCGTAGATACCACCCATCTGCTCGGTCGCGAGTTTGACGAGCCGGTCGCGCGAGGGCGCGTCGACGATATTGAGCGCGATGCCAATGTGCCCTCCACCCGGCAAGGCGTCAATCAGTTCGTCGAGCACGGGCTGGTCAAGGTCGGTCGCGAGCACCCGCGCACCGGCGAGTGCGAAAGCGTTGGCTACCGCTCGTCCAATACCCCCGCAGGCACCGGTGACGATGACGACCTTGTCCTCGAGACCTGATCCCAGACTCCACGCCATCTCGATGCCCCCCTGCGCCAGTGCGCCGCAATTTACAGACGTCTGAGTATGGCCGCTGGTCCATACTTACGCGTCAGCAACCGGGTCAACGAGTCGCCAACGAATACTTCCCAGACAATAACAAAAGTCTTGCAATCGAATCCAATAATGCTATTCTTAAGGGGTCGATGTCGTCAACGCATTGCTTAAGTAGAAGTTTGCCTAGGCGAGACTCTCACTAGTCACGAAAGACCAAGGGCTCCAGTTCTAGCTTCGCTGGCTCTCTTCTGGAGTTGTTTGTACGACTAGTCGGTCAATTGGTGCGAACCGGGTCGGCGCCGAGGACCAAGCCAAGGACTGATCGTGACCGTTGATATTGGGGAGAAACTGACTCCTCTGCCGTATCGGATTGCTGTGCTTCCCGGTGACGGAATCGGTCCAGAGGTGACCAACGAGGCGGTGCGACTGCTGCATACCGTATCGTCACTCGACCCGGCTTTGTCGTTCGAGGTGGAGACCCTTCCCTGGAACGCTGAGTACTACTTGGAGAGGGGACGGATGATGCCGCCCGACGGTCTCGAGATCCTGCGTGAATTCGACGCCGTCTTCCTCGGGGCGGTGGGTGACAAGCGCGTGCCCGATCACGTCGCCTTGCGCCAACTGATATTCGCCATTCGTCAGGGTTTCGATCAGTACGTCAATCTGCGACCCGTGCGACTGTTGCGTGGCGCCGAGACTCCCCTGAACTCTAAGACGACAAGCGACATCGACATGATTTTCGTGCGCGAGAACAGTGAGGGCGAGTATTCGGGAGTAGGGACAATCGATTTCGCGGGTACTGAGAACGAAGTGGCCAATCAGACGAGTATCTTCTCTCGCAGGGGCGTTGAGCGAGTCATTCGATTCGCCTTCGAACTGGCCCGTTCGCAGCAACGTCCGCTGCAGAGCATTTCGAAGGGGAATGCGCTGAACTACTCGGGCGTGCTCTGGGACACCATCTTCGACGAGGTCCGTCAGAACTATCTGGACGTGCCGTCGGAGAACCTATTGGTCGATGCAGCTGCGTACCACATGGTCAAGACACCCGAACGTTTCGGCGTCGTTGTCGCGTCCAACCTCTTTGGTGACATCTTGACCGATTTAGGGGCAGCGTTGGCGGGTGGACTGGGTTTCGCCGCCAGTGCCAATCTCTGTCCGAGCAGGGAATTTCCTTCGATGTTCGAACCGGTACACGGTTCCGCTCCCGACATCGCGGGGCGACACATGGCTAACCCGATGGCCTCATTCTGGGCGGTGGGCATGATGATGACTGACCTGGGCTATCCCGATTGGGAGCAGAGGATACTGGACGCTATTGAAGTTGTTCTAGAAGCACCGACACCTCGAACGCCGGACTTGGGTGGAACATCGACAACTACGCAGGTAACCGATGCGGTGATTCGGGCCCTCGAATCCCGATGGGGTGCGTCGCATTAAAGCTTGAAGTGCGACGGATGATCACCGTGGTGAGGTGCCGCGCCAGATGACGCCGATCCAACTCGGAGCGGTCGCTCGAACAGTGTCAGACTCCTTGCACCGTTCGAAGCGAGATGGGAGACTTGGCCTACCCATGAATTCGAAGAGAACTGGTCCCCCGTCGACAGCCGAAATTGAAGAATGGGTACCGGTCACGATTCGTGACGTCGCCAAAGTGGCGGGCGTCTCAACGGGTACAGTCTCGAACGTCCTCAACCGCCCGGCGATTGTCGCGGAAACGACGCGCCAACGAGTGCTCGCCGCGGTCGAGTCGACCGGGTTCATCCGCAATACGCAGGCCTATCAGTTGCGTGGGGGTCGATCACACACGGTCGGTGTCGTGGTGTTGGATGTCTCCAACCCCTTCTTCACCGAGATGTTTCGTGGTGCGGAGAGTTGCCTGCAGTCGGAAGGGTACGTCTTGATGCTCGGCAGTACCGATGGCTTGACCGAGCGCGAGGCGAACTTCGTACGGGCGATGGAGGAGCATCGAGTTGAGGGTGTGTTGATCACTCCCGCGGCCGCGGATCTGGTCGGTCTAGCAGGGCTTAAGACTCGCGGCGTCCCCACCGTTCTTCTGGACCGTAAGGCCCCGGCCGACGAATTCTGTTCGGTCACGGTCGACGACGTGCGAGGAGGTGAACTCGCCGCACGCCACCTCTTTGAGACGGGGCACACGGAATTAGTCTTCGTCAACGGTCCGACCACGGTGCGTCAGTGTCGTGACCGCCGCCAGGGGGTCAGAAAAGCCGTTCGTTCAACGTCCAAGGCGCGGAAAGTGGAAGTGACCGAGATATCGGTGGGGGCTCTGACGGTGCGCCACGGAGAAGAAGTTGTTGACAGAATCCTCGCAATTTCACCTCGGCCCACGGGCGTCGTGTGCGCGAACGACTTGCTGGCCCTCGGTGTCTTGCGGGGTCTTGCGACTCGAGGAGTGAAGGTCCCCGAGGACCTTGCGGTCGTCGGGTACGACGACTTGATCTTCGGCTCAATGCTGTCTCCCGCGCTGACGTCAGTGCGACAACCCGCCTTTGAGCTGGGATCCGCCGCGGCGGAACTCTTGCTCGACGAGGTTCGTAATCCCGATCACCGCCATCGAGAAGTCCGCTTCGAGCCCGAACTAGTCGTCCGCGCCTCGTCGAGCGGCTGACACGGATCCTCGGTCCCCGAGCCCCGGTACTTGACACGTTTCAATGACTCACGTTATAGTGAGGTCGCTTCACCTCAGCGGTGCAAGTCATCGCCCAACCCCCGTGGCGCGGGGTTCGTGAAGAGGTTTTTTGGGCAGCGAGTACAAAGGGGGGAGTTATGAAGCGTGTGTGCTTCCAACTGCACATCAATCCCGCCGAGGCCGACGAGTACAAGTTGCGCCACGCCGCTGTGTGGCCCGAGATGCTCAGCGCACTCTCAGAGGCTGGCTGGACCAATTATTCGCTCTTCCTCGCACCAGACGGAATGTTGATCGGGTACCTCGAGTGCGAGGACTTCGACCGCTGTCTGGAATTGATGGCATCGACCGAAGTCAACGTTCGTTGGCAAGCGTCAATGAGTGAGTTTTTCGTCGGACTCGAGGGGGCGCCCGACGAGGGTATGCGTCCTCTTGAGGAAGTGTTCCATCTCAACTAGGTGGGTGAGTTCTCTGGGGTGGACACCTCAGAAAGAGAGCAGTACGAGAAAGAGGGCAGACATGCTGAGTCGAAGTGAAATGAAGGACGTACTACGTCGCCAGTGGATAGAAACGCCGTCGTGGGCCTACGGCAATTCGGGAACTCGATTCAAGGTGTTCTCGCAGAAGGGCGTGGCGCGCGACCCCTTCGAGAAGATTGAGGACGCCGCTCAGGTGAATAAGTTCACGGGAGTCGCACCGTCGGTGGCTGTGCACATTCCCTGGGACAAGGTGGAGGACTACGGCAAACTCGCCAAATACGCGAGTGACCTCGGCATCAAAATTGGTGCGATCAACCCCAACGTCTTCCAGGAGGACGATTACCGACTCGGTAGCGTCTGCAACCCCGATCCGCGCATTCGTCGCAAGGCCATTGACCATCTGCTGGAGTGCGTGGACATCGCCCACGAGACCAAGTCCTTCGCCATCAGCCTGTGGTTCGCCGACGGCACCAACTACCCCGGCCAGGACAATATCCGCGCCCGTCAGGATCGTCTTCACGACGCACTCGCCGAGACCTACGCCGCTATGGGTGACGGCGTCGAGATGCTGCTCGAATACAAGCTGTACGAACCCTCGTTCTACACGATGGACGTGCCCGACTGGGGAACGTCCTTGGTGCAGTGCCTCGAGTTAGGTGATAAGGCCAAGGTCCTCGTCGACACCGGC
>JARCRU010000062.1 GCA_029850535.1 Actinomycetota bacterium | reverse complement strand
CGAGGGACGCCAACACCCCGACCGCGACGAACAGTTCCGTTATTTGAATGACACCGCGGCGTCCTTCATCGCCCAGAGCCAGCCGGTCATCAGTGTGGACACCAAGAAGAAGGAACTCATTGGTGAGTTCGCCAACAAGGGCAACGAATGGGCGCTCAGTGGTGCGCCCGAGCGTGTCAACGTCCACGACTTCAAGGACCCCGCACTCGGTGAGTACGCCAGAGCCATCCCCTACGGCGTCTACGACCTCGCCAACAACGAGGGCTGGGTCAACGTCGGCGACACCGCGGACACCTCTGAGTTCGCGGTGGAATCCATCCGACGGTGGTGGCACCAGATGGGACACGAGCGATTCGCTGGTGCGACCTCGCTGCTCATCACCGCGGACGCTGGTGGGTCCAACGGGTATCGCGTGCGGGCCTGGAAGGTTGAGCTCGCTCGACTCGCCCAGGAGACCGGACTCACCATCACCGTCTGTCACTACCCACCGGGCACGTCAAAATGGAACAAGATCGAACACCGAATGTTCAGCTTCATCACCATGAACTGGCGCGGCAAACCGCTCACCAGTGTGCGCACGATCATCGAACTGATCTCGGCCACGGCCACGGCCACTGGACTCACGATTCAGGCAGACTACGACCCGAGCTGGTATCCCAAGGGCGTCAAGATCAGTGACCAACAACTCGCCGCGCTGCCTCTGCGTCCACACGACTTCCACGGCGAGTGGAACTACACCCTCAACGCCCAATCAATCTCGGCGTGAGCCCTAATTCGCGGAAGTCCCACGAGGGCAATGCCATTCCGCTCCATTCTTGCTCGCTTTTCGGAAGCGAGAAGATTCCATTGCCGAGGCCCTAGCCGCTCAAGCAACTGACGTTGTTCAATGGTGACAATTGAACTCCAGACAGTCCCGTCTCAATCGCTAGCGCACGATATTGATTTGTCAAACAGACTACGCACTTTCATTGATGGGTCACCTCCGACAGCCCCAGGCGTGGTCCGATGGCATAAAGGGGCACGTTGGTCATGTCTGCTTGTTCGCGGTAGTCGGCAAGTGAGAACCGCCACGCCTCAACCGGATGGAAGCGGTCGAGGTAGCTACGCATACTCTTTGACCTGAGATTCTCCTCGGCCTTGACCTCGATCGGCACGAGGGTGCCGTTGCTCTCGATGACGAAGTCGATCTCCGCCCGACCATTCTTGGGCGCCCAGTACATCGGAACCGAGTTGCGAATAGCGACGATCTGCTGCGCCACGAACTGCTCGGTCAACGCCCCTTTGAACTCCTCGAATATCCCCGTGCCGTGTAACAGCACCGAGGCTTCAAGGCCCGAGAGTGCACCGAGCAGGCCGACGTCGAGGAGAAAGAGTTTGAATATTTTGGTGTCCTCGTAGGCGCGAAGTGGACTCGCCGGTTTGGTGAAGCGAGTCACCTGGTGCACAAGTCCGGCGTCACATAACCACTGGATCGCGTCTTCGAACTCACGCGCCCGTGCCCCTTCGCGCACGCGACCAAGTATGAAGCGTCTGTTCTCTCGGGCTAGTTGACTTGGTAATGACGCCCACACGTCGGCGATGCGACGACTCACGGTCGCGGTGGCGTATTTGGCAAAGTCATTCTCGTAGCCGCGGATGATGTCGAGTTGCACCGAGCGCACGACGTCCAAAGAGTCGCCCGCCGCGTAACGAGCGACAGCCTCGGGCATACCGCCGACGAACATGTACAGACGCAGGAACTCGATCAGGCGGTCGGCGTACGATGCGATCAATGCCCAGTCTTGCCTGAGCACGAGATCGGCCAGTCGCGCTTCACCGATGCCACGAAGGAACTCATCGAAGTCGAGTGGGTGAAGATCGATGAAGTTGACCTTGCCGACTGGGAATGAAGCGTTGGTGCGTAGCGCTACTCCCAACAGCGAACCGGCGACCGCGACATGGATGTCCGGGCGTTCCTCGGCGAAGTACTTGAGTGATGTGAGGGCCTGCGGTGCTTCTTGGATCTCGTCAATGATGACGAGCGTCGTGACCGGTGTAATCGTCGTTCCGGCGGCGATCTCAATACCGCGCAGGATGCGACTCGGGTCGATGTCGCCAGCGAAGATTGAGGCGACAGAGCGATCTCGCTCGCAGTTGACGTAGGCGACTTGCTCATAATGGGAATGTCCGAACTCCTGGAGCAACCAGGTCTTGCCGACCTGGCGCGCTCCACGCACAACCAGGGGCTTACGCGCTCGGTCGCCCTTCCACGCCTCAAGTAAACGAGAAGCTCTTCTCTCCATGTCGACAGAGTACCATAGTTACACATATTACGGATGATTGTTGTGATACTCTACACAATCTAAGTATGACTTAAGTACACTTTCACACTTCTCCGTGACGGCTTTTGTCCGGGTTTGCTCCAATCTTGCTCAAATGTTCTGCAATATGGATGCGTTTTGAACCACCGAAAGCCAGCGAACAGCCTAATTTTCCAGCGTTTCCCATTCTTTGCCACATAAAACTTCGGATCAGGAACCGATGCTCTATCCCTGAGCTACGGGACCTTGTTGCAAATATCAGAAGTGAATTCCAGACCGAACTAGCAGCGCAACCTTGACAGCGGCACAGCGTGCATTCTCGAGACTGATGTACCGCTATTCGGGTAAACGGTCTGACTCCACATGAGGTTGGCCCCATTTACGCGAAGAGGTCCGACAGTACCCGAAGTGGCGATCGTCGTTCCAAAGGCGCGGGGCACCTGACACCACGACCTCGCCAATGGTGCAAGGCGAAAGAGGTCCTGGGCCAGCCCGGATGGTGTCGTGATTGCGGCGAACAGTGAGCCGTCAGGAGCGAGCAGGAGTGAATTACTCGTTGGCACCGAGTCGGGGCCATAGTTCGCCGCCGATATCGCGGGGAGCGCGACGTTCGTCCACGTGCGGCCCGCATCAGTTGATTGCTGCAGAGGGTACTGCGAGGACGGGTCCAGCAGGAAGAGTTCGCGCGACGAGCCGACAACGAGTTGTTGAGGAAAGCAACTATCAACGGAGCTCACCAACGCCGACGTCGTCCACGCGACCCCCGAGGTGGCGGTCACGTCCGGGGGCCCGAGTAGTAGCGGCTGGGTGGCGTTACTCATGTTGCAGCCACCCCAGTAGTACGGACCGAACGACACGCACGGTCCGCTCGGGGGACAACCCAGCGTCGTCGCGGTCCAACTGACCCCTCCATTCGTCGTGACCTCCACCGAGGCACGACCGGCATTAGTTCCCCAAGGGACGTGTCGATTGTCGGAACTGTTCGTTTGACGAAAGAGCGCGTCGACCTGGTTGCCTTGGGTCGTGAAACCAGAAAAATCCTCGAGCGACGTGCCCGGTGGCGTCGGCACGGTGTGCCAGGTGGACCCGGCGTTCGTCGTGTAGAGCGGCGCTAAATACACGGGAGGAATGGAGTTACCCTGCGCGGTGCTAAAGCCGGCGTAGACACTCGTGGTGTTGCGCGGATCCAGTTGCACCGTCGCGCACTGTGGTTGGTCGGGAGGCCGCGAGAAGATGTGGAGCGTCGAGCCCTTCAAGGCCGTCGGCACGTCGACGGTCGGCACGTTGAACGGAGAGGAACCGCCGGTGACGTCGATTCGCGACGGTTGACACCACGCGACACGCGTCGTACCGCTCAACGGTGCGATCGCGGACGATCCCGAATAGGTCGACGACACGTAGGGCACTCGACCGAGACTGGACCAGGTGGGACCCGGCGTCACGTGCAGCACCCTCGGCGAAAGAACGACGTTGAAGCCTCCACCCTTTTGATTCCAGACCTCCTTGCGTAAGCACAAAGTCGCTGCAAAGCCTCACGTCGTTTTGACGGAGTAGACGAGGGTCAGATCGGTCCCTGGGTAGAGGGTCTGAGTAGCGGTCAGTTCCTCGCACAGTCCCGCCATCGCCTTG
>JARCRU010000061.1 GCA_029850535.1 Actinomycetota bacterium | reverse complement strand
ATCAGCATCGTGGTGCCGGACTTCGCGAGATCGGTGAGTAGGTCGAGTACCTCCCCGACCAGCGTGGGATCCAGTGCGCTCGTGACCTCGTCCAACAAGAGCAGTGAGGGTTGCATCGCGAGTGAACGCACGATGGCGACGCGTTGTTGCTGGCCACCGGACAGGCGATCGGGGAACTCGTCGGCGCGGTCGGCGAGTCCGATGCGCGCGAGGAGGGACATCGCCTCGGCCCTCACCTCCTCGGGGGGACGCTTCAGGGCGCGCACCGGACCGAGGGCCACGTTCTCGAGGACACTCAGGTGGGGGAACAAATTAAAGGATTGAAAGACGGTGCCCATATGGCGCCGTACGAGATCGGGATCGATGCGAGGATCCAGTAGTGACTGGCCAAAGAGCTCGATATCACCACCGTTGATTCTCTCGAGCAGATTGGCGCAGCGCAGCAGAGTCGATTTGCCCGATCCCGACGCCCCAATGAGGCACACCACCTCGTGGCGATGCAGGGTGAGCGAGACGTCGCGCAGGACTTCGTGGTCGCCGAATCGCTTGACCACCGACGTCAGTTTGAGCACTTCGTCGTTCACTGTGCGCCCGCCAGTCGCTTCTCGCGGTCCTTGTCGATGAGGTGATCGGTGAAACGGGTCATGGGAATTGTTAAGGCGAGGAACAACAGTGCCGACATGGTCAAGAAACTGCCATTGAAGTAGGTCTCTTGACCGATCTGTGCAGCGCGCGAGGTCTCGACCACGCCGATCAGCGACACCAACGCGGTGTCCTTCTGCAAGGAGATGAAGTCGTTCAAGAGCGGAGGGATGACCGTGCGCACGGCCTGGGGCAGGACGACGAATCGCATCGTCGAATACTGGGTGAGTCCGAGAGAGCGTGCCGCCAGAATCTGCCCGTGAGGCACCGAGTGCAGGCCAGCACGGTAGACCTCAGAGACGTAGGCGGTGTAGGTCAGGGTCAAGGCAATGCAACCGTAGACCGCGGGCGACTGCGTCGAAAGTGGCCCGAGCGACAACTGGGGAAGGCCGTATCCCACGATGTAGATCACGAGCACGAAGGGGATCCCGCGAAAGATGTCGGTGTAAATGGTGGCGAGAAGGCGAAAGGGGTAGAGCAGCGCTGTCGTGGAGATTCGGATCCAGGCAATGATCAACGCCAGACACAGCACCAACACTTCGCACAGGAGGAATATCCAGACGTTGGTGACGATGCCCCCGAGGACTGAGCTAACCGCCTTAGCGGGGTCGCCGCGTAGGGCGATCCATAAGAAGTGAGGATTGAAGAAATAGAAGCGAAAGGACTGTCCGCCTCCGGTCCCGAAGAGGACGCCCAGAATCAGGGCTACCAGGGCCATGCTCGATACGACGCTGGCCGCCAACCCGTTACGGCCCTTGAGGATCAGCCGCCTACGTGGCGCGAAGAGTTGAGGAGGCGTGTCCGGTGCGCGCGCACCGGTCTCGCTGGTCACGGCCTAGGGCTTGAGGGTCGGAACGTGGTTGTAGATGCCCAGCCACTTGGTCTGCAATGCCTTGAGTTGCCCCGACGCAGTGATCGCGTTGATCGCGACGTTCACGCAGTTGGCAAGAGGGTTGCCCTTCTGGAAAAGCAGTCCATAGTGCTCGCCGACACTGGGGAACTGGCCCACCTGGTCGCCGATGGGCTGTTGCTTCGCGTTGACGACTTGGGCGGTGGCCATGTACTGGCCCGAGGGGGTGTCGATGATGATCGCGTCAATCTGCTTGGTCTGCAGGGCCAGCACGGCGTCGGCCAGTGTGGAGTACACGCGCGGCGAGCGAGTGGGCTTGATGAAGCTGTTGATGAAGGCGAGTCCCGTGGTGCCGATCTGGTCACCGTAGAGGTACGTCTTGAGTTCGGCGGGAGTGTGCTTGGTCACGATGGGGTTTGTCTTGAGTGACACGATGGATTGGTTCACGTTGTAGTAACTGACCGAGAAGGTGACCGCTTTGGCGCGGTCAGCGGTGTAGGAGATCTCGTTGATGTCGAAGTCGAATTTTTTGTGCCCCGGGACGTAGCTCGAGTCGAAGGGCTCGACGACCCACTTCACGTTCTTCCTCGTGACCCCCAGTTTGGCCGCAATGGCGTAGACGACGGCGGATTCGTAGCCCTGGCCGTTGCTGGGTTTGTTGTTGACGAACCAGGGGGTGTAACCGGGGCTGTCCGTGGCGACGGTCAGGGTGCCCTTGGCGTATTCCTGGGTATTGATCAGCGTCTTGCAGGTGGTCAGACTAGGAGTTGACGCCGCGTGCGCCACCGCGCCCGTGGTCGATATCACGCTGATCATCGATGTACCGAGTATTCCCGCGAGCAAGAGTCGAACGTGGCGCATGATGTCTCTCCAGTGGTGGAATGTTGAGTTTTCAGTGTACCGCCGACTCTGCTCATGATTCCGGAAGAAATTTCCGGTTGTGGAGATGAATGAGTAAGATGAATCCACCTGGAGAGGTGGGTGAGTTCGGTTTAAACCACATTCCTGCTAAGAATGCGGCCTGCGAAAGTGGGCCCGAGGGTTCAAATCCCTCCCTCTCCGCCATCAACACCGAGCGCCCAGCGCTCGGTGTTGGCGTGTTACGAGGAGAGGCTCATGCGCTACTGGATTGAAACGCTGGGCTGCCCGAAGAACCACGTCGACTCTGACAAATTGGCCGGCCTGTTGGTGGCGCAGGGTTACCACCTCGCCGCAACGGCCGCGGAGGCCGACCTAGTGGTGGCGAACACGTGCGCTTTCATTGAAGCCGCACGAGAGGAATCCATCGAAGCGGTGCTCGAGCTCGCCGACGTCAAGAACGCCGGTGCCCGTTTGGTGGTGACGGGATGCATGGCTGAGCGTTACGGCGACGAACTCGCGGCCGCCCTGCCTGAAGTCGACCTGGTCGCTGGTTTTAACGAGAGTCTGACCGCACTCACCCCCGCGACGCCGGTGGCGTTGCGCAAACGTTCAACTCCCGCCTTCGACCTCCTTAACCTGCCGCGTCCCGCTCCCAGCGCACCGTGGGCCTACGTGAAGATCGCCGAGGGTTGCGACCGTCGGTGCGGCTTCTGTGCCATTCCCAGTTTCCGAGGAGATCAGCGCTCGCGTTCGACCACGGAGATTCTCGGCGAAGTGCGCGACCTGGTCGCCGGTGGAGTCCAAGAGATCGTCTTGATAGCTCAGGACCTGGCGTCGTGGGGCAACGACCGTCGTCGTGCGTCACTGGGCGAGGCTGTCGAAGTACTCGACGAGGGCGGCAATCAGCCACTCATCGAACTGACGAGAACCTTATCGCGCGAAGTCGAGCGCGTGCGCTTGCTGTATCTTTACCCGTCGGGTCTCACCTCGGGACTGATTGATACGATCCTCGCGACCGGTGTGCCGTACTTCGATTTGTCGCTGCAACATTCCTCGCGCTCAATGTTGCGCGCCATGCGTCGTTGGGGCGACGGTGATCGCTTCTTGGAGCGCATCGCCGCCATCCGCGCGGCGGACCACGACGCCACGTTTCGCTCCTCGTTCATTCTCGGCTATCCCGGTGAGACCGAAGACGACCAGGCGAATCTCTTGGAGTTCATTGAAGAGGCGCAACTCGACTGGGCCGGGTTCTTCACGTTCTCCGACGAAGACGGCACCTACGCCCATGGTCTCGCGGAGCACGTACCTCACGAACTAGCGCTGGAGCGATTGCGCGAGGTCTCGCAGTTACAGGACCGGATCACGGCCGCGCGCCGAGACGCCCTCGTGGGCACTCGTCAACAGGTGTTGATTGACGCTCCCGGCGTCGGTCGTAGTGTACGAGAGTGCCCAGAGATTGACGGCGTCGTGATGGTCGACCCGGCGTTGCGCGTTGGGTCGTTTGCGGAGGTGGAAATCGTGGCGAGCCACGGCACGGATGTGGAGGGGGTGACGCTGTGACGACGCGCGAAAGAATTTATGGCGAGTCGGCTCTGCTGACTCCGGCCAATCTGATGACGATCTTTCGCCTGGCGGTCGCGCCGGTGTTCATGTACATGATTGTCACTCATCGAATTTCGTGGTGGACAACGGGCGTGGGTACCCTCGCCGCGGCTTCGGATTATTTCGACGGCATCGTGGCGCGACGCCACGGCACGACCACGTCGGGTGCATTTTTAGATCCCTTGGCGGACAAGGTCGTGGTGCTCGGGGGTCTTTACGCCATCATCATCTCGCGCCCCCACGGCGTGGCGAGTTTCATCCTTCCCTCTCTCATCATCACGTTGCGTGAGGTGTGGATGAGTGTTCACCGCTCCCGGGCGGCCAAACTGGGTTTCTCGATTCCCGCAGTCAAGATCGCTAAGTGGAAGACCTTCGTGCAGGACTGGGCGATTGCCTTCTGCGTCATCCCCTTGACGGCACGGCACCTCTGGATCGCCGACGTGACAATCTGGGTAGCGGTGGTGATGACGGTGTACACCGGCTGGCGCTACTTCGTTGACGGGAAAGAGATGTTTGCTCGTGCGCGTTGAGATTGTTGCGGTGGGCACGGAGTTACTCCTCGGCCAGATTCCCGATACCAACTCCCAGTGGCTCGGCGAACGCCTGGCCGCCAACGGCATTGCGTCGCATTATCATCAGCACGTCGGCGACAATCATGAGCGAATCGTCGCGGCATTTCGAATCGCGCTAAGTCGCAGCGACGCGGTTATCGTTTGCGGCGGTCTCGGACCCACGCAAGACGACATCACTCGCGCGGCGTTGGCGGAAGTCATGGGAGTTGCCCTGGTGCGCCACGACGAAATCGTCGAGAAGATTCGTTCATTCTTTGACGCTCGTGGACGCACGATGTCGCAGAACAACCTGCTCCAGGCCGACGTGCCCGTCGGGGCCAGCATCATTGAACAGGTACGCGGGACCGCTCCGGGACTGATCTGTCCGGTCGGCGCCCAAATCGTCTACGCGGTACCAGGTGTGCCCTACGAAATGAGTGACATGTTCGAGCGGGCCATCTTGCCGGATCTACTCGAGCGTCAGCGCGCCCAGGGTCAGACCGCGGTGATCGTGTCGCGGATCCTTCGCACGTGGGGTGCGAGCGAATCCGGTCTCGCCGAGGCGGTCGCCGATCGGTTCGACGCGCTCATTGACTCCGAACGTGTGACCATTGCCTTCCTGGCCTCGGGCATCGAGGGCATCAAGGTGCGCATCACTGCGCGGGGTAACGACCGTGAACACGCCCTCGCACTTCTCGACGAGGAGGAGCAGTTGGTGCGGGCACTCATCGAAGCCGCCTTCGGCGACATTATCTTCGGGATCGACGATGAGACCATGGAGTACGCCGTTGCGCAGCGACTACTGGCGCGCGGGCTGAGTCTGGGGTTGGCCGAGTCTTTGACGGGCGGGTTGATTGCCAGTCGACTGGTGAACGTAGCCGGTGCCTCGCAGTGGTTCCGTGGGGGACTGGTGAGCTATGCCTCGCAGGTGAAATTCGACCTATTGGGCGTCACGCCGGGGGCGGTCGTGAGCGCCACGGCCGCCGAGGAGATGGCTCGCGGGGCGAGGGATCTCTTGGGGTCTGACGTGGCGCTGGCGGTGACGGGGGTGGCTGGTCCTGACGAACAGGACGCTCAGAGTCCGGGGACGGTGTTCGTGGGCCTCGCGATTGGTGATGACGTCACGCACGTGCAATTGCGCGTGCCGGGGGATCGAGCTCGCGTGCGTTCTTTCAGTGCAATCGGGGCCCTCGACGCGTTGCGTCGTGGCCTCGATCAGTTGGATTGATTCTTTCAAAATATCCACGAAACGAACACTTGTTCGTAGTACGGTACTTTCTAGCGGAGAGCGACCGATGTGACTAGGGGTCGATAACGTGCCCCGAGTGACAAAGAACAAGGAGAAATCAATGGCAACCGACGATCGCGCGAAAGCCCTCGAATCTGCCCTCGGTCAGATCGAGAAGCAGTTTGGTAAAGGTTCGATCATGCGCATGGGCGAGAACCTGCACATGAATATCGAATCGATTCCCACGGGCGCCTTGGCTCTCGACATGGCATTGGGAATTGGTGGTCTGCCGCGCGGGCGCATCGTTGAACTCTACGGTCCCGAGTCGTCGGGTAAGTCGACACTCGCCATGCACGTGGTCGCGGAAGCCCAGCGCAATGGCGGGGTGTGTGCCTACATTGACGCCGAACACGCCATGGACCCGGTCTACGCCCGCGCCATTGGGGTGAACGTGGACGACTTGCTGATCTCCCAGCCCGACACGGGTGAGCAGGCCCTTGAGATTTGCGACATGCTGATTCGCTCGGGCGCTCTCGACGTCATCGTTATCGACTCGGTAGCAGCCCTCACGCCACGTGCCGAGATCGAAGGCGACATGGGTGACTCTCACGTCGGCCTGCAGGCGCGATTGATGAGTCAGGCATTACGGAAACTGACGGGTGGTCTCTCGAAGTCCAACACCGTGGCGGTCTTCATCAACCAACTGCGCGAGAAGATCGGCGTCATGTACGGATCACCCGAGGTGACTCCCGGCGGTCGCGCCCTGAAGTTCTACTCGAGCGTTCGACTCGACATCCGACGCATTGAGTCGATCAAGGACGGCACCGAGGTGGTGGGTAACCGCACCCGTGTCAAGGTCGTGAAGAATAAGTGCGCCGCCCCCTTCAAACAGGCCGAATTCGACATCATGTACGGTCAGGGCATCAGTCGTGAAGGCTCCGTGCTGGATGTTGCCGTGGAACTCGGTTTCGTGAAGAAGGCCGGTGCTTGGTTTACCTACGAGGGTGAACAGATGGGACAGGGCCGTGAGAATGTGAAGACCTTCTTGCGAGAGAATCCTCAGACCATGGCGGAGATCGACGGTCGGGTGCGCGAGCACATGGCCAACTCGTTGCTCCCTGACGTGGTCGGTGCCGAGGTGGATATCGACGCCCCGCTGACGCTCGATTAGAGCGTCCTCGACACTGGTCGAGGGTCAAATCCGTTGGCGAGAATGATGAGCACCCAGTGCTCGCCACTCAGCACCGGCGCCGGAGTTGATGCCCCCAGCGTCGAGTGGTCTGGTCCCTCCTGGGGCTGACCAGACCACTAGCGTTACCTCGGTGAACGTCAGGCTCCTCTACCGTCAGTGGCTGGGTGAACGCGTTCGTGCCGTTCGCCGCTACACGAACGAGGTCGCCACCGTGGCCCCGCACGACCGATACGCGAGCCAGTTCTTCTACTTCGGTCGAGGCGCCGGACTCATGGCGCCCCAGGGTGTCATTTACAACGAGCGCTACCTGTCAATTGGTGACGAGACGCTCGTGGGACCCAACGTGTGCCTGACCGCGGGTATCAATGGAGACCAGGCAATGTTGCACGCCCCCGTGGTGACCATTGGTCGCAAGTGCGTCATCGGACGTGGTTCGCACATCGTCGGACACTGGTCCATTGTTTTGGGTGACGAGATTCAGACCGGCCCCTACGTGTACATCACGGATCAGAACCATACCTATCTCGATCCAGACGAACCCGTGGGCTGGCAGGCACCCGAGGAGGCCGCGGTGTCGATCGGGTCGGGCAGTTGGTTGGGAGCCAATGTCGTCATCCTGCCGGGTACGCATCTGGGGCGCAACACCACGGTCGCCGCGGGCGCCGTCGTTCGTGGCACGTTCCCCGATCACGTGGTACTCGGCGGCGTTCCCGCCCGGATCCTTCGCCACTACACGCTGGAGTCGGGCTGGCAATCGGGCTCGCCGGCGTGAGGCAGTACCTCGGTGTTGACCTCACTCCTCTGCGTCTCTCGCGCGAGTACCGCAAGCTGTACGTGGCGGGGTTCATCACCGCTTTAGGTTCCCAAGCGACCTACGTCACGATTCCCTTCCAGCTCAAGGAACTCACTCATTCACCCCTTGACGTGGGCGCCCTGGGCCTGTTCGAGCTCGTGCCGCTGGTCCTCTTCGGACTCTACGGGGGTGTCTTGGCGGACCGGATGAATCGTCGTCGCCTCATCATCACGATGGAGGTCTCCTTGATGATCGCCACGTCGGTGGTGCTCGTCAATGCCCTATTGCCCCACCCCTACGTGTGGTTGCTCTACGCCGACGCCGTGGTAGCGGCGGGTGCGTCGAGCCTGCAACGTCCGAGTATTGAGGCGCTTAATCAGACCTTCGTTCCCCACGAACTGCAACGTGCCGCCTCGACTCTGGCCAACATTCGCTACACCACCGCATCGATTATCGGCCCCGCCGTGGGCGGGCTCGTCGCGGTCGGCGCCGGGCCACGTTTCGTGTACGGCGCCAATCTGATCACCTTCGCACTCTCACTGTTCTTGCTGTCGGGCCTCGCGCAGCAATTGGCGCCAATCGCGCGTGGTGGCAACGACCGCACGGCGCTGCGAGCGGGGCTGTCCTTCCTGCATTCGCGTCCCGACATCGTCGGGACGTACATCATTGACTTGTTGGCGATGACGTTCGCCTTTCCCGTCGCCATGTTGCCATTCGTTGCGGCGCGTTTTCACTCGAGTTACGCCTTGTCCCTGCTCTATTGCGGGCTGCCCTCCGGGGCATTGATCTTCACGGTTCTCTCGGGCTGGACGTCGAAGGTTCACCACTATGGACGAGGCGTGGTGTTCTCGGCGGTTGTCTGGGGACTCGGTATCGCGCTCTTCGGCTTCTCATCTTCACTGTGGCTGGTACTGGTGGGACTCGCTCTCGCGGGGGGAGCGGATTCGCTCAGTGGGATCTTTCGTTCGACCATGTGGAACGAGTCGATTCCGCCCGATATCCGTGGTCGTATGGCCGGAATGGAAATGATTTCGTATTCTCTCGGCCCGACCGCTGGTCAGTTTCGAGCGGGCGTGATGGCGGCGTGGACGAGCCTCAGGTTCTCGCTGACTTTTGGTGGGCTGGCGTGTGCAGGCTCGGTCGCGGTGGTCGCATCGGCCCTACCGTCACTGTGGCGCTTCGATTCGCGTAGCGACCCCAATGTGGCCATGGTGCGAGAGCTGCGTTCGACCCAGGGGTCGCACGGACTCGATGAGGACCCGTCGAACTGACGTGTCGACGCCCAGCGGCGCTCACCGGACGCGGTCTGGGCGCCCCATTAGCATTTAGCCGTGCCTCACACTACGTACCTCGTCACCGTGTCCGGACCCGACCGCGTCGGGGTGGGGGCTGAACTCTTCGCCGCGCTCGCGAAGGTGAGTAGTGAGGGTGGCCAACTCTCGGACGTCGCCCAGATCACGATCCGCGGTGCCCTCGTGCTCTGCGCTGAGGTGAGCGTGGGAGATTCAGTGAGCGAAGACGACCTTCGCGTCGCCATCACCTCTCGCGATATCAACCGTGACGGTATCGTCGCGACGATCGAGCGCGTGACGCCCGATCCGATTCAATCGGGTGGCCGACTTCTGGTGACGTTGCTGGCCCAGCGAATCGACGCGGACCAGCTCGAGGGGATCTTTCGGGCCATTGCTTCGGTGCACGCCACCTGTGAGCGCATTGTGCACCTGGCGAGCTACCCGGTGGACTGCTACGAGCTCGTCGTCCGGGGTCAGGATCACACGGCGTTGCGCGAGGTGCTCACCGCAGTGGCCCAAGCGCGCGGCGTCGACCTCGCGGTCCAACGCGCCGGACTGCACCGGCGCGCCAAGCATCTCGTTGTCATGGACGCTGATTCGACGTTGCTCCAGGACGAAGTGATCGATCTACTGGCCGAGGAGGCTGACTGCGCCGACGAGGTGGCCACGATCACCGAATTGGCGATGGCGGGCGAGCTGGACTTCGCTGAGTCGTTGCGCCGTCGAGTGGCGCTCCTGGCGGGACTGGACGCCAGCGTGCTCGACCGCGTGCGAGAGAAACTTCGTCTCACCCCCGGAGCGCGCACCCTGCTTCACACCCTGCATCGTCTCGGGTACGTCCCCGCCGTGGTCTCGGGTGGATTCGTCGAGGTGCTCGCGCCGCTCCTGGCGCAACTGCACGTGGATTACCTCGAGGCCAATCGACTGGAGATTGTGGACGGCACGATTACCGGCCGCCTCGACGGGCCCATCGTGGACCGTGCCGGCAAGGCGCGAGCGTTGGAACGATTCGCGGCGGAGGTGGGCGTGCCCCTCGCTCAGACGGTGGCGGTGGGTGACGGTGCTAACGACATTGACATGATTTCGGTGGCGGGACTGGGAATCGCCTTCAACGCCAAAGCCGTCGTTCGTGAACACGCCGATGCGGCGCTCTCGGTGCCCTATCTCGACGCGGTCCTCTATTTCCTCGGCATTAGTCGCGAGGAGATTGAGACCGAATAGCCGCGCGTCCACTGCGGACGTCACCGTCGGGCGCGGGAGCCCCGAGGACTTCACGGGGGGTCGTGATTCAGTTGCGGCCGTGTTCAAAGAGTGCGCGGCGCCCCCGAGCGCGTAGGAGATCCGGTCAGTGGTTCGAGCCCCCGTCGTTCGATCGACGTCGATATGACGATGACCGGCGACTAGCGCTGCACGGTGCTGGTGAGGTCCGTTGCCCCACCCGCCCACAGGTTGGCCATCCACGTTTCGATCTCGTCGGGATCGCGCGGCAGCGCCGCGGACAAATTCTCGTGGCCGTCAGCGGTGACCAGCACGTCGTCCTCGATGCGTACCCCGATCCCGCGATACTCTTCGGGCACGGTGAGGTCGTTGGACTGAAAGTAGAGCCCGGGTTCAATGGTCAAGACGTAACCCTCGAACAGCTCGCCCTGGTACTTCTCGTTGCGCGCCTGGGCGCAGTCGTGTACGTCGATTCCCAGCATGTGGCTCGTACCGTGCAGGGTGTAGCGACGAAAGAGTTGTCGATCGGGGCGCAAGGCCTCGTCGGGGGACTCGCGCAAGATCCCGAGGTCGTGGAGGCCCTCAGTCAGCACCCGCATCGCGACGTTGTGGGGTTCACGGAATTCGACGCCGGGGCGAACCGCGTCGAGGGCAGCGCGTTGGGCTGACAAAACCAATTCATAGACCCGTCGTTGCGCCGCGCTGAACTTCCCATTGACGGGCATGGTGCGCGTCACGTCGGCGGTGTAGAGCTGGTGGCATTCGACGCCCGCGTCGAGTAGCAGTAGGTCGCCATTGCGTACTTGGCCATTGTTGCGCGTCCAGTGAAGGATGGTCGCGTGCGCACCAGTGGCCGCGATGGTGTCGTAGCCCACGTCATTTCCCTCGACGCGAGCACGAAGATTGAAGACACCTTCAATGACACGCTCGCCGCGCCCAAGCGCCTGGGGCAACGCGCGCACCACGTCTTCGAATCCCTTCACCGTGTGGCTGATGGCCTCGCGAAGCTGCCCGACTTCGTAGTCGTCCTTGACCAAACGCATTTCGGAGAGCTGCGCCGCGAGTCGTTCGTCGTCGGGGTCACTGGTGATGAGGGCGTCGACCCGGGCGTCGTAGCCACGCACGCTGAGCACGCGGGTGGACGAGAGCGAGGTCAAGTCGCGTTCGAGTTGCTCGAGTGGAGCGGTGGCGACGCCGTAGTACGTGGCGCACTCACTGACCCCGCGGCGGGCCCCGACCCAGAGTTCGCCGTAGCGCGCGTCGGTGAAGAAGTCGTGCGTGGAGGAGTCGCGGCGCGCTGCGACGTACAGCGTGGCGCGCGCGCCGGCCGCGCTCGGAGCGATGACCAGCACCGCGTCGGGTTCTTGGCACCCGGTGAGGTAGAAGAAATCGGTGCCGGCACGGAAGCGAAAGTCCGTATCGTTGGCACGCACCTTGGGGTTGCCGGTCGCTACGACCAGGGTGCAGTCGCTGAAGTAGCGACTGATTTCACTGCGGCGCGCGGCGAAGTGTGCCGCGGCGGGGTGCACCTCGGGACTTGGACTCGAGGGGGCCCACTGTGAGGTCATGTGCTCGACGAGGGCCCGCGGAATGGGCGGACGGTGATAACCGGCCCACACCCAGTGCTCGGAGACCGGGTGGTCCTCAGAAACGTCGGGTTCGGGCTGGTGGGCGTCACTCATGGCATCCAACTTACCGGTGCAACGCCACAGAGTCGGCGTGGGCTCAGTTCTTGGTCGCGCGCTCGACGAACCGCCAGGCACCCGGCAAGGCCACGCCGGCCACCACGGCCTTAGAGAGATCGAAGATCAGGTACGGCGTCATGCCAATGGTGATGGCCTTCGCGATGGACATGTGCAAGTCGAGGGCGAGCCACGGCACGCCGATGGCGTAGATGGCGAGTTCACCAATGATGAACAGACCGAGTGCACTCACGACATTGCGGTCGTTGCCCTTGCTCGCGAGCCAACTCATGAGGGTGACGGACACGACGAAGCCGAGGAGGTAGCCAAAGAGGAGCGACGAGTAGCCACTGGTGTGACCAGCGAACCACGGCATCCCCGTGAGGCCGATCACCACGTAGAGCACCATGGCACTGACGGCGCGGCGCACGCCGAGGGTGCTACCTACCAACAAGACGGCGAGGGTCTGGCCGGTGAAGGGGACGACGAAGGGGTGAATGTAGAACGAGATCTGGGCCATGAGACCGACGAAGGCGGCGCCGCCGATGGCCAAGAGGGTGTCGGTGAGGAACGACTGGGGCACCACGTCAGCGAGGGCGGAACGGCGCGTGGGCAGAACGAGGGTGGACATGATGACTCCTTTGGCAACGTCGTGGCCCCACTGTAGGCCAAGGTTCGTGACCGGCGTCGGCGTTACTGCGGGGTAACGATCCAGCCGTGGTCGCGCGCAATCTCCTCGGGGTCACCGATGCGCAGACCGGTGCGGTGCTGCAAGGTTCTAATCAGGCCGCCCGCCTCGTAGAGCGACTCGTGGGTGCCCGTGTCGAGCCACGTGGTGGCGCGCGACAGGGTCTGCACGTGCAGTTCACCGCGTTCGAGGTATGCGTTGTTGAGAGCGGTGATCTCGAGTTCGCCTCTGGCGCTCGGCGAAAGGGTCTTGGCGAGGGAGGGGGCCTTTTCGTCGTAGAAATACAGCCCCGGAATCGCGTAACGGCTCTTGGGTTCGGCGGGTTTCTCCTCGATGGAGATGACGGTGCCGTCGTCGGCGAACTCCACGACACCGTACGACTTCGGGTCCGAGACCTCGTAGGCGAAGATCAGCGCACCCTCGATGTTGGTGTTCTCACTCAGGTGAGAGCCGAGACCCGGACCGTAGAACAAGTTGTCTCCGAGGATGAGTGCGCACTTGTCCCCGTCGAGGAACTCCTCACCCAATGTCAGTGCTTGGGCCAGTCCGTTGGGCTGTTCCTGCACGATCCAGGAAATATCAAGTCCCAGGTGAGAACCATCGCCCAGAAGGCGCTGGAAGGCAGCCTGGTCGTGGGGAGTGGTGATCAGCAAGATCTCGCGCAGTCCGGTCAGCATCAGAGTGCTGAGGGGGTAGTAGATCATCGGCTTGTCGTACACCGGAAGCAATTGCTTCGACGTGGCACGGGTGATGGGGTAGAGACGCGTGCCGCTACCGCCGGCCAGAATGATTCCCTTCACTCTATTAGTATAGAAGTCCGTTCACCCCTAGTTAAGGCCGAGGTATCGCCATGCGTATTGTGATTACCGGAGCGGCTGGATTCATCGGTTCGCGCTTCGTCGAAATGCTGCTCGAGGCACCGCAACTGGGTTACGACGACATTGTGATTCTCGACGCCCTGACGTATTCGGGTCGCCGGGAGAATATCGAGAGCGCCCTGCGCGACTCTCGCGTGAGTTTCGTGCAGGGTGATATCACTGACCCTGAGGTGACCGACGAGGTGCTACGTGGGGCTCAGGCGATCGTCCACTTCGCCGCCGAGAGCCACGTCGACCGTTCCATCACCGGAGCCCGGACCTTTTTCGAGACCAACGTCGTGGGCACCCAATCGCTGCTCGAGAGTGCGCGACGCCACCAAATCGATCGCTTCGTTCACGTCTCCACCGACGAGGTCTACGGATCGATCGCCGAAGGTTCGTGGCGCGAGGACCATATCCTCGAGCCCAATTCGCCCTACTCTTCCTCGAAGGCGGGATCGGACCTGGCGGCCCTGGCCTATCACCGAACCTACGGATTGCACGTGTGCGTGACCCGCTGCTCGAACAACTACGGCCCGCGCCAGTTCCCCGAGAAGGTCATTCCCCTGTTCGTCACCAACTTGATGGACGGTCACAAGGTACCCCTCTACGGTGACGGCCTCAACGTTCGCGACTGGTTACACGTGGACGACCATTGTCGGGGTATCTTGCTGGTTCTCGAAGGAGGTCGCGCGGGCGAGATTTACAACATTGGCGGCGGCACAGAGTTGACCAATCGCGATCTCACCTTTCGGCTCTTGCAACTCTGCGACAAGACCGACGCCAGTGTCGAGACCGTGGCCGATCGCCTGGGTCACGACCGGCGCTACTCAGTTGATTGCTCCAAGATCAGTAACGAACTCGGCTACAGCCCGCAGGTCCCCTTCGAGGAGGGTCTCGCGGCGGTCGTGCAGTGGTACTTCGACAACGAGGCGTGGTGGCGCCCCCTCAAGGAGGCGCTATGAACCTGCGCGAACTCGACATTGTTGGCCTC
>JARCRU010000060.1 GCA_029850535.1 Actinomycetota bacterium | reverse complement strand
GAACCTCCACGTATTCTTCGGCTGCTACAGGTTGAAGCACCGTTGCCTACTTCAACCTCAGCACGCCAGAACCCCCAGGGACCATTGGTGTAACGAACACCTGGCTACAAAGCAACCCGCCACGGTCCAAGGTCAAGGCAGAGAAATCTCTCGGCGGCGTAACGATGAATTTCTTCGCCGTCCAACATTTCGTCTCTGGGTTAGGTTGCTCTTCGCCCCAGTCAATTGTGGTCGATGCCACACCGGTACGCGCGCGCAGCAGCACTACTGGAGGTCGGTAGTGCTCCAGCTGCCCGTTCGACCCAATAACGCCGCCCGCCTGAGTCGATTGCGCGATCTCCACAAGTTGAGGCCACGGACCAGCACCGGGAGCTACGACCAACGGCTTACTTTCGATCCATGCGACGACGGCTGGGTAACCCTGCATTGAACAGGGTTGCGGACTCGCGTTGTGAAACACAATCGTGTAGCTCGCATTTCCGGCACCAACATTTCCAGTCGCCGTGAGCTTCAACGCCGACGTGCGACAAACCGGTACGGACGAACCAGTGACAGCACGGCGATCATTCGAAGCCCCAACCCAAACACCGAGAACGAAGACGATCACAACTGCTGTGGTCACGACGCCGCTGATCACCAGGCTCGATTTGGTCTGGCGTTGAGTAGCCTTCCTCCAGCCTTTTTGCATAGAACTATTCCTACTATTGCGTTCGCGGATACGCCATTTCCGGGCACGACCTACAGCGACTCACAGAATGGCAAGTTTCAGCGATGCAGTGAGGTCATCAACTTTCTATGAAAAAACGATAGACATTTGTCTGCCGTCCGATGATAAAAGTGTCTTCCCACCAACCTACGAGGCCACTCGGACCATCGAGGCAAACGAACTCGGCGGCGGGACCTCTTCTCCGTGCAGGCGCATCCCCTCGATGTGAAACTCAACGGCTTCGCGCATCAGTTCTTCGAGCTCTTCAATGGTGTCAGCGGCGCCAATGCATCCGGGAAGGTCTGGAACCATCGCGGCATAGTTATTTCCGGCTTTTTCAATAATGATCATGTACTCGGCCATTAATTCCTCCTCGCTATTCCGGCCTGGCGGAAGATACTTATCTCGATGAAGTTCGGAAGTTCTCGACTCGGCTTACCAGACACCGTCACTGTACCGGGTTTGATGGGATGATGAAATTGCCGATGACTACCTCTGGTTCGAACATGAACCCACCCGTCGTCTTCGATTATTCGGATGATGTCTCGCACTCTCACGACGACCCAACGGTCGGTCGTCACCTCGCTGCGCTAATTCAATAAACGTTCGTCTGCCGCTGGTTGATAGAAGTACGAGGTTGTTAGGAAGCGACTTCGATAAGCACCACTTGCGACGACGGCGCCGGAACTTCTTCACCGTGCTCAATCATCGACGCGATGTGCAATTCGATTGCCTCATGGATGTTGGCGGTGACTTCTTCAACGGTGTAGCCCGCCGAGACACAGCCGGGGAGGTCGGGCACGTACGCGCAGAGATTCGGTCCGGCGTCCTCAATGATGACCGCATACTTGCTCATCGCGTCCTCCGCTCAAGACCTGCCTGCCTCACAATGCTAGCCAGAGTTGATTTCGAGAGTTCAATACCCAACGCTCCCGGCACAGTCACTGATCCCTTCTTCTCCGCATGTCGGAAGATGCGATGACTTCCGGATTGCCTGATCTGAAACCAGCCGTCAGCGTTCAGTTCGCTAATCATCTCTCGCACCCTCACGACCACACAACGGTCGCGAGTCCGCCAGCCCTCGATCAAGTACCCGTAGGCACTCGTCCCTCATCCCCGGTTGAGGCACTATCGGTTTTGGCACTCACTGTTCAGTTTTCGACCGTCAGCGACAAAACGCTAGACGTTCGTAATCCGCTAGCACGCCCTAGTTGAGACCAAGTACCAATTCCAAAGCATCATCAATGGACCACATCGTGTCACCGTGGACAGTCATCACGGTCTCGCCGAGGCGACTGACGTCGAGTGCGGCAAGTTGCTCCACCAAGACCTTCGTTCGAACACCCAGAATCTCAATTACTGGCCGCACGGTGGCGTCTCGCGCTGCGGTCGATGTGGGCGCGATCAACACCACTGATCGAGGCAATAACGCATCCGACTGAACGATGACGCCGAAACGGCGTCCGCGCTGCTCGCTCCCAACGCCCTTCGGAAGTCGAAGCTCTACGACGTCACCCCTCCGCACGCAACAACTCCATAAACTCAGCGACTTCCAACATTTCTTGTCGGTCGCCTTCGTCCGCTTCCAGTGCGGCCATTTCTTTGCGTAGTGCTTCGCGTCGTCGCATCTGTTGTGCGCTCTTCACCAGAGCAGTTCTGATGGCCTCGGAGCGCGAAAGGCCCGACGCCTCCAATTGTGCGAGTGCCCTCTGCGCTTCGTCATCGAGTCGAACTGAAATGGCGATTGTCATAAGACCATTGTATCACGATTTGTCATACACACAGATTCTCCTCTCCCACAAAGGTTGGAGTCCTTCAGGGTTCTACCAAAAAACGGTCGACATTCGCCGCCGCCGCAAAGATGGTTGGCGGAGGAGTAAGGCAAATATGTCACACCATCGTGCGAGAGTCCAGACCTCCTTGCGTAAGCACAAAGTCGCTGCAAAGCCTCACGTCGTTTTGACGGAGTAGACGAGGGTCAGATCGGTCCCTGGGTAGAGGGTCTGAGTAGCGGTCAGTTCCTCGCACAGTCCCGCCATCGCCTTGGTGCGACGAGGGGCCGAGAGGGGAAGTATTCGCACGTGCAGTTGGTCTCCTCGGACCTCGAGATCCGCGGGCGACTTGAAGATCTCATGGAGCAAGGTCCGTGCTTCGTCGTCGGCTCGTGCGTAGTGCGGGGCAATCATTCGTGCGAGGGCCGACTCGGCGTTGTAGGTGGCCATGCGGACGGCGTCCATGATCCGCTTGCGCTCGACGTCAAGACGCACCGCGTCGGGTCGCACCTCACCGAGGGGCACCCTGGCCGGGATCGCCCTGGCGACGTCGGCGAGGCGGGCGACCTCGGCGCGCGCGTCGGCGAAGGCGCCCTGGAGTACCTTGTTCGCCCTGCGGCCCTCGAGTGAGGCGCTGCCCTCTTTGGCCTCGGCGTCAGTGAGCCGTTGGCGGGCCTGGCGCGTTGCTCGCTCGGCGTCGCGCCGGGCCGGGTTGGCGACGAGACGGGTCGGGTCGTCGGAGTGGGTCTCGTAGGCGTCGAGCGCGTCCAGGCCAAAGTGGGCGCGCTGGTAGCGAAAGAAGTTTTCCTGGCGCCAGCGGGAGAACATCGCGTGGGCGAGCAGCGCGGGGTCGGGGTCTTGGCGGGTCGTCACGATCTGGGTCTGGTGCCCGCTCGCCTCGTCGAGGCGGGTGATCTGGCGGCACGAAAAGCGCCGGCGCTGGTTGTCATAGGCCAGGCGCACGCGGCGATCGGCGAGCACGTAGTCGTGGGTGCGCCCGAGCTCGTCGACAAAACGGTAGGGGGAGAACTCGGCTCGCGGTTCGGTGGAGGGCGGCGCCTTGCGATAGGTGAGGACGTCAAAGCCCGCCTCGTTCAACTGGGCGAAGAGACGAGGGCTCCAGCCTCCCCGGTCAAAGCAGATCGTCGGACGCGCGTCGTGGCCCACGAGGTCGCGGACCTTGGCGACGACGAGTCGCAGCTCGCCGACGAGGGAGGCGCCGGGAGCAGACTGCCAGACGAGCAGCCCGTCGCCGAAGCGGTCACACACCCAGGTGTCGACCTCGGCGGGCATGGCGATGCGCATGCGCGCGACGTGGGCCTTGGGGACCTCGTGCTTGCCGTGGTAGGCGCGCACGTGACCGTCGACGTAGAAGAGACCGACCGCTTCGGGGTGCACCTCGAGGTGACGGCGCGCGAGTCCGAGCACCAGCTCGTCACTCTTGTTCTCTTCGGCCAACTCGCTCAGCCGATAGCGCAGGCGCGACACTTCCGGGGCCCGGTCGAGGCCGAGCAGGCGACCGATCGCAACTGGGTCGAGTCGGGTGAGCCCCTCGGCGCGCGGCTCGCCGAGCAGCGAGGAGAACACCACGCACAACAAGAGCGAGCGCAGGCCGTAGAAGGCGGCGCGCGAGAACCCCGCGACACGTCGGCCAAGCCCGTAGAGCGAGGCGGTCTCCTCCAAGAGCCCGGTGGCCGCGAGGGCCGGGAGAATGACCAGGGAACCGACGAAGGGAAGCGACGCGCCCTCACAGATCACCGGGGCCGCCTCGCCAAGCATTCCGCGCCGAGCCGCTGCCCGCTCGCCGGTTCGCGGGATCGGCGCGTTGAGGGGAACAAGGTTGTTCGCCTGATCGGCGTCGGCGGGTGCCATCTCGGGGTCAGGTCGCGCCGTGGTCACGGCCAACGTGGCGCGTCGCACGCTCTGGGTAGACACGCCAGTGCGCGCGGCGACCTCGGGCTTGGTCAGCCCGCTCGCACGCAGTCGGGCGATCTCGGCGCGCTTCTCATTGGTCAGCTTCGATGCGCGCTTGGGACCCTTGCGCTGAGGGAGCAGTTCGACCAGCCCGCCCGCCTGGTAGTCGCTGCGCCAGCGCCACACCGTGGTCTCGTTCGCCCCGAAGGATGCCGCGACCTGTCGTTGGCTCGCCGCACCTGAGTTCACGAGTTGCACCGCCGCGAGCCGCCGAGCACCGGGATCAGAGTGATCCCACGTCCAGGTCGCCTGACCCCAGATGAACACCGTGCCCGCGCCCTCTTCGTCCTCGAGCAACGAGACCCCGTCGGCGACGACCACCGAACCGACCGGCACCAAGGGGAGAGGCTGCATGACTACCAGTTTCCCTGCCGCCAACGCCATCCCGGGTGCTCCCTTCAAACAGACAATTACTCTGCATCTATTATGGAGTATCCTGGGCGCGAAGTGGTGGATGGTCCCTGGTCAGGCGACTATGCGGATGACTTACGCAAGGAGGTCTGGA
>JARCRU010000059.1 GCA_029850535.1 Actinomycetota bacterium | reverse complement strand
CAGGGCGAGTAGGGCGAGGGCGAGACGTGGGGTCTTCATGAATCTCCTGGGAAGCGATGAGGGACGGCGCAGGAGCCACGACCTCGTGGGCGAAGGACGAAAGGCATTGCAGTTCAGTATACGGACCGTCTCAAATATTCTTCGACGTACGCTCCGCCGTACGCCCGTCCACCGTCGATGACTCCTAGAATGACCAGGGTGGGCAACTTGGTGAGTCTCGCCTGGTGCGACGCTCGAACACGAGGACAACGATGACGTCAATCCTGCTGGTCGAAGACGATGCTGAGATGGTCAACCTGCTCGGACGCTTTTTGCCCGAGGAGGGATACCAGTTACGTGTGGTGGGGGACATGGCCAGCACTCTGCGCGCGGTGTCCGAAGATCAGCCCGATTTGATCTTGCTCGACATCGTTCTGGGTAACGAGGACGGCCGGGATATCTTTCGCGAGGTGCGTGAGATTTGCGACGTGCCGGCAATCTTCCTCACCGGTCGCGGCCTCGAGTCCGACCGCATTGCGGGACTCAAGATGGGGGCTGACGACTACATCGTCAAGCCGTTCTCGCTGGGCGAGTTGTCAGCGCGCATCGAGTCGGTGCTGCGCCGCGCGGGCGCCAACGCGTCGCAGCACTCGATCGACGCACCCAACATGAAGTTCGGCCCGCTCGAGATCAATGAACAGACTCACGAGGTCCACCTCGACGGAGAACTCCTCGAACTCACCGCGAAGGAGTTCTCGTTGCTGGCTTTTCTCGCGGCGTCCCCGCGACAGGTGTTCTCTCGCGAGCAACTCCTCGAGCACGTCTGGGCGTCCTCACCGGAGTGGCAGAACGAGGCAACCGTTACCGAGCACATTCGTCGACTCCGGTTGAAGATAGAAGCGGACCCCGACCATCCGCGCTGGATCACGACGGTGCGCGGTTTCGGCTACCGTTTCGAGCCCGCCGTCGCCTAGCGAGCGGCACCGGTGCGCCGACTCAGCAGATCGATCACTCCGTCAATGAGTTCGCTGGGTTTGAAGGGTTTGGCCAAGAACGTGGCCGTACCGGGGGTGAGGCCCGCGATGATGTTGGGCGACGCCGTCCCCGACATCATCAACACCGCCAAGGTGGGCTGCTCGCGCTGCAGGACAGCGGCGAGCTCGGAACCCGACATCGCGGGAAGCACCACGTCGCTGACCAAGGCGTCGAGGGGTGCATTCAGTCGCTGGTGAAGTTCGAGCGCGTCCTCGGCGGAAACGGCCTCGAGCACCACGAATCCGTTTCGTTGCAACACTTGAAAGGCGAGGCGGCGCAACCCCGGGTCGTCCTCGACCAACAAGATGGTGGCCGCGATATGTGTCCGGGGCGTGCGAGCCGAGTCGGTTCGATTGACCGGTTCATCAATCGCGAGTCCAGGCGAGTCCGGAGCGGGGAGCCAGATCGTGAAGGTGGTGCCCTCTCCGAGTTGGGAGTCACAGGTGATGGCCCCACCACTGCTCTCGACGAGGCGACGCGCCGACGCGAGCCCGAGTCCGGTGCCCTTGAATGGCCCCTTGGTCGTGAAGAGGGGTTCGAAGCACCGCTCCCTCGTGGTCTCGTCCATGCCGGTGCCCGTGTCGGAGATGGTGAGGATGACGTAGTCACCGGCGCTCAGTTGCGGGGGACGCGGATCGTCCGCAGCGAGCCGGCGCGTGACTGTCGTGAACCGTAGTGTGCCCCCGTCGGGCATGGCGTCGCGAGCGTTGATCGACAGGTTGAGGATCATTTGTTCAAACAGATCGGCGTCGATCACGACGGCCGGGATGCCTTCGGCGAGCGCCCAGGCGACAGTGTTCTTTGACCCCATGATCCGCTCGAGTACTTCGGCATTGGCGCTCAGGGCGGACGCCAGGTCGAGGCGGATGGGAGATGGCTCGGAGGTACGTCCGATGCTTTGTAGTTGCGCAGTGAGACTCGAAGCACGTGACGATGTCGCTTGAATGTCGTGGACGAGCTCGGTGGACTTCTCGTCACCGGCGACGTTGCGCGAGAGCAATTCGGTGTAACCCATGATGAGGGTGATGAGGTTATTGAAGTCGTGGGCGACACTACTCGCGACCTGGCCGCGCAATTCCATGCGGTGCGCGTGGCGTACCTCCTCACGTAGTTCGCGCTGGTCAGTGATGTCGTCGAGCAGTGTCAAGACGTTGGGCGAGTTTCCGCCGCTGGGCACGACGGCGGCCGAGGCGGCCAAGATGCGTTCACGCCCGCTGAGGTGGGCCGTGAATTCTTGAGTGTCGCGCAATCCGCCGGCGAGCAGGTCGCTCCACAGTGTGGAGAGCGCCGTGCGCACTTCGACGGGCCAGTCGACGTGATTCGCGGCGTCCGTCGTGTAGTCGGGCCATTTGAGGAGACGACTCGTCGAACGATTCCACCAGCGCACGCGCCCCGAAGGATCAGATTCGACGATGCCGACCGGAGCGGCGTCGACGAGGATACGCAGTCGGGTCTCGTTGTCCTGGATCGTGCGATTCAGCTCCAAGGCCTCGAGCGACGTGGCGGCGAGTTGGCCCAGCAGCATCGCTAGCTCGCGATCTTCGTCACCGAAGGGGATGACCTCTGGACGACGGGCCGCGACCAGTCCGCGAGAACGGCGCTGACTATCGAGCACGGGGGCGCACAGCCAGTCGTCGTGAGTCCAGGGTTCACTGGCGTCGTCGCGGGGGGTGGGAATCCCGAATTCCAACGCGCTCGTATGGTCGAGCAGGCGAGGTATTCGCCCCCGTTGGGCGAAGCCCACCACTCGAGTGTCATCGTCACCTATCGCGACGATCGCGCGGTCCGCTTCAAAGACGCTGCGCGCACTGCGCGCCAAGCCCTGGGCAATGCCACCCTCGTCACTGAGGGTGCCCAGGGTGAGTGACGCACTGATTAGTTGGTGCAATTGACTGGCGACGCGTTGACTCGAGCGCAGAGCGAGTCGTGAGTGGTAGCGCAGGCGCAGTCGCTCGAGGTCCACTCCGAGGGCGGTAACCACGTCGTGGACGGCCCCGAGGTCGTCCTCGTCCCAGGGTGACGAATGGGCATCGCGTCCCACCAGCACCGCTCCACCGGACTGATCCTCGACGATGAGGGGCCAGATGATGCCGTGAGGACCGGTGCCCTCGGCGTCCCAGGCGAGACTCTCGCCGTCAAGGAGCATGGCCTCGATGGCGGCGTCGACGTCAAGGCCCGGAGCCCAGTGACCGGCACACGTGCGAAAAGAGTGCTCGTGTTCGAGGACGCAGCGCGAGAACGAGGAGGGCGCAGTAGTGTTCACGACCGCGATCCACTGTGCGAACTCCGGTAAGGCGGCGAGAGCGAGTTGTTCGAACAGTCGAGTCGGTTCGGCGTCGCGGGGGGTGCTCGTGAGCACTTCGCGTCGACGTTGGTAGTAGCGCAATACGAAGGGG
>JARCRU010000058.1 GCA_029850535.1 Actinomycetota bacterium | reverse complement strand
ATCGAACGCGGCGGCGGAGAAGCCGTCCTATGGTTGATCATCGCCGGGGGCCTCGTCTACTCCCTAGGCGCCGTCGTCTACGGCGCCAAACGTCCGCGGCTCAACGCGCGCGTCTTTGGCTACCACGAACTGTTCCACGCCCTGACCCTCGTCGGCGCCGGTCTGCACTTCGCGGCACTCTACGTGGCCCTGCGCTGATCAGAGCGGGACGACGTTCGAGCGCACCAGCATCGCCGCCGCGCCGCGCGAGGAGAGAACGGTCATCGAACCATTGTCCACGCGCATGCGCCAGGCCACCGAGCCGTGCACCCCGAGTCCCCAGGTGATCGCCGCCTTGATGGGCGACACGTGACTCACGATGGCGAGGTGCTCGTCACCGCGGTGCAGCAGGCTCTCGGGGTCCGCGAGCAGGGCGTCGAGCTCTGCGTAGACGCGCTGATCGACCGCGTCGAGCGATTCGCCGTCCAGGAGGGGGCGGTCGTGCACACCCTCGAACTCGCGCCATTGTTCTGCGGTGATGCTCGCGAGGGGGCGTCCGTCGAGCGAACCGTAGTCGACTTCGATGAAGGTTTCCTTGATGACGGGTTCGAGAGTGGGCACGCACAGTCGTGCGGTGTCGCGCGCGCGCTCGAGGGGCGACGCCCAGACCTCCTTGACGTCCAGCAGGTGAGGAATGAGACGTCGAGCCTGGTCACGACCTTGTTCCGTCAAGGGTGGGTTAGAACGTCCCCCCAATAACCCGAGTTGGTTGGTGGTCGATTGTCCGTGGCGGATCAGGATGATCACGGCAGCAACATCCGTCCACACTCAGGACAGTCCATGACCACCCCGGCCTCGAGGTGGCGAAACCGGTCCAGATCGAGCGGCGAGAGCGCGATGCGACAGCCGTCGCAGCGCCCCGCGTCCACGTAGGCGGCCCCCGAGATGCCGGCTCGAGTGAGCGCGGCGTCGTAGCGCTGACGCCACTGGGGATCGAGACCCTGCGCCAACGCCGCACGCGACTCTCGCAGGGCGAGTATCTCCTCGTCGAGGGTGGCGCGCAATTGGGTGATTTCGCCCTGCAACTGCGTACGTCGCTCGACCCCGGGCTGGGCGCGCTCCTTGATCGCCGCGATGGTCTCGTCGAGTGGCTCGAGCGCCACGAGGCAGTTCAACTCCTCGTCCTCGGCCGCGGCGACGCGCTCGCGCACCTGTTCGAGCTCGTGGTGCATCGCGCCGAGCTCGCGGCCCGATCCCGTCGAGGAGGCCAGCGCACCCTCGAGGTCCTTGACGCGAACGCTTAGCTTGCGCGCACTCTCCTGGGCGCTGAAGTAGGCCTGGCGCAACGGCTCGGCCGCGTGTTGGGCCTCGTGCAGGGCCGCCAACAGCGAACGCAGCTCGGTCTCGAGGGTGGCCAACTCCCCGAGTTCGGGCAAGTGATCGCGCTGAGCGATGACCCGCTCGATCCAGCGGTCGGCGTCGTTGAGGGCTCGTAGGTTCTCGAGGTGCTCCACCTCGCTAGTCTCGCATCCGCCAACGGGTGCGGGCCAGTGCCAACTTCTCCAGGACCGGCACCATGGGCGCCTCACAGCGCTGACGGGCGCTCTCGAAGTCGAACCAGTACACCTCGGGACTCTCCCCGGCCGGGGGCGCGGGATCGAGGGGGGCGGCCAGCAGGATGTAGCGCAGGTCGTAGTGGGTGTGACCGCGCGGGCCCGGATGCTGGTCGACCTGAAAGAGGGTGGGCGGATCGGTGTGCACCGTGAGCAATCCGGTTTCTTCGAGGGTCTCACGAACCGCGGCATCCTCGGGCTCCTCGCCCGGGTCCACGTGACCACCGGGTTGGACCCAGATCTGCAGTCGCCGGTGCAGGTGCAAGATGACCCCGCGCGAGGAGAGGACGAACGCCGACGCCGTGAGGTGGTGATCATTGAGCGTCTCGTCAAAGGGGTCGTCGGCCCAGGTGAGGCGATCGAGCGTGGCGGCGAGGGAGAGCGCTTCACGCTCGTCGGTGGGCTCGATGCTCCTCAACTGCGCCCGCAGATGCTCGAGGTCTCTCACGTCCTCTCTCGCAATCGACGCACCGAGTCCGCGAGGGGCACCTCGCCCTCGGCCATCGCACCGTCGGTGCTCGCCACCGGTTCGTCGTAGACCACGCGCGCGGGCACGGTGCCGGACCAGATGGGCAGGGCCGCGTCATCGGGCTCGTCAGTCGTCGGGCCCGCAGAGACCTTCGCCGAGGCCTCGTCGATCGAGAGGGCCACCACCAGCGTGAGATTCTCCTCGCGCTGGCTCATCGCGCGCACCTCGCGCGAGCGTCCGGGCAGGGCCGCCTCGAGCACCGCGCCCAGGGCTCGGTGCTTCTCCTCGGGATCGGTCACCTCGCGCGTCGCCCCCACGATGACGACGGAGCGATAGGCGATCGAACTCTCAAAGGCGCTGCGCGCCAGTCGCAGACCGTCGTAGATCGTCACGCTGAGCGAGGCGACCCCGGCGTCGAGCACGGCTCGAAAGAGGGCGTTGGACTTGGATCCGTGCAGGTAGATCGTGGTGCCCACCCGCGCGTGCAAGGTGGGTAGCGCCATCGCCAGACCGTCCACGGTGGCGGCCACGTGGCACATCAGGGCCGCGTCGACGATGTCGAAGACCGTCGCCGCGTCGTAGAGGGCTTTCTCGGGCAAGCGGCGCACGCGCGTGTGAGGGCCGGGGCCCAGTGGTTCACTCACGCGCGCAGGTCACCGCCGAAGAAGGTCCGGGTGAGTCCGGCCACCTCCACGTTCTTCTCGAAGAGTCGCGCGTGCATCACACCGCCGCGCGAGGAGACCTGTCGCACCGACAAGGTGGGCGCCCCCGTGCGGTCGGCCCACCAGGGAGCGACCGCGCACATCGCCGATCCGGTCACGGGATCCTCGGCGATCCCGATGCGCGGCGCGAAGACGCGGATCGAGGCGTCCACGCTTGGACCGCCCTCGCACACCGCGATGACCATCGAGGTGGGTACCAGAAAGAGGGTGAGCGTGTCCACGCTGAGTCCGCACAGGGCGTCGTAGTCCTTGACCACGGCGAGGACGCTCGACGCACCGGCCTGGTAGACCTCGCTGACTGGTCCCAGCGTCCCGCCGAGTACCTTCGCGTCGACGGGCTCGACGTAGGCGCGAGGGAGGTCCACCCCGAGGAGGCCGTCACTCAAGCGGCGTCCCGACAGGACCCCGGAACGGGTCTGGAAGAACAGTTCGCCCCCGGGGACCCCGAGTTCATTAAGCAAGACGTGCAGCGTAGCGAGCGTGGCGTGGCCGCAGAGGTCCACCTCGACGGTGGGGGTGAACCACCGCAGGGACCACCCGTCACCCACGCGGCGCACGAACGCGGTCTCCGAGACACCTAATTCGAAGGCGATCTGTTGGAGTTTGGCGTCCTCCATCGCACGTTCGAGCAGGACGACGACCGCCGGATTGCCGCGCTCGGCGTCGCCGATAAAGGCGTCGACCCACCACAGTCGGTGCCCGAAGGCCACATTGAGAGAATCCACCCCTAGACCTTGCCACACGCGAAAGGGTCCAGCGCGTAAAGTCGCTGGCGTGCGTGTCGTAACTTTCAATCTTCACGCCGGTGTCGACGGGTGGGGACGACCCACCCGAGCCCTCGAACACTTGATCTCCCTGCGACCCGACATCGCGGTGTGCCCGGAACTCTGGCGCGGCGACGACGGGACGGATTTCGTCGCGACGCTCAGCGAGACCCTGGACATGCGCGGTGAATTCGTCGCCCTGGCCCGCGCCGAGCGCGTCACCACCGGTGTGGGGCCGCACCGTTGGCAACCCCTCCTGGCTCACTTCACCGGCGAACGCGGACTCTTTTTCCGCGAGCACCGTGACCTCACCCCCCAGCAGAAGTCGCATCGCCGCACCCTCGCCCAGGTCGAGAAGGGCGAGTGGGGACTGGGACTGTTCACCTCACTCCCCCTCGAGTCCCTCGAGGTGATCTCGCTCGGACGACTGCCGCGCGAGAAGGTGCGTCGCGCCCTCATCGTGGCGCGCGTCAGTGTCGAAGGGCGCCCAGTGCACGTGCTCGCGGTGCACGGGGCGCACCTGAGTCACGGTTCGGCGCTGTTGTATCGCCGGGTCGCACGCATCGTGCGAGGCCTCGACCCCACGCTACCGATCATCCTGGCCGGCGACTTCAACTGCTGGCGGCCACTACTGCGCGTCTTCATGCCCGGTTGGACCACGTTGGCGCGTGCACGAACCTGGCCCGCTGCGCACCCGCATTCACAGATCGACCACGTGCTGGGGCGAGGCCCGTGGCAGCGACTCGGCGCCGGAGCCACTGACGGGGGCAGTGACCATCGAGCCCTGCGGGCCGATATCTCATTGCCGTGACGCTGAGGTAACGGTCATCCTTCGCACTCACCGAAAGTTCCCCGGCACGACACACCGCGTGACAGATGTCACTCAGTGGTAGTCGCCGTGGACCGAGCGACTACTCCCAACGCGGGAGTCGACGTCAATATTGCGGGTCTCTCGTGACACGACACGCACCACCCCCATCACCACTCGTGCGCACCGATGACGGTAACGCCCGGCGACGTTGCGATCACGATCGGCACGGTGAAGACCCCAGTACCCAGCCCGACCCTCGAAGTCGAGAAGATCCCCTGACCTCAGCGTCTCGAAAGGTACTGCTCGAGGTGAGGAAACGAGACCCTCCACATGAGAACTCGAAGAGGCCCCGGCGTGCCGACCAGCGCGGGCGACGACCCCCTCTGCGCCTGATTCCACATTGGCGCAAATCGATGCGGTAGCGTTCATCTCAGTAGTACACCTCGTGCCTAGATGCTGGTTGATAAACCAGGTCCAGTTCCTTCGTACGAAGGGCCTTTTCGCGGATGAGGGTGAGTGACTGACGTGGACCCGTGAACAATCAGAGTTGGGGCAAAATCAATGAATTCGTTCCGCCAAGAAGAAGGGTTCACCCTCGTCGAATTGCTGATTGTGATAGTTGTCCTCGGCGTATTGGCGGGCGTTGTCGTCTTCGCTCTGGGTAATGTCAGACAGTCCGCCGAAGTGGCCGCGTGCAAGTCGAATGCCACCACGGTGGAGACGGCGATTCAGTCCTACAACAGCCTCACCGGCGGCACGCCCGTCGTGACTGCCGTTCTCTTGACCACTGGCCCGAACAAGTCTCTCCAGTCCTTTCCGGTGGCCACTGGGTACGCGCTCACGATTGTCAATGGAGTCCTAGAGATCGCTGCCCCCACAAGTGCGACACCCGTTGCTTACGGGACGCCTGGCGCTTGCGACGGAGCCTCGAGCGCAACCCCGACCTATCTCGCGTCCACCGACTGGACGGTCGCTGCGGGCAACGGCGTGACACTCACTGGCCACAGCGTAAATATGAAGTTGCGGTCTAGCGGCGAGGGTCGAGTCATGACGAACATACCCTTATCAAGTTCGAATATCACTCTCAGTGCAACGGTGAACTTCGTCCCTGGTTCAGGCTACGGCATCATCTTTGACGAGTCCGGTAATCCCAGTAGCAACCTTTCGGGCTACGTCTTCCAGGTCGATGCCGGAGCGGGAAACGATTTTCTCGTTCGATACAACCACAACGGCACCGAGTGTGGTCGTGCGCTCGCGCAACAGCCTTGGCCCACAGGGTTCGCTTCCAGCGCCTCGCACGCAATCACTCTGAGTGTCAGTGGACAGAAATTGAGCGTCGCCTTCGACGGGACCGTTCTCTACACAGTCCCCGACCTCTCGCAGGCTCTGACGAACTCGACGTGCAGTGGCCCAATGCCGACGGGAACTGGGGTGGGCCTGCGCGTATGGGGTGCCCCCGAACAAGTGGTCTTCTCGAACGTGTCGATTACGGCTGGTTAGGGATTGCTGCGACGTGGACGCGGGGATTACCCTTCGTCACTGGGCTAGGCGAGCAACGGGCCGGGTTCATCAAGGGCGCTAACGCATTGCGTGACTGTTCGAGGGCCGACCCTAACCCGGGGGCGAATGGTTACTTCACGCCGACATGGCCTTCGTCGCACTGAGGCGGGTGGCTCGAACGTCCCGCCGACGGGTCCACGGTGACCTGGTGTCGATCGAAATCGACCTCGAAGCGAGCTCACTTCACTCAGTGACGAGGACATGGGAACATGGCAGATGTGAAGGCCGCGTTCCCACTTGAGACCGAGGATGCCGCACCCATCAAAGTCCGGCAGTTCCTCGACCTCGGTCTGGAGGTGAAGCGCTGTGAGGAGTACCACGTGACCTACACGATTCTCAACCTTGAATCACTAATCTCCGGGCGACGAGCGCTGGATATGGCTCCGTCAGACTCCGTTGGGCTCAGGGCCGAGCGCGACCTTGGAGCAATCAATCGACTGCCCGACTCTTCGCTTACCGGCGACAGAGTCGAGACGAATGAGCATCGCTCTCTTCTCCGCTCGGAATCCTTCGTAGCCTGTCTCCACCGTCAAAGTGCCGGTCTGAGACACTGACCATACGCGAAAATGGTGCCCCCCAAGTCGAGTTTCCGTTACTAGACGACAGATACGACCACGACGATGGACGGCCTACACCAGTTCCAGCTTCGCGCTGTCCGGTAAGGCTTTAAGGAGAGCCGCGGTCCAAAGCATCGGAATAAAGGTGACGATGGCCGGCCAGCGCAGGGCGGCGCTGCCCGCCTCGTGCACCACGACGCCCACCGCGCCGAAGAGGGCGAGCCCTATGGTCGCTCCGAGGACCCCGGCGACCACCAGCCACCCCGCGGCGGTCGCGCGCACGTGGTGCGGGAAGATCTCGGTCCCCAGCGCGGTGACGACGGGGGTGACGAGACCAGCCGCCGCGACGCCCAGGAGATAGCCCAGCACGAAGAAGGTCTTTCCTCCCCCGTAGGCGAGGGTGGCGCTGAGACCCGACGCGAGCAGACCCACGGCGGCGGTGGTGCGCCGGCCCCAGACCTGGGCGAGCCATCGACTCGCGAGGAGTCCCGCCAGTCCGGTCAGGGCCGCGATGGTGACCATGAGCGCCACCTTCGGGGGCGAGATGTGCAAGATGCTCTCGCCGTAGACGAAGACGAAGCCGTTGGCCGGCCCCCCGATCATCCCGAGGGTGCCCACCACTAACGCGACGCGCCAGAGCGATCCGCGATAGTCGCGCGACACCACCCCGATGCGCGCGAGCAGGGTCGTGTCGCGCGTCGGGGGCTCGGGCACGAGGCGCAACAACGCCCCCACGGCCACCACCGGCACGATCGCGAGGGCGAAGAGCCAGCGAAAGGAGCCCGCCGAGCGGATTGCTCCGTGCAGAATGGCCGAGAGACCCGCCCCTGCGCCGCCACCCGCGCCCACGATGGCTAAGCGGCCCACGCGACGACTCGTCGACGAGAGTTCCACGGTCATGACTTGAACCAACGTCGAAGCCGCCGACAACAGGGGTCGACCCAGGGCGAAGCAGGCCACGAAGATCCAGTAGCTCGGGCTCAGCGCCGCCGCGGCGGTGATGGCGAGTCCCCACCAGAGGGTGTGGCGCACGAGACGGATCCGACCGAGCCGGTCGGCCAGCGACGTCAAGGGAAGTGCGCCCAAGGACGCGAGGCGAAGCAGCGCGAGACCCAGACCCAGCACCGAACTCGAGAGGCCGACCTGGCTCGCGAGCGAGGAGGAGGCGGTGGCGTGACCGAAGTGCTTGGCCACGTCGGCGAGGGAGGCGACCACCCCGAACTGGGCGAAGCCCGCGAAGAGCGCGAGCGTCGCGAGGACCCAGGTCACCCGATCGAACATCGGCTCATCGACGATGCTCGCGTTAATGGTCTTCGCGCCGTCGCGACGTGTCATGGATCCCCCGTTATTGCAAGGTTAGAGGCCCCTTCACCATCGCGACCCACGACGCCCCGTCGTCGCGCGATACTCTCGAGACGGACCCACTCACCGAGCAAGGAGCACCATGGCCCGCCGACGCAGTCTCCGATCCCAGCTCTACCGTGACGCGCGTATCCTCGGTAACGTCCAGGCCGCCGCGCACGGGCCCGCCGCCTACGGCAAGCGCTACGCGCGACGAAAGGTCTACACCACCTCGAACTCGCTCACGCGCCAACTGTTACGCGCCCTGAGCCTCTCGCACTGAACTCACTGCAGGGCGCAGTTCTGCCACCAGCTCTCGAGCAGTTCGACCCGACCCGCGACGACGCACGCGGAGTCCTGCAGTGTCCGACGTCGATAGAGGGCGAGTAGGACGTCGCGGGCCGGACCAGTGAGGACCGCGTCGGCACGGCGCTGCTCGACCACGCCGAACCCGTCGGGGGACAGGAGGACGTCCCAACGCGGACCCTCCTCGGTGCGAAACGAGATGACCTCGCCCTCTCCCACGAGGTTCTTCACCGACGCCGAGAAGGTGGCGGCGCTCTCGAGGTTCGCCAGGAACTCGTCGACGGCGTCGACGGCGACGCGCGTCTCGATCTCGCTCGTCACTCCTAGTGCCTCCTCGAGGTCCACGCGATGCACCAGGGTCTCGTGTAACAAGCGTCGAGCCCAGAACCGCACGTGCTGGTCGGCGCCCCAGGCCCACATGTCGTCGTCGGGGTCGCTCGCGCGCAGCGTCGCCAGGGCCTCGCGCACCCCCTCGGCGAGCCAGGTCGGCGTGACAGGTCCGCGCGAGAGCCCCATCTCGCGCGCCGAGAGACGCTGGGGGGCACGAACCTGCACCAGGTGGCGCGCCCAGCGGTGCACGAAACCGACGTGCGCGAGCAGGTCCGCCACCCGCCAGTCCGGGCACCCCGGTACCGTCGCTGCGAGGTCGGCGTCGCGGGACCGGGCCACGAAGCGCGCTCCCTCCTCCTCGAAGGCGTCGCAGTGGTCGTTGTAGTCCACGGCGATAAACCTAGACCCCGACGGGTACGCGCTCGGTGGGAGGGACGAATCGGCGAACGAAGGCGCACAACAGTCTCGTCGCGGGCCGCAGCAGGTGCGCTCGCCAGCGCCGCGAGGGCGAGACGCCTAACTGCGTCCTGGCCCAGTCGGGCATGAGGTCGTAGGAAGCCTGGACGAAGAGACGGTGCGCGAGCTTCTGCATCGTTCCCTGCACGAATCCGTCGGCCACGAAGGAACGGGCCTCCTCGCCGTCGGCGCTCAGTCGCAGTTCGGGCCCGAAGCCGTCGATCTGGGCCCAGAGTTGTCGCACGGTGCTCGGCGGATCCTCCGCCCCCAGGTCGCGGGCCAGCCGGGACATCTCGGCCACGTAGGTGTCGGCGTCGGCGTCGCTTAGGGCCACCCGACCGTAGCGTTGGTACGCCGCGAGGAACATCGATGCTTCGCAGGCGTGGACCCAGGCGAGCAGGTGGGGGTCATTGGCGTAGTAGGGCGCGCCATCATCGGCCACCCCCCGCACGGCCTCGTGCACCGCCAGGACCCGCTCGATGTCGAGGTACGCCTGGGTCGACGTGCCATAAGTCGTGTGACCGATGAAGTTCGCGGTCTGCAGAAGACGCCCCAGCGCGTCGTTCTGATAGCGCGAGTGCTGGGCGACCCCCGCCATGGCGTGGGGGTGCAGCATCTGCAGGAACAGCGAACCCAACCCGCCGATAATCATCGTCGAGAGATCACCGTGCACCAGTCGCGCCACGCCGTCGACGGGCATGTAGGACAGTTGCGGATCCTCACAACGCGGAGGGGGATCCTGGGTGAGTCCGACGGCGTCACGGATGCGACGGTTCAGACGACGCCGCAAGCGCGAGTCGCTCTCCTCAGAGCGACCGTCGCGACTCATCTCGTTGCGCGCCACGGACACGCCCACCACGTTAGGGGTAGTCCTCGCGGCACCGTGCGCACGTCGCCACGCGCGCCGACCCGAGGTGTGCTTCGCGTCAGTGCGCGACGAGTCGATACCCCGCACCGCGAACCGTCAAAATCAGCGGGGTCGTGTCGTCGAAATTGATCTTCTTTCGCAGGTAGCTCACGTACACGTCGACGATGTTGTTGCCGGGATCGAAACCGTACTCCCAGACTTCGTTCAAGATACGCGTGCGCGAGAGAACGTGGGTCGGATGACGCATGAAGAGCTCGAGCAGCGCCCACTCTCGCGGAGCTAAATCAATACGGCGCTCACCGCGCCAGGCCACCTTGGTGAAGAGATCGAGTCGCAGGTCGCCCACGACCAGTTCATTGGTCGTGGGTTGAGAGGTGCTGCGCAGGGTGGCGCGGATGCGCGCGAGGAGCTCGGCGAAGGAGAACGGTTTGGTGACGTAGTCATTAGCCCCCAGTTCGAGACCGCGCACCTTGTCGGACACCTCGGCGCGCGCGGTCAAGACGATGACCGGCAGCGCGGCGTCGCGCTGGCGCAGTTGGGTGAGCACCTCCACCCCGGTCATCGCGGGCAACCCCAGGTCCAACAGCACCAAGTCGAAACTCTCGAGCGAGGAGCTCAGTAGCTGGTGGGCCTCGGCTCCCGTGGCCGCCACCGCCGTGGCGTACCCCTCGGCGCGCAACCCTTTGACGAGGAACGAGACGATGGCGGGATCGTCTTCAGCAATCAAGATTCGCAACTCAGTCCTCCGACTCCACGTTAAACCTCGAGATGGGCAGCACCATCGTCACCATCGCGCCCCCGTAGCTCGAGGTCCCGATTTCGATCCAGCCGCCGTGTGCTTCGGCCACCGCCTTGACGATGGCGAGTCCCAGTCCCGAACCGTCGCGATCGCGCGCGCCCGGACGCTGAAAACGCTGCACGACCGCCTGGCGTTCGCTCTGGGGAATGCCCGGGCCCGAGTCCTCGACGCTCAGTCGTAGTACCTCGCTCTCGTAATCCGCCTGCGCCACCACCGCGATACTGTCGCCCTCGTGAGTGGCGCGCACCGCGTTGTCGATCAGGTTCATCAGGGCTCCGCGCACCTTCTCGACGTCGACTTCGATGACGAGATCAGGCGCGTCGGGTTCGACGAAAGTGCGCGGGGCCAGCACCTTCACCGCGTTATGGACCTCGTCGAGCAGTCGGCGCAATTCCGTGGGACTGGCGTTGAGGAAATCGGGCTCCATGGCGTGACCGAGCATCAAAAGACGTTCCACGACCGAACGAGTGTGGTCGAGCTGTTCAATGACCACGTCGATGGTCTCGCGCACCTCGGCGACGTTGTCGACGCTGCCGCGACCCAGCACCTCGAGGTGCCCGCGGGCCGCGGTGAGGGGTGTACGCAACTGGTGCGACACGTCCGAGAGCAGCCGGCGTTGCGCAACCATCGCGGCCTGGAGTCGGTCCAACATGGCGTCAAAGGTCTGGGCTAGTTCTCCGACCTCGTCGTTGCTGCCCTGATCGCCCAGTCGTTGGTCCAGATTGCCACTGCCGATCTCGTCGGCCGTGGTGGTGATCCGGCCCACCTTGCGCAGGAGTCTCCGCAGTATCAAGAAGGTGCTCAGTACTCCCGCCAACAGCGCGATCACTCCCTCGGCGATCGAGAGACGCAGTTCACGCGCTCGCTCGGTGGCGAAGCCGCTCAAGTCGCTGGTCGCGATGAACGTGCCGACGATCTGGTGGCCGGCGAAGATGGGAGCGGCCACCACCTCGGTGGGTTTCGCCCCCATGTTGCTCGAGAGGACCTTGGTCTGACTCGGCGGCGTCGCCAGCCAGCCCCGTACGAGTGGACTGCGCAGCACGGGAGCCGATCCGGGGGTACTCAGCAGCCCCCCGTTGACGAAATCGATGATGACGACCTCGCCGGGCGCCAGGGAGTAGTTGACGAGGAAGTTCCGCGAGAAGGCCTCCAGGTTGCTAGGTCTTTGCTTGAGGGCCTGCTGTTGGAATTCGCGCAACTCCACCCCGATGGTGGACGCCGCCACGGCCTCATAACTCGAGGTGAAATTGCGAATGAACACCGCGACCACGGCACCCAGGATCAGGGCCAGGATGATCGAGTTGAAGATGGCCAGACGACCAGCACTACCCACCCGACGAAAGAAGCGGTCCGACTTCATGATCGACACCCTCGGGGGTTCCTCTCGACGAGAACCGTCGTGCGCACGGTGAGAACGTCGACGGCTAATTGTCCGAGTGCTTGGTCGTGCTCGGCGAGGAACCATTCCAGTCGTCACTGCTGTCCGAACCCACCGTCACCTTGGATTTGGGAATCACGATCGTGAGAGGAGACGTCGACGCGCGAGTCGGGGTCGTCGTCGTTGACGTGGGCCGCACGGTCGTTGGTGCCACCGTCGTCGTGGGCGTCGCCGTGGACGAAGACGTGGACCCTCCCCCAGGGACCGCCGTAGCACGCGGCGCCAGCGTCGTCGAGGTCGTCGCCGGCCGTCGCGGCGTCGAAGGGGTCGTCGTGTGATGCGCCGGGTGCGTCGTGACCTGGTGCGTCGAGCCCTGGTGCGTCGAGCCCTGGTGCGTCGTGAGCTGGCGCGTCGAAGGCGCGAGCGACGTAGTGGACGCCTGGACGCCCACTTGCAGCGCCGCGGGCACGTCCGGCGTGGCCCCCCCGATTCCGCCGCTCATCGTGATGAGCGCGAGCGCCCCAGCGAGACCCACGAGTGACGCGACCCCCACGCCCCAACGACTGCGCCGCGCGCGCGCGGCGCGCTGGTGCGCGGGGACGCGATACCCCCCGCTCTGGTGTTCACGCCCTGATCCGTACGCCATGTGTCAATTCTCCCTTAAATCCAGGGGTCGTGTCGACCCGAGTGAGGAATCGCTCACTTCGACCTGCGAAGGGTGATGGGGGAACGCGCGGGACGCGTGTCGCCCACCAGGGTCAAGGCCTTGGCCGGACACGCGCGCACCACGCGTCGCGCGCGGGCCACGAGGCGGGCGTCGTCCACGACGCTCGAGTCCACGTTGGCGTAGCCCCAGGCGTCGAGTGAGATTCGCTCGGGCATCACCAGCGCACAGATGCCGTGCGCGTCGCATTTGGACCCGTCCACGAGTAGGCGCATCTCGGTGTGCGCACCACTCATCGCGGCACCGCACGACTCGGTAGAGGGAAGCCGCGCGCCGCGCTCGTGACCGAACAGACCTCGCCGCGCAGGTGGGTGCTGAGTTCGATCGCGAAGGTGTCCAGGGCCGATTCGACCAGCGTCGCGACCCCGGTGGGGTGCCCGCAGGCGCCGCGACCCCTCAGCGAGGCCACCACTTCGCGCAAGCGGCGCAGGTCGCTCTTGCGAGCACGCCCCGCCACCACCGCGTCGAGTTGCTCGCTCAGTGAGGGCAGACCGAAGATGCACGGTCCGCACTGACCCGCCGACTGACCCGCGAGCCACGCCACCAGGCGCGCCGTCTGCGCGAGACCGCACGTGTCGTCATCGATCACCGCCACGACGCCGCACCCCAGCGACATACCCAGTTGAGCGAGGCGATGACGCTCCACGGGCGTGCCCCAGGCCTCCCTCCCGGGCATCCAGGTCCCCTCGTAGCCACCCAGTAACACCGCGCGCGGAACCTCACTCAGCCCGCCGTAAGCCTCGAGAACCTCACCCAGGGTCGCGGGTCCCACCACCTCGACCACCACGCCGGGCTCGCGGACCGCACCGGCCAGAGTCAACAGCGTCGATCCCGGCGCCTCGGGAGCCCCCGCCTGAGTGAACCAGGACGCGCCGTATCGAGCGATGAGGGCCAAGTGCGCGAGCGTTTCGACGTTATTGACCACGGTGGGGCGCTGGGCAATGCCCGCGCGTGCCGCGGGGATCACCCCTCGGCTCGGGATCGCACCGCGCCCGTCCAAGTACGACACCACGGCGCTCGTCTCGCCCGCGATGTAGGTGTCGGGGGCGTCCACGAGTCGACATCGCACGGGCGACTCGGCGCGCTCGCTCAGCGCGGCGCGTAGTGCGTCAGTGGCCGTCGCGTGCGAGGCGTGCGAGTAGATCACGATCTCGCTCGCCCCGACCGCCGCCGCGGCGACCAGCGCGCCGTCGAGCACCAGGTGCGGACGCAACTCGAGCAGGGTCTGATCCTTGCGGCTGGCCGGCTCGCCCTCGCTGGCGTTGACCACGATGATCGGCACGCCGGGCGAGGTCGCCGCGACGTCGAATTTGGTGGCGGTGGGAAATCCGCCGCCACCGCGTCCCAGGAGCCCACTCTCGCGCACGCTCGCGCGAAGCCGTTCGGGCTCGAGGTCCACGAGTTCGATCGCGCCCAGGCGCGCGTCGTGGCTCGGTCGCGTTTCACGACCTGCGTGAGCGGGCGGTCCCGCCAAGAGACGGGCCCCCGTCTCACCGGCCACCACGAGTCGCGGGCCCGCGACGAGTGACAGATCACCCGTTCGTGGGCGCCGGACGCGGTCGAATTCCACGAGGGTCATGAGGCCACCGACTCGTGAGAGGAGGTCACGCCGCCAGTGCCGCTCAGGTCGGGTCGCGCCAGATCATGCACCGCGCTCGCGCGCGGTGCGCGCCCGGAGGTGTAGCGGGTCAGGGTGAGAAAGACCACGAGCCCCCCCGACACCACGTAGAGCAGTCGTAGCGCCGCCGTGTCGGTGCCGGCCATGACGCCGTGGAACCACACCAGGACGAAATTGACCCCCGCCAGACGGTGATAGGCCAACCAGTGTCGTGCACCCACGCGTCCCGCGGAGCGCGCCGTGGCCACGAGCAACACCATGAAGAGCATGGCGATGACGCCCAGGGCCACCGCCGTGGGTCGGTACTGCGCGCGAAAGGGAACGAAGGCCCCGACCCATCCGACACCGGCGTACTTGTCGGACGCCAACGACACCAGATGCCCGGCGACCAGGGCGACGGTCACGGTGGCCAGGGTGGCGTGCACGCGCAGGCGCGTTTCGGCGTGCACGACGCGACGTCGAAGGCGCCAGGGGTGACGGATCCACACGCCCAACATCACCAGTGCGCTCAGGGCCAAGTACGCCGCGATGCCCAGGGCCCGACCCGTCACCCACGGGAAGTAGCGGCTGTGCAGCGTGGGGGCGAAGAGCCGCGCGAAACCGAATCCCGCCGCCAGGGGTAGCGCGAGCGCCGCCAGAGCGGTGAGGGCCCAGGCCAGCGCGGCGCGCGCGCGTTCGCCGCGGGTCTCGCTCACGATCGTTGCCACTCGAGGTAGGGGGCCATCGCCGGGCTGTAGCTCACGCGGCCCTGCACGTCACACCACAGGGCCGCCAGCCCGTGACCGAGCGCGACCTGTGCGATGTTCTCGCGACCCGCCAGAAACAGCACCTTCGTATCCACCTCGGCGTTCGCCGGATCGCTTCCCACCACCGTGACCGCGCTTAGTCCCTCGCCGCCGCTGCGACGCGTGCGCGGATCAATCAAGTGGTGCACCGCGTGCTCGCCCGCGCGCCAGTGACGCAGACGAATCGACGACGTGGCCACGGCGCGATCGCTCAGGGACAGGACCGCGACGGGGGTCGTGCCCCCCAGGGGGTCCTCGACGCCGACGCGCCAGGGGCCACCATCGGGCGCCCGGCCGGCCAGGTAACAGTCACCCCCCGCTTCGACCAGGAAGTCTGATAGCTGCGAGGAGAGGATTTCACTGGCCCAGCGCACCGCGAGACCCTTGCCAATTCCCCCGAGTTCGACCGGTTCGCCCAACCAGACGTCGTTCTTATGGGCACGAAAGAGTGGCCACCAGGGCGCGCGCTCACTGAGGACCTCGGCGGGCGCACCGACGCGAACCTCGCCCGCGGCGAAGTTCAGCGACGCGTCGTAGCCCAACGACACGAGATCCTTCACGACGCGAGGATCGAAGAGGCCCGACGTCCTCTGGTAGGCAGAGTGCGCCTCCTCCAATGCCCGAAAGAGGACCGGGGGGACCCGGTGCCAACGTCGCGGCGACGAGTTGGCACGCATCAAGGGACTCGAAGGGTCGAATCGGGTGGCGGCGACCTCCACGTCGCGAAAGACGTCGAACGCTCGCTGCGCACTCGAGTCGAGATCCACCTCGCCGCTCGCGCGCTGGGCCATCGTGATCGTGATGACACTAGCCATCGCGCGCGAGCTGGCCGTCCAGGTGTCGGACAACTGTTCAACCCGCACCCGAAGCTCCCGTCGTCGCGCTCGTGGGGGGCGGGGGCGGTGGCGACGCGACGGGCGCCGCAGTGGTGGTG
>JARCRU010000057.1 GCA_029850535.1 Actinomycetota bacterium | reverse complement strand
GGGGTGTTTACGTCCTCAGGAGTCCATCGATGACAACGCCCAGCATCGACACCGTCGCCGCTTCGTCGAGTCCGGCCTGATCGGCCACGACGGCGACGCCGCCAATGATGCGACACACCTCGAGCGAATCGACGTCTGCGCGTATGACGCCGTCGTGGCGGAACCGATCGAGCACGCGTTCATTGGCCAGGCGCAACACTTCACACTTGGAGAAGATGGGCGAGTGTGAGTTGCCCATGGCGGACGTGAACTTCGCCGGCCCTCCCTTGTTGCGACTGATGCGCGCCACGTACGCGCTGAACCATCGCAGCAACACCTCGCGCACGGGGGCGTCACTCGCCACCGCGTCGTCGGCCGCGGTCTCGATCTGGAGCACCCAACTCTTGATGACCGCGTCGATCAAATCCTCGCGGGTGGGGAAGTGCCGGTACAGGGTGCCGGGTCCGACGTCGGCTCGAGTGGCAATCTCATCGAGTGGCGCGTCCATGCCCTTCTCGGTAAATACCTCGATCGCGGTGGCGACGATCTTGTCGTGATTCTTTTGTGCATCCGCGCGCATGAAGAAATCCTTGCTAAACGGAGAATGACTCCGTATACTGGTAAACGGAGATTCCCTCCGTTCACCTTATCTTCGAAATCCCGGCCTTGCGAACCACCGAGGACTATTCGAAGATAACCCTTTTGAAAAGGAATTTTGCCTGTATGTCTTCTCGTCGACCCTCCCCCGCCTCGATCGCGCTCGCGGTCATCGTGGCGTGTCAATTGATGTTCGTCCTGGACGCCACGGTGGTGAACATTGCCCTCGTGCCGATCCAGAACACCCTGCATTTCTCCAGAGCCAATTTGGCCTGGGTGATTGACGCCTACAGTCTCGCCTTTGGCGGTCTGCTCCTGCTCGGTGGACGCGCGGGCGACATCTTCGGTCGGCGCCGGCTCTTGATGTTCGGGCTGGGTCTCTTCACGACGGCGTCGTTGTTCGGTGGACTGGCGACGTCGGCCAGTATGTTGCTGATGGCGCGCGCGCTGCAAGGAGTGGGTGCGGCGATGGCCGCGCCGAGTACCCTCAGCCTCATCAGCACGATCTACCAGGAGGGTCCGGCGCGCAACAAGGCCCTGGGCGTTTTCACGGCGGTGTCGGCCGGTGGCGGATCCCTGGGACTCATCTTGGGCGGCGCGCTCACCTCGTGGGTGTCGTGGCGCTGGGTGTTGATGATCAACGTGCCCATCGGTCTCGTCGTCATCGCCTTGGCGCCTCGCTACATTCCCGAACCGCCGCGCAACGGGGGCCGACTGGACATTCGCGGCGCCGTCTTGGTCACGGGGGGCATTGGGACACTCATCTATGGATTTATCCGTCTCGCCGAGCAGAACTCGCGTGCGCTCACCATTGCGTCTTTCGTCGCGGGCGTCGTCTTGCTGACGTCCTTCGTGCGCGTCGAGCAGCGGGTCAACCAACCCCTGTTCCCGCTACGCCTCCTGGCCAGTCCGGCTCGGGCCGGCTCCTACGTGGTCATGATGATGGTGCCCGCCGTCATGTACGGCGTCTTCTTCTTCGTCAGTCAGTACTTTGAGGGCACCCTGCACTTCAGTGCCATCCGCGCGGGATTCGGGTTCTTGCCCCTGACCGCGATGATTTTCACGCTCTCGAGGATCACGCCGCGGTTGGTGTCCCGACTGGGTGCTCGCCCGCTCCTGCTCTTTGGCCTGAGCGCGCTGGCGTTGGCGGCACTGTGGATCTCACGCGCCCACGCGAACGAGGGATACTTCGCCAGTCTCTTCGGTCCGCTGCTCCTCTTCGGCCTGGGTGCGGGGACCGTCTTCCTGCCGCTGAGCACCACCATCTTGAGCGGAGTGCCGCGCGAGGACGCGGGTGCCGCCTCGGGGATGCTGCAGACAATGCAACAGACCGGCGGCGCCCTGGGCGTCGCGGCGCTCACCAGCGTGGCCCTGGCCCACGGACGCTCCACCGCGCTGCTCGTGGGTTCCGGCGTCGTCCTCGTGGCGCTCGTGATCGCGCTGGTGACGATTCGACCGTCACGAAATCCGAACGTACCCAGTGCGCAGGAACTCGCCGAGGAGATGGAGGCGCTACCACTCTTTGAGTGAGACGTAGCCGCCGGGAGCGATGAGGTGCGCGCGCAGAAGCAATCACGCCCGCCCGATTCGACCCGTTGCCGAACGCGTGCGGCACCCTGGCTCGCGGGGTGTCGAGGAGCGACACCGGGACGAGGAAGGGTAGTTGGACTCTAGGTCGGGGACTGACATTGCGAAGGGCAAGCGAGGTAGGTTCAGGCTATGAGCGTCCGCGACGTTGCCTCACCGCCAGAGAGTGGCTGGAAGGAGCCCTACGGGGATGATTTCTACACCGAAGCCGAGGGCGCCGTCGACACCCTCGGCCACTTGGGGCCACTGGCCGCGCTGGCCGGTAGCTGGGAGGGATTGAAGGGCTTCGATCAGCATCCCCAGTTCGATGGGTTAGAGAGTGACGTCTTCGTCGAACCCTACGAGTTGCCACCCATTGAC
>JARCRU010000056.1 GCA_029850535.1 Actinomycetota bacterium | reverse complement strand
CGCGATGACGTCGTCCACGCTGAAGGTCCCGTCGGGCGCGCACTCCACGTAGCGACACGTCGCCACGCGCGACCACGGGAGAAGATTGGCGTGGTGTTCGATCACCGTCGTCGCCACGACGTCGTCGGCGCTGAGGCGTAGACGGTAGACGAGATGATTGATCGCCTCGGTCGTGTTGCGACAGATGATGGCCACGTCGTCACGACCCTCGCGCCCGGCGAATCGTAATGCCGCCTCACGAGCGCGCTCGTACTCGCCGGTGGCGTACTGAGACTTGTACCCGGCCCCGCGGTGCACGCTCGAGTACATCGGCACGAACTCTTGTACGCGCGCCAGCACCGAAGCGAGGGCCCCCGTGGACGCGGCGGCGTCGAGGCCGACGTAGCGCCGATCCTCGCCATCAATACAGGGGACCATCATCGCGTCACCGACCAGGGGGACAGGGATCTTCACGTCGCACACCTCACTCTTCACCAATTCGCTCTCCACGCATTCTGTCGTGTCCAACGACGCGACCGGCACCGTGGCGTTGCTCGCGCGAGGGCAGGGCAGGGCACGGCAGGGCAACTCACCCGGCCCACCAATCTGGATACAGTCAATTTTTGTACTCATTCCAGAATTGGAGTAGCATCATTCGCGTGACAACGACCACAGCCGACGCGCTACGCCAACACGGCGTGCACGCGACCGCGCAGCGCCTCGCGGTGTTCGCCGCGGTGTCGCGCAGCCCCCACTGCAGTGCCGATGACGTGGTCGTGCTCGCGCGAGGCGAGATCGGAACGATTTCGCGCCAGGCCGTCTACGACGCCCTGGGCCTCTTCGTGCAGAAGGGTCTCCTGCGCCGGATCCAGCCCGTGGGTTCACCCGCTCGCTACGAGGACCGTGTCGACGACAACCACCATCACCTGATCTGTCGCATCTGCGGTGACGTCGTCGATGTCGACTGCGCGGTGGGCACCGCCCCGTGCCTCACCGCGTCCGACGACAACGGCTACGAGATCGACGAGGCCGACGTCGCCTACTGGGGTCGCTGTCCCCGGTGTCAGGACCTTACTCACGAGCCCGCCCGTCCTTCGCCGGTGTCGCGACGCCCTCGCGGCCTCGGCGTCGCGCCCACAGAGTCGTGAGCGTGCGCGGCGTGCGACGCAGTCTCGAGGACGTCACCAGAAATTCACGGTGACGCAGAATTAGCATTCGACCAAAAGGAGAAAATCAAATGGAAAACGAGAGTCAGTGTCCCTTCAGCGGCGGAGCGAACACGCGCGCCGGTGATAGCCAGCCCAACGCCCAGTGGTGGCCGAACCAGTTGAATCTCAAACTGCTGCACGAGAGGAACTCCCTGTCCAACCCCATGGACGACGACTTCAACTACGCCGAGGAGTTCCAGACCCTCGACCTCGACGCCCTGAGGAAGGACATCGAAGCGGTGATGACGACGTCCCAGGACTGGTGGCCGGCTGACTACGGCCACTACGGTCCGCTCTTCATCCGCATGGCCTGGCACAGCGCCGGCACCTACCGCGTCGGCGACGGCCGCGGTGGCGCCGGTTCGGGCGCGCAGCGTTTCGCACCGCTGAACAGCTGGCCCGACAACGTCAACCTCGACAAGGCCCGTCGTCTCCTCTGGTCGGTCAAGCAGAAGTACGGGCGGCGCCTCTCCTGGGCCGACCTCATGATCTTCGCGGGCAACTGCGCGCTCGAGTCGATGGGCTTCACCACCTTCGGCTTCGCCGGTGGACGCGAGGACGTCTACGAACCCGACGAGAGCACCAACTGGGGGCCCGAAGCCACCTGGCTCGGCGACGAGCGCTACAGCGGTGAACGCGACCTGGCGAATCCACTGGGCGCGGTGCAGATGGGCCTCATCTACGTCAACCCCGAAGGTCCCAACGGCAACCCCGATCCGCTCCTGGCCGCGGTCGACATTCGTGAGACCTTCGCGCGCATGGCGATGAACGACGAGGAGACCGTGGCGCTGATCGCCGGCGGCCACACCTTCGGCAAGACCCACGGTGCGGCCGACCCCGCCCAGTACGTGGCGCGCGAACCCGAGGCCGCCCACCTCGTCGACCAGGGCCTGGGTTGGAAGAACTCCTACGGCAGCGGCGCCGGGGGCGACACCATCTCCAGTGGCCTCGAGGGCGCGTGGACCACGACACCGGCCCAGTGGAGCAACAACTTCTTCGACAACCTCTTCAATTTCGAGTGGGAACTCGTGAGGAGTCCCGCCGGTGCTCAACAGTGGAAGCCCAAGGACGGCGCCGGCGCCGGCACCGTGCCCGACGCGCACGATCCCAACATCACCCACGCCCCCACCATGCTCACCACCGACTTGGCCCTGCGCTTCGACCCGATCTACGGTCCCATCGCGCAGCGCTTCCACAAGAAGCCCCAGGAGTTCGCCGACGCGTTCGCCAAGGCCTGGTACAAGCTCACGCATCGCGACATGGGACCCTACGTGCGTGGACTCGGCGCCCTGGTGCCCTCGCAGCCCCAGATCTGGCAGGACCCGGTGCCCGAGGTGAGTCACGGGCTCATCGGCGCGAAGAAGGCGAACGAGCTCAAGGCGACCATCTTGAACTCGGGGCTCTCGGTGTCGCAGCTGGTCACGACGGCCTGGGCTTCGGCCGCGACCTTTCGCGGCACCGACAAGCGCGGCGGCGCCAACGGTGCTCGCATCCGCCTCGCCCCGCAGAAGGATTGGGCCGTCAACCAACCCGACGAGCTCAAGAAGGTGCTCAAGAAGCTCGAGAAGATCCAAAAGGAGTTCAACGCGCACCAGTCCGGGACCAAGGCCGTATCGCTCGCGGACGTCATCGTCCTCGGTGGATGCGCCGCCGTGGAGCAGGCGGCGAGGAACGTCGGGGTCAACGTGAAGGTCCCCTTCATCCCGGGGCGCACCGACGCCACGCAGAAGCAGACCGACGTCGAATCCTTCGCGGTACTCGAGCCCACGGCGGACGGCTTTCGCAACTACCTGGGCGAGGGTCACGTGCGTAGCGCGGAAGAGCTCCTGGTCGAGCGCGCGAATCTGTTGACGCTCTCCGCTCCGGAGATGACGGTCCTGGTCGGTGGGTTGCGGGTACTGGGTGCGAACGTGGACGGGTCCGCCCACGGCGTCTTCACCGAGCGACGCGCGACGTTGAGCAACGACTTCTTCGTCAATCTCCTCGACGTGGACACCGTGTGGTCGGCGACGTCGAGCGACGACGCCCTCTTCGAGGGGCGTGAGCGCGCGAGTGGAGCGCTCAAGTGGAACGCCAGCCGCGTCGACCTGGTGTTCGGGTCGAACTCGCAATTGCGCGCGATCGCGGAGGTGTACGCGAGCGACGACGCTCAGACCAAGTTCGTGCACGACTTCGTGGCGGCGTGGGACAAGGTGATGAACCTCGACCGCTTCGACCTCGACTAAGTACTTCACTGTCGACGCCCCGGCGGCGAATCCGCCTCACCCGCTGGATTCGCCGCCGGGGCGTCGACATCGTGAGAGCTTTGCGCGTTCCGTGATTTTCTCGCGCGTGGTGAGAAACTAGACCATGGCTCAGTACGACTCCTTCGCCCGCTTCTACGACGGCGTCAACGGCGAACCCGCGGACCGCATCTCCCAGATCCTCGCCTACATCGACGAGTATCGCCCCAGCGCGCACTCGGTGCTCGAGCTCGGTTGTGGCACCGGCGCGATCCTGGCCGGACTGGGCTCTGGTTTCTCGCTCACCGGCATCGACCTCTCGCGCGCGATGCTCGAGGTCGCACGACGGCGTTGTCCCAGCGCCCGGCTCGTCGAGGGCGACATCACGTCGTTCGATCTCGGTGAGTCCTTCGACGTGGCGATCTGCGTCTACGACACCTTGAACCACGTCACCGACTTCGCCCTGTGGCGAGCCGTCTTCGCGAACGTCGCGGCGCACCTCGTCGAGGGAGGACTCTTCATCTTCGATCTCAACACACTCGGACGCCTGCGCGACCTCGGTGACATGGCCCCCTGGGTGTACGACTTCGACGGCCACACCCTCATCATGGACGTGGACTTCGCTGACGAGCCGCTGTCGCGCTGGAACATCCGCGTCTTCGAGCACCAGCGCGACGAGAACTTCGTCCAGCACGCCGAGACCATCCTCGAACTCGGCGTCGCCCTCGACGAGGTGCGCGACGCCCTCTCAGCCGACTTCACCCTGGTGGCGCAGAGCGACACGCTCGGCGCCACCCCGACCGATCACTCGGTGCGCGCACTCTTCGTCGCGCGTCGGGTCGCGAGGTAGGCGAACCCTACGATGCCCGGGCGTCGTCGCGTCGTGGCAGCACCCAATCGGGTCGCGCGAAGTGGCAGGTGTAGCCGTTAGGGATTCGCTCGAGGTAGTCCTGGTGCTCGGGTTCGGCCTCCCAGAAGGGACCCGCGGGTGCCACCTCGGTCACCACCCGGCCCGGCCAGAGGCCCGACGCGTCCACGTCGGCGATGGTGTCGAGCGCGACGCTGCGCTGGAGGTCGTCGAGGTAGTAGATGGCCGAGCGGTAACTCAGGCCCCGATCATTGCCCTGACGATTGGGCGTCGTCGGATCGTGGATCTGGAAGAACCATTCGAGGAGTTCGCGATACGAGGTCAGCGCGGGATCGAAGACGATCTCGATCGCCTCGGCGTGGGTGCCGTGGTTGCGGTAGGTGGCGTTGACGACGTCGCCGCCGCTATATCCCACGCGCGTACTGAGCACGCCGCGACGGCGGCGAATCAGGTCCTGCATCCCCCAAAAGCATCCGCCGGCCAGAATCGCCGTCTCGGTCCCCTCACTCATCGTGTCGTCCCTTCACTCGCTGGACTCGACGCGAACAGGTGACGGTACTGCCCGTACCCCTGCTCGTCGAGATCCTCGTACCTTACGAATCTAAGGGCGGCGGAGTTGATGCAGTACCGCAGCCCCCCGGTGTCGCGAGGACCATCGGTGAAGACGTGGCCCAGGTGCGAATCGCCGAGGGCTGAACGCACCTCGGTGCGGACCATCGCGAAACTGACGTCGCGCCGCTCGACCACGTGGGAGGGCTCGAGCGCGGTACTGAAGCTCGGCCAACCACAGCCGCTGTCGAACTTCGCCGTGGAGGCGAACAGGGGCTCACCCGACACTACGTCGACGTAGAGACCGGCCTCGTGGTGGTCCCAGTACTCGTTGTCCAAGGCTGGTTCGGTGGCGTTCTCCTGGGTGACCTGGTACTGACGGGTACTCAGGCGCGCCAGCGCTGATGCAGTGACGTGGTGCGATGACACGGTGGCTCCTTTGCGATTGACTGTACTTACTGTCACGGCAGCGCGCCCCGCGTTACACCGCAACGTGGACGAGGGGTCGAAGTGCTCGAGACGCTCGGTCAATTCCCCCGCGCCGTCCGGGCTTCGCCTCCCCTCGTCGGGGGCGTCGTACGATATTCGCGACCCTCCCGAGGAGCGCCGGCGACCCCGCGAGGAGTGTCGCGTCCGTCGTCTCCTAGGCTCGATCACACCATGTTGATACGCCGCATCCAGCCCCACGAGAGTGACGCCCTCGCGCGCATCACCGTCGACGCGTACCGCCAGATCAATGGGGCCCGGCCCATGGGACCCTACGAGGATCAACTACGTGACGTCGAGGGTCGCCGACTCGATTCCGAGGTCTACGTGGCCCTCGACGACGACGCGACGCTCATCGGTGGTGTCACCTACGTGGCGGGTCCGCATCACGCCATGGCCGAGTTCAGCGACCCCGGCGCCTGCGGGATCCGCATGCTGGCCGTCGATCCCTCCGCCCAGGGGCGCGGAGCTGGTCGCGCGCTCGTCGAGGCCTGCATCACTCGCGCCCGCGAGCAGCGTCGCGATCGAATCATCCTGCACTCCGCGCCGATCATGACCCTCGCCCAGTCGCTCTACCAGCGAATGGGTTTTGAGCCGGCGCCCGAGCTCGACGAGTTCATCGTCGAGGGTTCCGACCCCCGCGGCGAACCCCTGCATCTGCGAGCCTTCGTCTTCACCATCGCGCCCTAGCGCGATCACCTACTCGCTCGCGAAGACCTCCAGGTCCTCTTGGTTATCCGCGTCGTCGAGTTCCAGTTCGCCCAAAGCTTTGGCGCGCCGGAGGTGATAGACCCAAAACCCGAGCGACGCGACCGCGAAGAGCACGAAGGCCGTCATCAACGGGATCATCCCGGCCGAGTGCAACTCCTGGAGGGTGCCGCTACCCGGCGAGAGAAGGACCGCCACGTAGCCCATGAGACCGACCACGCTCAAGAACGCCCAGGCCCAGCGATTCCAACGCGCCACGACGTGCCCGGGCAGGAACGGTAGGGGGAACATCCCAAAGGCCACGCTCGAGAAACCGGCCAGGAAGGTCATATTGAGTGCGGGGTCCAGGATGAGCGCCCACAGGGTCGGGTGACCGTTGGTCGCCGCGCGATAGACCGGTATGGTCAAGAAGAACGCCGCCGTGGAGACCGCCAGTACCACGAGGGACGAGACGAAGTGGTAGCGGCCCTCGTCCTTGAGATGGGGCGTCGGATGAAGTACGTAGACCGCGATGAGCCCGTAGCAGTAACCCGGAGCGAGTCGCAGCAGTCGCGAGGCGACCACGCAGACGACCGCGATGGCGAGACCGCCCACCAGCACGTGCAGATGGACCGTTCTCTTCTCGCGCATACCCACGAGGGCGATAGGCCCCTCGGAGACCAGCGTAATGATGCCGATCCCCACGCACTGCCCGAGGAACAGCCAGAGCGACGTGCGGTTCAGCCCGAAGCCCGGGCTGAGGAAGGAGTCGATGAGCGACGCGGCCGCGATGAAGACGAGGAGGAGTCCCGTGCCCACGCTCAGTCGACGCCCGATCGGACGCTCCTTCGTGTGGTCGATGAACATCCACGGGAATCGTCGTCGAAGACGCCGCGACATCCTCTCGAAGTTGCTGGCGTAGGTGCGGTCCATCCACTCACTAGGGAATCCCGCCGCGAAGATCCGTCCGAAGAGGAGGAACAGGAGACCGAAGAGACCCGCCGAGGCGAGGTGCTTCTTCAAGATGCCCGGGTTGGGCATCGCCACGCTGAACTCCGACAAGTGGTTGCGCAGCGCCACCACGAGGAACTTGACGTTCAAGAATCCCGCCGCCGGGGTCGAGCACGACACCGAGATCGTGTGGGCTCCGATGGTCGCGTCACCCGGAACTACGACGCTGGGGTCGTTCAAGACCCGCCCGACGGGTAGTGACTGGGCGGCCAGACGACCGTCGAAGTAGATGTTGAGGGGATGACAGGCCTGCGTCAACGTCGTGTCGCGGATCGTCACCGCGGTGCCCGGGGCGCCGTTGGCGGGGTAGATCTCCAACGGGGAGGACACGTGCGCGACGAGGACCGCCTGCGATGACGCACCACCGTTGTTGGAGACGCTCTGGCCGGTGAAGGTTCTCGCGAGGGACGTGCCGTCCGCGGTCACTTCGATCAGCGACACCCGAAACGCACCGCTCTTGACGTAGCGATGTCGCACGAGGGGCGACGACGTCGTGAGGGCAGTACCGTCACCAAAATTCCAGCGGTAGAGAGCGACCGAGCCGTTGGGGGCGCGCGACCCTGACGCGTCGAACACCGAGACGCGACCGACGGCTCTGACTCTCTCGTGAAAGACGCTACGCGGAGCCTGGTCCGGGATCACCGCCACACCAAAGGAGGAGGAGCCGACCACGATGGGAGAGGCGGCCGTGACGGGGCGACTGTCGAGATTGATAGGCGTCACCGTGTCGGTCGCGTCAGCGATGTAGGCCCTCTGACCGTTGGGACTGATGGCTACGCCATCGGCCTGGCTCAAGGAACCCACTGGCACCGCGCGCGCCACCGTCGCGGGCTGGGTGGTGAGGTCGATCCGGGTGACGGTGTTGTCCGCGTTCACCGTGAACGCCGAGGTGCCGTGGGGGTTGACGGCGATGCCCACCGGAACGTTAGGAATGGTGATCGCGGCTTCGGTGACGGCGGGTTGAACGCTCCAGTTGATGGGAATGACCCGGGTACCCGAGACGACGTACGCCACCGCCCCGGACGGCGCGACGGCTATCGCCTCGGGCCGACCTCCGACGTCGATCGTGGTGGTCGCCCGCGTCGCGGTGTTGATGAGAGTGACGTTGTTCGCCTCGGAGTTCGAGACAATCACCCACCGGCCACTCGGACTGAACGCGATGCTCCACGGACCAGCCCCCACGGGGATGGACGGCTCCGCAATCGCTGGCGAGTGACTGAGGAGGAGGGGCGTCACCGAATTGGAATTGAAGTTCGACACGTACGCGAGGTCGCCACTGGGTGAAATGGCAATCGCCGACGGCGCGGAACCCACCGGGATAGGTGACTCGGTGCTGAAGGGCGACGTCGTCAAGTTGATCGGCGTAACGGTATTGCCCAGCGAGTTCGTCACGTAGGCCGTTCGCCCGTCGGGCGCGACGACGATTCCCAGGGGACCGTTGAGTCCCGCCCCGGACACGGCGGTCACGGCTCCCGAGACGGGGTTGATCGTGTCCACTGAATTACGGTCGAGATTGGTGACCAGGACAGTTCCGGCGCTGAGCACGGGGGTCGCGGCACTGGCCGGCTCGGCGCCGACGAGCAGACCCAGCGTCGACCACGTCAGGCTCGACAGCGCCACGAGCGACGCCGCCGGCAGCGCACGCGCGCGCCAGTTCGCCACGACACCACGTGAAGGTCGACACCCGTGCACCGATCAACTCGCCTTGAGCGTCGCGACAACTCGTCGGTTGTGCGCTCGGTCCGGCGCCGTCACGTTCGCGATGGGCACGTACACGAACGCACTAGGGGTGGTGACGATACTCACCGTCACCCCGACCACGTGCAGCGCCACCAGGTCCGCGGTCAATTGACTCTCGACGGCCACCGCCCGATTCTGGTTCAGGGTCTGATTGAAAGCGGGAGTGAAGACATTGTCGGTGTAACCCGTGAGGTCGACGACGTGATAATGCTTCGTCTTCACCCGCGCGGCAATCTCCGCGATTTGTCGGTCCAACGTCGGACTGAGATTCACCGAACCTTCCGCAAAGGACACGACGTTCATGATGATCGTAGGTGGAGGCGGCGCGGCACTAAAAGTGATGGTGGCCACGGGCGAGATGGCGCTCAGGTAGCCCGCACCCGCGGCGATGGATGCGCGAGCACGACACGTCCCCGCGCTGTGCGCCGTCACGACGTCGCCACTGAGGTGACAGTCCGAGGCGTTGCCCCCCACAAGGAGATAGCGCACGGGACCCGGACCGTCATAGCCCCTCGCGCGCAGCGTCGCGGACGAGGCGAAGGGGACCGACTGCGACGCCAGCGAGATCGACTGGACGAGCGGGGTGAACGTGATGGTGGCCACGGGCGAGGTGGCGCTCAGGTAACCCTCACCCGCGGCGATGGACGCGACCACCAAACAGGTGCCGTCCGACGTGGAGGTCACGACGTCGC
>JARCRU010000055.1 GCA_029850535.1 Actinomycetota bacterium | reverse complement strand
GGGACCAGCACGAAGTTGCGTTCGAACATCCGAGCGTGCGGCACGGTGAGCTCCTCGTCGTCGCAGGCGACGCCGTCGATCCACACGATGTCGACGTCGAGCGTTCGTGGCCCCCACCGGACCTCGCGCGTTCGCTGCGCGTTCGCCTCGGCGGCCCGGGCGCGCGCGAGGAGTTCGTGCGGACTCGCCGTCGTCTCCACTTCGACGACCAAATTCCAGAAGTCATCCTGAGCCACTCCACCGACCGGCTCACTGCGGTACACCCGAGAAACCCGACTGGACTCGCCCGAGGTCACCATCTGCACCCCCAGCGCGAGGTGTCGACCACGGTCACCCACATTGGAGCCCAGCGAGAGATACGCCCGCGTCACGACTCGCGACGTAGGGCGCACGACACCCCGATCGACGCCACGTCCTGGGGCACCGGGGGACGCACCTTGTGGGCGCGCACCCACACCGACTCAATGGCGTGATCGAAATCCAGGACCGCCTGAGCCACGCGGCGCGCCAGAGTCTCGAGCAAGAAGAAGTGCCCCTCGACGATGACGCTCTGTACCAGTGTGAGCACGTCGGCGTAGTTGGTGGTTCTCGCGAGGTCGTCCGTCGCGGCGGCGGAGTCAAAAGGTCGTTCAAAGTCGATATCGACGACCACGGGCTGCTCACGCTCTCGTTCCTCGGCGAGCACCCCCACCAGGGCGCTCACGCGCAGTCCCCGCAACTCCACCACGTCGCTCATGGTTCGACGTCACCGGCGGAGTCGGGCAAGCTCATCAAGATCTGTCGACCATCGGGGCCGAGCGAACGACGGAACAGTCGCTCGATGAGGGCGATGGACGCTGGCGCCGTCTCGACTTTCTGGGACCAGACCAGGTACCCGGCGAGCACCCCGAGTAGCCGGTCCGACACGTCGTCGCTGTGCAAGAGAACCGCCACGTTGTTCTTCATCGAGTTCGCGAGATCGAGGTAACACGCTTCGAGGACCTCGCGTTGTTGGGGTCCTCCGCGCAGGGCGTAGTGACTGGCGCTCAGACCGTGCTCGAGGTAGGCATCGAGGTTCTGCATCACCGGCAGGATCGACACGACGCGCGCGAAGCCCTGGTGCTTGAGCCAGAGCAGTTCCTCATCTCGACGCACGCGACGGTGCACCGCCGTGGAGCCCCCGGGCCGTTCGGAGACCGCGAGAATCCCCTTGTAGACCCACGTGAAGCCGCGGGGCTCGATGCCGGCCGCCCACTTGCCCCTCACGCCCCCACCTCCGCCACGGGACGCGCGACGAGCTCGCGCAGTTGCAACGCCGCGGGGGCGTCGTGCGCGCGGATCATCGACACGCCGCTCACTAGGGCCCACGCTTCGGTGGCGAGGGAGCCCTCGAGGCGCTCGTCCACCTCGAGCACATCAGATCCCAGCAGGCCCAGGAATCGTTTACGACTCGTGCCGATCACCACTCCGGCGTCGAAGGTTCGCGCGAGTTCCACGACGTCCGCGCATCGAGCCACGAGCGCCACGTTGTGCTCGAGGGTCTTGCCGAAGCCGATTCCCGGATCGAGCCAGAGTTGAGCTACTCCGGCGTCGCGGGCACGTCGGGCCATCGACGCCAGTACCTCAAGAACCTCGGCGACCACGTCGTCGTAGCGCGGATCGTCCTGCATGTTCTCCGGAGTGCCCCGCGCGTGCATCGCGACGTAACCCACGCCCAATTCCCCCGCGACCTCCATCAGCGTGCCCGAGACGTCGTTGATGACCACGGCACCGGCCCGTACCGCGGCGCGCGCCACGTCGGCCTTGCGCGTGTCGATCGACACCGGGCCGCGCAGTGCGAGCGCGCTCACCACCGGTACCACGCGCGCGAGCTCCTCCTCGAGCGCCACCTCACGGGCCCCGGGGCGCGTGGACTCACCACCGACGTCGACGATGTCGCACCCCAGTGTGAAGAGCTCGGTCCCGCGCACGATGGCCTCATCGAACGCCGCCGTGCGCGCGGCGGCGAAGAAGGAATCGGGGGTCACGTTCACGATGCCCATCACCGACGGGCTCAGCGCACCGAGGCTCAGCGCCACGTGGACCTGCGTTGGTGGATGTACTGCAGGGCCTCGGCCCGGTAGGACGCGTCGTCACGAAAGACCCCGCGCACCGCGGAGGTCACCGTGGTCGAACCCGCCTTCTTCACTCCGCGCATCGACATGCAAAAGTGCTCGGCCTCGATCACGACGATCGAGCCGCGCGGCGCCATCACGCGTTCCATGGCTTCGACGATTTGAGTGGTCATGCGCTCTTGAACCTGGAGTCGACGCGCGTACCCCTCGACGAGGCGCGCCATCTTCGACAGCCCGGTGATGCGCCCCTCGTCGTTGGGCAAGTAGCCCACGTGCGCCAGCCCGGTGAAGGGAACCAGGTGGTGTTCGCACAGCGAGGTGAAGGGGATGTCGCGCACCATGACCATCTCGTCGTGCCCCTCTTCGAAGGTGACTTCGAGGTGAGCCCCGGGATCGCTGTCAAAGCCCTCGAAGAGCTCGGCGTACATGTCCGCCACGCGGCGTGGAGTTTCCAGCAGACCGGCGCGCTGTGGGTCTTCGCCAATAGCGGCGAGCAACTCGCGAATCAACCTCTCGACCCGTTCACGGTCGACCACGACTACGCCTCGCCGATAAAATTGTAAATCGCGTCCAGATTCCGGTAGCGCTCGTTGACGTCGAGACCGTACCCCACGACGAAATCAGCGGGGATCGAGAAGCCGACGTACTTCAGCGACTGCTCGACGCGCTGTGCGCCCTCCTTCAAGAGCAGGGCACACACGTCGAGGCTGCGCGGGTTGCGCGCACCGAGATATTGGCGCAAGTAGTTAAGGGTCAAGCCCGAATCGACGACGTCCTCGACGATGAGAACATCGCGGTTCAACAAGTCCACGTCGAGGTCCTTGACGATGCGCACGACTCCACTGGTCTTGGTGGCCGCCCCGTAGGAGGACACTGCCATGAAGTCAATCTCGACGGGCAACTCGATGGCCCGCATCAGATCCGCCATGAAGTTGAGCGCACCCTTCAAGACGCACACCAGCAACGGTGGACGCCCCGCGTAATCCTGCGTGATCTGTCGACCAAGTTCGACGACCCGGTCGGCGATCTCCTTGGCGGACACCACGACCGCGCCGAGATCGTCGTGGGCCCAGTGGGCCGAGGAATCATCGCGCGAAAGTGAACCCATGCTTCGACAGCGTAGTTGAGGTCCTCAGACCAAGGTGAGGTGTTGGCCACGACGCGAGAGACGACGAGCCCCACTGAGCTCGCACGCCACGACTTCGCCGCGCACCACACCGAGGGCGCGGGCGATCTCCTCGGCGGAGGGCGGGTACGTCTCGCCCTCCGCCGTAGCGGTGGCCAGGTGCCGACGTAACCAGCGCGTGAGACGCGCCACCGGCCAGCGGGTCAGTTCTCGACAGTCGGCCTCGGCCAGGCTCACGGCGGCGTCCGCGAGTGAGAGCTCGTCGAGCCAGCGCCGGTCCTCGTGGAGCACACGGGCCTGGCGCGCCAGCAACGGCACCACGTCGCGATCAGCGACGGCGTTCATCACTGGCAGCAGCTCGTGACGCACGCGATTACGGCGAAAGTCGGGTGAATCATTGGTCTCGTCGTAGCGCGGCTCAAGATCGGAGTCGACGACGTAGTAGTGCAGGTCGCGTCGGCGTACCGCGCGCAGCGGCTTCGTGCGGTCGCCCACCATCGGACTCAAACCTTCGATCCCCGCGCCGCGGATCATATTGAGGAGCACCGTCTCGGCCAGGTCGTCCATCGTGTGACCGGTTAACACCCCTTCGGGTAGCACCCGCCGGCGAGCGGCGCGCGCGAGGGCTTCAAAATTGGCGCTTGATTCGATTCGCACGTCGTGCACCACGCACGACACTTCGTAACGATCACACACTGCTCGCACGTAGCGTGCGTCCTCGGAACTGGTCGCGCGCGCGTGGTGATCCACGTGGTGCACGCTCACCCGCAGCCCAGCGTCGAGCGCCAGCAGCAGAAGCCCCAATGAATCCGGACCGCCCGACACGGCGACGTCGACCGCCGAGCCCGGCGCGGGGAAATCGCAGTCGTCGAGGAGCCTCACGTCGCTAGGTTACGCACGACGAGACCACCGTTGGGTCGCGGCCCGGGCCGCGACGTAGAGCAGCGCGCTCAGGGTCCCCACGAAGAAACCCACCGGGAGGTTCGTCTGGTACGACAGCGCGATCGAGACCCACAACGTCACGACGCTCAGCCCCATCGATAGCCCCAGCGCGCTCGCGGGCCGACGCGTCATCAATCGCGCGGCGGCCGGTGGGCCCACGGTGAGCGAGAAACTCAGCAGCGCCCCCACCACCGGTACCGTCAACGCCGAACCCAGCGCCAACGTCAGCATGAAGCCCATTTCGAGCATCGTGGGATTGAGTCCGCGCGCCGCCGAGAGGTCCGGGGCGGCGGCGTTGAACATCAAGGGACGGTACATGAGCGTCAGGGCCAGCGCGCACACCAGGCTGATGGCGATGACCGGGGTGATCGAGGAGGACGAGACTCCGAGAATCTCGCCAAAGAGCAGCGCCTGCACCTGAGGTTGGTAGGCCGCGCTCAGCGCCAGGAACGCCGCGCCGAGGGCGAGCATCATCACCAGTGCCATGGCGGTCGCGACGTCGCTGCGGTGGCGCCGCGACGCGCCGATACCTAGCGCGGCCACCACCGCAAAGCCGACCAGTCCCCATAGGGGTGCGACACCTACCAGGGTGGCGCCCGCCGCTCCGGCGAAGGCGCCATTGGGCACGGCGTGGGCCGCGAAGGAGGAGCCGCGCAGCACGACGAAGAACCCCGTGGCGCCCGCCAGCAGGGCGACGAGGGTCCCCACGATCCACGCGTTGGTCATGAAGCTCGAGAACATCACGCCACCACCCGTTCACGG
>JARCRU010000054.1 GCA_029850535.1 Actinomycetota bacterium | reverse complement strand
TAAAAATTCTGAGCGGACCGATCTGAGGCGATGCTCCCCGACCGAGAGGACTCCGCGATGAACTCCTTCGACGCGCTCGAATCAAATGTACGTTGGTACTGCCGACGTTGGCCCACCGTGTTCACCTCCGCGTCGGGCAGTGTGATCACCGACGAGAACGGGGTCGAGTACCTCGACTTCTTCGCGGGCGCGGGCGCCCTGTCCTACGGCCACAACAACCCGTTATTGGTCGACGCCGCGATTGAGCACCTGCGCTCGGGACGACTGATGCATTCCCTGGACACCTTCACCGCCGAGAAGCGCGACTTCCTCGACACCATCTCGCGCACCATTCTGCTGCCCCGCCAGCTCGACATGGTCATCCAGACGGTCGGACCCACCGGGGCCACCGCCGTGGAGGCCGCCCTGCAACTGGCCCAGCGCATCACTGGGCACCGCGCCGTACTGGGCTTCGAGGGTGGTTACCACGGCATGAGCTACCGGGCCGCGTCGATCTCGGCCTCGATGGCCGGCCGCGAGACCAGCGCGCACCTGAAGGACTTCGTGGCGCTGCCCTACGTGCGCCACGTCAGTGACGCCGACATCGAGCTGCTCGACACCACGCTGCGCTCCAGCGTGAACGGTCAACGCATTGGTGTGGTCATCATTGAGCCCACCCAGGGTGAGGGTGGGGCCCGCGCCTTCGACCCGGCCTACCTGGCCGCCATTCGTCGCATCACTCGCGAGCTGGACATCCTGGTCATCGCCGATGAGATCCAAGCCGGCGTCGGACGAACCGGGCCCTTCTTCTCCTTCGAGGGTTCCTCGCTGAACCCCGACATCATCTGTGTGTCGAAGTCGATCAGCGGACTGGGACTGCCCATGGCCATCAATCTGGTTCGCCGCAGTCTCGACACCTGGAACCCGGGCGAATTCTCGGGTACCTTCCGCGGCAACAACCTCGCCTTTCGGACCTCGGCCACGATGCTCAACCACTACTGGTCGGACTCGACCCTCGAGAAGAACACCGAACTGTTCGGTCACACCACCCGAACGGCACTCGCCTCGATGGCCGAGAACTTCGGCGCGGGTGCTTTCGACGTGCGCGGGAACGGCATGTTGAACGGACTCGAGGTGCGCGAGACGGAGCTGGCCACCGCGATTTCGCGCCACGCCTTCGAACGAGGGCTGATCGTTGAGACCTGTGGCCCCGGTGACACCGTCGTCAAACTCCTCACCCCCCTCGTGATTGAGCCCGCCCAACTCGACGACGGCCTGAATCGTCTGGCCCTGGCCGTCGAGCAGGCCACTGCGGCGCGTTGAAGGACGCCGCGGCGTGGCGTGACTACTTCGTCGCCACCGACGACGAGGGTCTGATCGCTCTCGCCGCAGCGGCGTCACGCGCGGTGCAGTCATTGGACCAGCCCCGCCCGGGACCGCGCACGAATCTCACACCGGCCGAGTTGCGAGCGCGAGTGCGGGCGCTCGACGTCTGCCCGTACGAAGGAGTGGACCTCTCCACGGTGCTCGATGAGTTGGGAACGGCGGTGTGGGCCCACGGCGTGCGACCCCTCGACGTGGCCTGCGTCGCGCACCTGCACCCGCCCAGCGTCGTCCCGGCCGTGGTCACCGAATTGTCCATCGCCGCCGCCAATCAGTCAATGGATTCTTGGGACCAGGCGCCCGTCGCCACCGAGGTCGAGTTGCACCTCATGGACTTCCTGGGGGAGCGCATTGGTTTTCCCGCCAGCGCCTCGGGTGTCATGACGTCGGGGGGCACGGCCTCGAACGTCCTGGGACTCACCCTCGCACGTTCGTGGGCGGCCTCGAAGGTCGGCGTCGACGTCTTAAAGAGCGGCCTCCCCGAGGAGGCGCGCCGTTGGCGCTTCGTGGCCTCGGACCAGGCGCACTTCTCGGTCCAGCGCGCCGCCGGACAGCTCGGCCTCGGCCGCGACGCGGTCGTGAGCGTCGCCACCGACTCGGCGGGAGCGATGGACCTCGTCGCGCTCGACGCCGCGCTGGCCCGACTGGACGACCAGGGCCTCATCCCCATCGCATTCTCGGCCACCGCGGGCACCACCGACCTCGGTGCCATCGATCCCCTCGCCGCGATCGGCCAACGCGCGCGCGAGCGCGGCGCGTGGTTCCACGTCGACGCCGCGGTCGCGGGCGCCTTCGTCATGTCCGACGCGTTAGGACCGCGAGTGAGCGGAATAGAACTCGCCGACTCGGTCACCGTGGATTTTCACAAACTCTGGTGGCAACCCTTCAACGCGTCGGCGCTGGTCGTACGCGACGTCGAACACTTCGACCTGTTACGCGTGCGTTCGAACTACCTCGATCGCGGTGACGAGCTCGAGGGCATGATCAACCTGGTCGGGCGCTCACTCGACACGTCGCGACGATTCGACGCCGCCAAGGTTGTCGCGTCACTGCGCACCATTGGTCAACGCGATTTCGCCGCCATGCTCGAACACCTGGTCGAACTCAGCGACTACTGCGCCCAGCGGATCGAACAGAGCACCGACTTCGCCCTTCTCGCGCCCTCCTCGGCGGTGACTTGTGTCTTTGACGCCCCCGCGGCGAGTGCGTCGGACCTACGGCGAGTCCAACAAGAACTCCTCGCCGAGGGAGTCATGGTGCTCGGCCGTACCGAGATCCGGGGACGTGCGGCCCTCAAGTTCACCTTCATGAACCCCCTCGCCACCCGCACGGACGTCGACCAGTTGTTGGACATCGTCGCCGAACGTCTCCGCGCAGGTTGACGTCACGCTCGCGGCTACCATCGGCAATGACATGTCAGCGACGCTCGCCCTCGAGGTCTCCCAGTTGCGAGTGGTCCGTCAACACCACGAGATCCTCAAGTCACTGAGTTTCTGCGTGGACTCGGGGGAACTCGTCGGACTCCTCGGCCCCAGCGGCAGCGGTAAGAGCACGCTGATGCGCGCGCTCCTCGGCGTGCAGGCGATCACCAGCGGCTCGGCCCTGGCCCTCGGTGAGACGGTCGGTTCTCCCCGGTTACGGCGACGCGTGGGCTACATGGCCCAGAGTTCGGCGATCTACACCGACTTGAGCGTGCGTGAGAATCTCGCGTACTTCGCCGGTGTCCTCGGCGTGAACCGTTCCCAGGTCGAACACGTACTCGAGGTGGTGGACCTGCGCGCCCTGGCGGGTCGCCTCGTCTCTTCGCTCTCGGGCGGTGAACGGAGCCGGGTCTCGCTCGCGGTGGCGCTGCTCGGCGCTCCGCCACTCTTGATCCTGGATGAACCCACGGTGGGGCTCGACCCCGTCCTGCGCCAGGACCTCTGGACCACCTTTGCCCAATTGGCCGAGGACGGCACCACGGTGCTCGTCTCGAGTCACGTCATGGACGAGGCGGCGCGCTGCGGACGACTCCTATTGCTGCGCGAGGGGCACCTGCTCTTCGACGACACCCCCGCGCGGTTGCTCAGCGTCACGCGATCCAGCGCCTACGACGACGCCTTCGTGCGCCTGATCGAGGGTGCGCCGTGAACCTGCGGCGAACGTTGTTGACGTTACGGCGCATCATGCAGCAATTGCGCCACGACCCTCGTACCGTCGCGCTCCTCCTGGTGGTGCCCTCGGCACTGGTGGGGTTACTCGCGTGGAGCCTGCAGAACCGACCCGGAAACTTCGACGTCCTCGGCCCGCGCCTGCTCGGTATCTTTCCCCTCACGGTCATGTTCTTGGTGACCTCGGTGACGACCCTGCGAGAACGCACTAACGGGACCTTGGAGCGACTACTCACGATGCCCCTCGCCAAGGGTGAGCTAATTCTGGGCTACGCCGGGGCCTTCGCCCTCGTGGCCATCGTCCAGAGCGCCCTCGTCTCGACGCTCTCCTACACGTGGTACGGCCTCTCGCACCAGGGAATTCCCTGGCGCGTCAGTGTGGTGGCTTTGTGCGCGGGCCTACTCGGCACGTCCTTCGGTCTGGCCCTGAGCGCGCTGGCGACGACTGAATTCCAGGCGGTGCAGTTCATGCCGGCCTTCATCTTGCCCCAGCTCTTGCTGTGCGGGCTGATGGTACCCGTGGCCCAGTTGCCCGACGCCCTGCGTTACGTGGCCGACGTCTTGCCGATGACGGCCGCGGTGCACGCCATCGACGCGAACCAGAGCACGACCTACTACGGCGCGCAGTTCGCCATCATGGTCGGCTACATCGGCGCCGCGCTCGTCGTCGGCTCGACCACGCTGCGCCGGCGCACCAAGTAACTCGACCCTTCGGCGGTAGAATCCTCTGGTGAATACTGCCCGCAGTGAGGCGCCGCGCGGTGCGGTGCGTGAACCCAAGGTGATCCTCTACTACCGATTCACCCCCTTAGAGGACCCCGAGGCGATACGCCTGTGGCAACACGTCCTCTGTGAGTCGCTCGGCCTCACGGGTCGGATTCTGATCTCTCGTCACGGCATCAACGCCACCCTGGGCGGACCGATGGCGGCGATGAAGAAGTACGTCAAGGCCACCAAGACCTACCCGGGCTTTCACGACCTGGACGTCAAGTGGTCCGAGGGCACCGGCAATGACTTTCCCAGACTGCGCGTGCGCGTGCGCGAGGAGATCGTCTCCTTCGGCGCACCCGGTGAACTCACGGTCGACGAACGTGGCGTCGTCGGCGGTGGTGAGCACCTCACGCCGCGACAGGTGCACGAACTCGTCGAGCGACGAGGTGACGACGTGGTCTTCTTCGACGGACGCAACGCCTTCGAGGCGGCCATCGGCCGCTTCGACAACGCCGTGGTCCCCGACGCGCAGACCACCCGCGACTTCGTGCGCATCCTCGACAGTGGCGTCTACGACCACCTCAAGTCACGTCCCGTCGTGACCTACTGCACCGGCGGCGTGCGCTGTGAGGTCCTGAGTGCGGTGATGCTCTCGCGGGGCTTTAACGAGGTGTATCAAATCGAGGGCGGCGTCGTGCGCTACGGCGAGGAGTTCGCCAACCGTGGTTACTGGCACGGTGCGCTCTTCGTCTTCGACGAGCGGCTCACTGTGGAGTTCGGCGAGGAGCCGGCGGTACTAGGACGCTGCGAGCGATGCCTGGGCCCCACGAGCCGTTACTACAACTGCGCCAATCTCGACTGCCGCGCACTCATCTTGCTCTGCGACGTCTGCGCCACGCACCACACGAGTCTGGACTGTGATCCGCACCACCTCGACGCGCCACGTACGAATAAGGTGTCGTTGTCCGCGCAGTGACGCGCCGCACTGTGCTCCGAATGGACCATGCACCACCTCACGCGCGAGCCTCGCAGTCCTCTCGGGCGCGATGCTCTTCTCCCTGGCGACACCACTGGGCGCGAACGCCTCGCCCTCGGCCACCACGTACCTCTATAATTGTTCGACGCGCAGCCAGCGTCCCCACGAGATCATCTTGACCTGCGCCGACGCCAACACCTATGTGACCAATATCAGATGGTCCCACTGGTCCCAGGCCAGCGCCCACGCCCGAGAGACCCTGCACTGGACTACCTGCACGCCGACCTGTGTCGCGGGTACCCGTCGGTCCACAACCATCAACTTCGTGGCCACTCATCGGCGCAAGGTGAAGGGGGTCTGGCTCTACACCGAGCTCGCCGCGACCACGAGGACCTGGCACAGCGGATCAGCGATCGTCTCGCTGGCGACGTCCCCGCTCTAGTCCCTTCGAGGCGCGAACCTCTCAACGCCGTCCTCGTTCAGCGCGTACCGTCGTCCGCAGGTGGCGCGGGCGCGGGGGGCCGGCGCCCAATACCCGCAGCCAGCATCGCCGAATTAGGTATCTTCAAACTCCCGTCCTTGGTGCGCAGCGTCACGTAGGTGAGTCCGATGCCGCGCACCTGTCCCTCGACCAAGCCCAACGCCCCCGAGTGCACCACGATGTCGTCGCCCACGTGAAAGGGGCGCGCGAAGAGCAACACCAGCGACGCGAAGATGTTCGCCAGGCTCTGCTGAGCGGCGATACCCACGATGATGCCGGCGAGGCCCGCGCCGATCAAGAGACGCTGCACCGAGAGGCCGAAGGCCGCGAAGACGGCGAAGAGCAACACCACGAAACCCAGACCCGTGGCAACCAGACGCACAATGGCCCCGGTGGCGATGCCGCGTCGAGCGGTCTCGAGCTTGCCCAACGCCAGCGCCACGAATCGCACGGCGAAGGACCCCGTCGTCACGAGCGCCACCACCAGGAGCCAGATGAGAAGGGTCCAGAGCCACTCCGACTTGAGGTGGTGATCGCGGTGCAAGTAAATGGCCAACTCCATCAGGGCGATCGCGAGAGCCGACGTCAGCAGCGCCCGGAGCCAGTCTCCCCAGCGCGCCGAGTGCATCAAGTCAGGAGCACGGCGGATCATGTCCTCAACTGTACCGAGGTGCGCACGAGGTCCCCCGGGTCTAGAGTGATCCAATGAGTCACTCACCCGCCCCCGGCGCGCTCGCGCGTCTGCAGTTGCTCGCCCTGGACTGCCCCGACCCCCTGGCGCTCGCCCAGTTCTACTCCCTCGTCACCGGCCTCGAGGTGGAGCCCTTAGGAGACTTCCTTCCCGAGGAGGTGACCTGGATAGAACTCCTCAACGGGTCGTGTCCCACGTTGGCCTTTCAGAAGATCGACGGCTACGTCGCCCCCACGTGGCCCGAGGGACCCGTGCCCCAGCAGGCCCACCTCGACTTCGTCGTCGCCGACCTCGACCAGGGTGAGGCGCACGTCCTGAGCGTGGGTGCCACCAAGGACTCCCACCAGCCCGGCGACACCTTCCGGGTCTTCCGCGACCCCGTGGGGCATCCCTTTTGTCTGGTACTCGCTCCGAACTCGACCATGGCCTCCAGCGAGGGTGGCGGCGTCGGTTAGACTATTCCTTCGCGTCTCAAAGTCTCGGCTTTGGGAACACCGAGGACCTGTGGTGCAGCTCGGAGTGCACGCCGCCCTGTCAAGGCGGAGGTCGCGGGTTCAAATCCCGTCAGGTCCGCTCGGAACCCGCAAGGGTGACGAGGAGGTCGAGTAGCTCAGTCGGTAGAGC
>JARCRU010000053.1 GCA_029850535.1 Actinomycetota bacterium | reverse complement strand
TGGAATTCTCGGGAGAAATCTGGTTTTGGAAGGGCCCGTCTCCCTTTCATTTTGTAACCGTGCCCGCCGACGAAAGTGAACTGATTAAATCTGTGGCCCCGTCCGTTACTTACGGTTGGGGCATGATTCCCTGCGAAGCAGTCATTGGAGAGACACGATTCTCGACATCGCTATGGCCCAAGGACGGGGGATACATTCTCCCAATCAAATCGGCGGTACGGAAGTCTGCTGGCATTGATCTCGGTGAGACAATCCCAGTCACACTGATCGTCGACTGAGGCACCTTCTGGGTATCGCTGGAACAATGGTCTACCACGCAATACCTGAGTACTAATTGAAGGGGCACTGCTCGGAGACTGATTTACCCAGTCCCATTAGTTGACAATTGACGTCCGCAGTCTCGGCGAATTCAAATCAGTAGTTCAACATACCCCGTGAACTCTCCAATTGCGTCATATGGTCGAACGTCTCACGGGGGCTTGTTCACGCGTTTCGATGACACTCATTCGCAATGCACGAGGCAGCGATCGAGCTTTCGCGTCTCTACGCCGCGACGACACCAGAGGCGATTATCGGCGTCGTGGGGACTGTCGCGCCGCTCGCGGGCTCAATGGTTATCGCCAGTGCACTGGGAGCCAGCGCACTGGCCACCGTGAATTGGACATCCTGCGGCTGAGCGCCCATGAGGCCGATCGATATGGGCTTGCCGTTGAAGATTCCCCAGAGTTGGTACGTCTGAGCTGTCGACAGGGTCGACATGTGCGACGAGATCAAGTACCCGTGCCCCTTGCTCAAGACGAACGTCGCGACGTCCGGCACGCGCTCGTTGGAGAGAACGACGTCGACGTGACCAGGGGTCGCTTGTGCCGCCACGATGGCACTTCGATGGGCGAGACCCAAAGCGCTCGTCAACTGCGAGACGTGATTGTTCGCCTGAACGAGATTGATGCTCAATACCGCCACCAGTGCGGCCGCGGCGGCCGAGAAGAGACCCACGACCACCTTGGCGCGATGAGACGACGGGTCGCGACGGACGCTCATCGGCGTGACCACGGCGCGGGACGATTCGAGGGCGCGAAACGGCGGCGTCGCGACAGATTCGACGTCGTCGTAGAGATGTTCGGAGATGCGCTGCCAGACGTGAGGCGGCGCGGGCTGGCCCACGTTACCCATGGCCGAGGTGACACCGCGCAGAGAGTCCAGCTCACTCGAACAGCGCACACATTCCTCGAGGTGTTGCTCGAGATCCAAGCGCTCCTCTCCCTCGACCGCGTCCAAGGCGTAGGCCGCAAGGAGTTCCTGTGCTTCTTCGTGTTTCATGGCTACTCAGCTCCTTGAATGCCCGCGTCGACGAGTGTCGAGCGCATTCGGCGCATGCCGTTTCGTATTCGGCTCTTGACGGTTCCTTCGGGTTGGCCGAGGATCTCGGCCACTCTCACGTACGAGTGACTCTGGAAGTACGCCAGTTCAATCACTTGACGCTCTTCGGGTGGCAGCGTAGCTAATGCCTTCTTCACTTCTTGCGCCACCGCCATGTCCCAGACTTGGTGCTGAAGGTCATACGCGGCCACCGGCGAGTGATTCGCGTCATTCGCCTCCCGGGCCCGACGCGAGTTCAGCGATCTCACCAAGTCGACCGAGCGACCGTGGGTGTCATTGAGCAAGTACGAGCGTAGTGAACCACGCGCCGGATCGAAGCGGTGCGGATTGTTCCACAATCGTAAGAACACGTCCTGGGTCACGTCGTCAGCCTCGGTGGCGTTGTTCAGTATCTTGCGAGCGAGCCCGTACACCGGTCCACCATGGCGCCGGTACACCTCGGCGAGGGCCGCCTCACTGTAGCGACCGATCAGGGTCACCAACTGAGCGTCACTCGCGTCGTCGAGTTGATTCATGAGACCTCCGTGTCTGGAGGTTATTCGACGCAGTAGGTGATAACGGATGTGGCCAATGAAGGATTTTCTGAGAGTGAGGCCGAACCTCCGAAGTCGCTACCGTGAGGGGCGAGACGACGCTTCCCACCCGCGCCACGCCGGAGGCGATGTGGGGGAGGCAAAGTCGAGGGCGACACCGCGTCGCGCCCAGTTCAGCCGTCCTCACTGAAGGTGTGTCGATCCGCGACGACACCCTTGGATTCGACTCTCACGCCGCCTCCGGGGACAACCCAACTCGCCATATGCCCAAGTTGGACGGGCCTGTTCACGAGGTGGCGGCCAAGGACGGGGGCTCCACGGCGCGAGAACTGGCCACCAGAACGTACGTCACTCGTCGCCGACGTCTGCTCGGTAGTCGTGAACCCTCACGATTTCACTCTCGACGTCGAGGGGCCGCGTCGATTTCTTTGAAAGTTCGACATCCACTTCAGCGCACGGTGACGAATAGATGCGTCACCCGATCAACGTGGTCGGGGGAGAAGGAGACCACAACCATGAGCAAGATCACACACCGCACGCGGGCGCTGGCAGCCTCCGTCGCACTCGTCGTCGCGGGCAGCGCCGGTATTGTCGCGGCTGGAGCGAGCACCGCACCGACGCCGAGCAACGCGATGCAGAAGGGGATGGGCATCAACGAGTTCGGAATGACGAAGTCGTTCTTCAATGGTCGCACCGTGAGTTTCACCTATTCCAAGGGCTTCTACTGCGACCGACACGTGCCGTCGGCGGCCACCTCGGGCTGTGAGGCTGGGGTCAACTACAAGGTGGCTCCGGCCAAGAACTTTGACCCGTTGTACATTACGGTGCCGCTGGGATTCACGGTACACGCCATGTC
>JARCRU010000052.1 GCA_029850535.1 Actinomycetota bacterium | reverse complement strand
AGAAAAGGGTCTCGCACCTTTAACCAGAAAACGCTGCGAAGCAGTGGTATCTATTCCTCAGTTGGGAAAGATCAGTTCTTTAAATGCAGGAGTTGCCGTCTCCGTTGCTGCTTTCGAAGTGGCTCGTCAACGAAGTCTGTTAAAGAGGAAGTAAGGCGCCAGACCTTTCATTTGCGCGACCTTTGTGGATAGGCTTCCGCTTGAAAAAGTGATGAGTCAATCGAGTTGGCAGAACTTTCAACTTTGGACGATACATGATTGATTCGATGAAGACTTGAGAAGGAGTGTTGCGTGACTTCCCGAATATCTGTCCGTCAACTTCGATTGTTTGTTGTGCTTCTAGTCGCACTCATGGGGATCGTGGGTACCAGCAATCCCTCAATGGCGTTATCGCCGACGTATTCGGTGACATTTCACAATAATGTGCCGGGCGTAGCGAATATCTCTGTAATACAACAAGAAAATGTGCCCACGGCCCTGCAGTCATTTTCGACAATGAACTTCACAAATCCGAATTACTTTTTTGAATATTGGACCACACAACAAAATGGTAGTGGTGTGATTTATCAGGATCAATCACCTTATTTGTTTGACGCAGACATTGAATTGTACGCGCATTGGGTTCAGTCCTCGCATACGGTGACGTTCTTTAGCAATCTGACGAGTACCGACACCACCCACGTGACGGAGACGAACAATGCGTCCGCCAACTTGACGTCTCTCGCAACTCTCGGATTCTCCAACTCGAATTACACCTTCACCGGCTGGAACACTCAGCGCAACGGTAGTGGGACCACCTATGCCGATCAAGCGACCTATCCGTTCCTAGCGGACATCACCCTCTACGCCCAGTGGGCACCCACCAAGTACGACTTGTTATTTTCTTCCAATTCAGGATCAGGATCGGTCTCTTCGATTAGTTCCGCGTATGGGAGCGTGGTGACGCTTCCGCGTGGCGGATCGTTGTCGAAGCCTGGATACGAACTGATGGGTTGGAATACTCAACCCCAGGGCAATGGCACCGAATATCCACTTGGTTCCTCGATCAACGTCACGCGAGGCGAAACGCTCTACGCACAGTGGTCACGGCTGTCGATCGTCATTTCGTTTTCCGTTCCAGGTGTCATGGACAAGATTGCCCCCATCACGATCGACGTGGGCAAGCCGATCCACTTGCGTTCATTGTCAGAGTTGCTCAAGCCGGGTTTCAGCTTCGAAGGATGGTTTTCAAAACCGCACGGCGGTAAGTTCATAGCCGCCGGTGGTGCGATGTTCACGCCAACGACGTCCGTCACCCTCTACGCACAGTGGAGGAGTAATTCCCTGGTCGGACTCGAATTCTCTGACAATGGTGGCGTGGGACATATTCGTGCCCAACAGATTCGATCAGGACAGACGGTCGTGATACCAAGTGGTGCTGGACTGCGCCGCCCGGGTTACCTGTTTCGCGGCTGGGCCTCGAGTCCTCATGCACCCCAACCCTCGGTTCGCATTGGAACGCGAATTATTTTGACCCATACGAGAATCCTCTACGCACTGTGGCGCCGGCAACTGGCGCCGACAACCCCGCAACTCCTTTTGGGCAGCGTGGGAATTTTTGCCCCCAACTCAAGTGCATTGACGCTCAAGATGCGTCTCACCATCGCGTCACTGGCTCGTAGTGTCGATCAGCACGACCGCACTGCCATAGTGCTCTACGGCTACGCGACCTCCATGGACACCGCGAAAGGTTCAGCGTTACTGAGTCTGAAACGAGCCCTCGCCGTGCAGAAGCAGCTGGACGCAGATCTGGTGAGTCTCAACGATGTCGGTGTGACAGTTCGTGCGGTGGGTGAAGGACGACTGACTAATTCGGTACTGGCGTCGTTTCGAAACGTTGAGATATTCGCTAACTAGCGTTGACGCGAACGTAAAAGAAGGCGTATCAACGCTAGAAGGTCCATTGAGATGTGAGTCCTACGCGACGTCGCTCGCGCAGTGCCGGCACTTAGTTGCTGCGACGGGCAGGTCAGCGGACAGGCACAGCGGGCAAGTCTTCGTGTCGGCCGGAGGGCCAAAGACGGTCGTTCCCTTGCGCGCCATGAAGACTCGATACGGCACGACGAGTGCGAAGTAAATGACCACCATGAAAATCAGGAAATACACCACCGCGGAGATGAAACCACCGAGATCGATGCGCTGGCCGTTGACCGTCCATCCCAGGCCCGAGGAGGCGCCTGAACCTTCTACGGCGTTAACGAGGGGTGTCACGATGGAATCCGTAAACGCTTTGATCAGAGTGCTGAATGCCAAGGCGACGACGAGGCCCACGGCAATTACAATGAGGTCACCTTGCAGCAAGAAATTCTTGAATCCTTTGATCACGTTGATCGTCCTCCTCTTCACCTCACGGAGTGACAGAATTTGCCACTCGTTTGAATCGCCCCAACTGTATATCGGGCTGTTGCGCTCAATGGCCCATTGCGGTGTCTCGGGTATGAATGTGATGCGATAACAATCGTGGGCAGCGTAGCAGTGAGTTCTCGTTTCGCTCGGACAAGACTCATTAATGTGTGACCCGATCGGTCGAGGACAAGTGAAAAGTATTGCGGATCCGTCCAGCGAGTCGTAGCACGTCACGCTGGTGACCAATCAAGAAGTACCGGTGCGCGAAGGACATTCAGCCTCCGCCCTCGAGACCGTGAACTGACGTCGCAGGCGGTGGGCGTGTCGCGCATCAGGCGTTACCAGGTTGCAGATCAGCCGCTATCCGTTGGTGACGGGTCAGCCGAGATAGAACATCACAAAGGTGCCGGTGGAGGGATTCGAACCCCCGACCTGACGATTACAAATCGCCTGCGCTGCCAGACTGCGCCACACCGGCTCGGAGTTCTCTAGGTTAGTGAAAGTTGGCCGATTGGTCGCCATGCAACTTAATTCGACCCCAGACAGAGCGTTCGACTGCCGTTAGTCTGTTGCGGTGGCCACTTCTAGAGAATCGTCGAGTTCGCCCAAGAGCGGTTCGCACTACCAACCTTCGCTGGGAGTGATGATCGTCATCCTGGTGCTCTTCGTGGGCGCCACATTCGTGGCCCTTCGCTCGCACTCGGCGTCGCACGCCACGACGTCTACTCCGACCACTCAGCCAAAGTCCAATTCTTCGACAACTACGACGACCACGGCCGCTGGGTCGTCGTCGACGACAGTGCCCAAATCACAAGTCAGTGTTCAGGTGGCGAATGGGACAACGGTGAGCGGCTTGGCGGGGACCTACACGACCAAGTTGCAATTGCTCGGATGGAACACACTGCCCCGATTGAACGGGCCATCTGAGACGGCAACCGTCATCTACTACCACCCCGGATTCTTGTGGGCGGCACAAGAGATCGCTAGCGAGATCGGAGTGCCCGCGACGGCGGCGCGACCGCTCGGAACGGCGACGCCCGTTCCTGGCGCGACGGGCGACGACATCGTCGTGGTCCTCGGCCTGGACGCGGCGAGTTAGTCGCCCGCGGGTAATTCGACGTCGAATCGCGTGAGGGCCGCGCGTAAGACTTCGACCGCCATCGGGCGCAATTCTTCCAGGGGGCGATTGCGGTGGCGGCGGGTTCCGAGGTCTACCTGAGCCAGTGACGTCACGCCGAATTTGCGAGTCACGTCGATCAACATGGCAATCTCCACCCCGTAGGCCGCTTCGAAGGTGAGCGACGTCAGGGTGTCGCGCCGGCCTGCGGTTTCTCCGGCGAGCGGTTGACGGATCTCGCCAAGCCCGGGGTAGAGCAGGGACAAGATGGGCCGGGCGGTGAGTTCGTTGACACGTCCGCCACCGGTGGGCATGTGGTGGAGGGGACGTTCGTAGTAACCCTTCACGAGGTGGATCTCGGGGCGCTCGAGTAGTGGCTGGACCATGCGCGCGACGTAGTCGACACCCGGGTTCAGCACGTCGGCATCGAGAAACACCACGAGTTCACAGTGGCTCGCGACTAGTCCCGTGCGAAGAGCCTCGCCCTTCCCGGTCACGCCCTCGAGTTGTAGGACGCGCGCGCCGTGGTGGGTGGCGACCGAATGGGTGTCGTCGCTCGAATGGTCGTTCACGACGATGACCTCATCGACGAAACCATCGTGGTGGGTCACGGCGTCGATCACCGCTCCGATGGTGGTGGCTTCGTTTTTGGCGGGAATGACCACAGTGATGGAATGGCCTCGCCGCAACATCTCGACGCCGGTCAGGTCGAAGTCACCTTCCACCAGCGTCCAGGGGGCATCGACTCGTGTCACAATCTGAAGGTTATGAGATTGGCGTTGCGACTAGGACTTGACACCACTAACGTGTCGGGTCAGAATAGTTAAGTCATCAAGAGCGACTGAGGGGCGGGCCCGATGAAGTCGCGACAACCAGTGTGAGTCACAGTAACCCTGTCACACCAGGTGCCAAAGCCCGAACGATGAAAAGGGAGATTATGAGTTTTGCCACTGGCCTTCTATGTCGAGAGTGCGGTACCGCCTACCCGGCGGAAGCCCGATACTCGTGCGAGTACTGTTTCGGACCCCTCGAGGTGTCCTACGACCTCGCTGCTGCTCAGGGAGTCGTGACGCGCGCCTCCATCGAGGCGGGACCTCATTCGATCTGGCGCTACGGCGCACTGTTGCCGGACCCGGGCGAGGAACCCGTGGACCTGGGCGCTGGTTGGACGCCACTACGCCGGGCGACGCGCCTCGCTGAGGTGTTGGGCGTCAAGGAGCTGTGGCTCAAGGACGACACCCGAAATCCCACGGGGTCCTTCAAGGACCGTGTCGTCTCGGTCGCCCTGTCGAGCGCGCGACGCCTCGGTTTCACCACCGCCGCGTGCGCTTCGACGGGCAACCTGGCCACCTCGGTAGCGGCCCACGCCGCCTTCATTGGGTGGCCGAGCGTGACGATCATCCCCTCGGATCTCGAGAAGTCCAAGATCGCCATGACGGCGATCTTCGGTGGGACGGTGTTAGGTGTTGAGGGCAATTACGACGACGTGAATCGACTCTGTGTCGAACTGGTGGCCGAACACCCGGACTGGGCTTTCGCCAACGTCAATTTGCGGCCGTACTACGCCGAGGGCTCGAAGACCCTGGCCTTCGAGATCTGCGAGCAGCTGGGTTGGAAGACTCCCGACCAGGTGGTCGTGCCGCTCGCCTCCGGATCACAATTCACCAAGGTCGCTAAGGGATTTCGTCAGTTCATCGAACTAGGTCTGGTCGACGGAACCGAGCCGGTGCTCTTCGGAGCGCAGGCGACTGGCTGCTCACCCATCGCCACCGCCTTCTCCGAGGGGGCTGACGTCGTCACCCCGCAGCGGCCGCACACCATCGCGCGCTCCTTGGCCATTGGCAACCCGGCCGACGGGCCCTACGTACTCGACGAAGTGCGTGAGCACGGCGGCGACATCGGCTCGGTGAGCGACGAAGAAATCCTCGAGTGCATCGGATTACTGGCCCAAACCGAAGGCGTCTTCGCCGAAACTGCCGGCGGCGTCACCATCGCGTCGCTACGCCAGATGGTTCGTCGCGGCACCATTGATCCGAATAAGTCGATCGTCGCGATCATTTCGGGTCACGGTCTTAAGACCCTGGACGCCATCGTCGAGACCGCGACGGTCACCGCCACCATTACCCCTTCCCTGGCCGCGGCCGAGGAAGCCCTTGGATTCCACCAGTTAGTGAGTGCCTCATGAGCGTTATCGTGCGTTTGCCTAGTCAACTTCGAACGCTGGTGGGTGGTGCCGGCGAAGTACCCGTCGAGGCGTCGACCGTGCGGGAAGCCATTGTCGCCGTCGACGAGGCCTACCCGGGCATCGCCTTTCGCGTGCTCGACGACAAGGGCTCTCTGCGACGTTTCGTCAACGTCTTCGTGGCGGACGAGGACGTTCGATTCCTGCAAGGGCTCGACACCGAACTTGCGCCGGGCACCACGGTCTCATTAGTACCGGCAGTAGCGGGCGGCTGAGTGTATTTAGCACTCGAAGCCTTAGAGTGCTAATATTGAATTTGCACCAATAGCGGTGCAGTCGCACTAGGAGGAATCGCCGTGGCGAAACTAATCGCTTTCGATGAAGAAGCCCGTCGCTCGCTCGAGCGCGGAATGAACAAGTTGGCTGACGCCGTGCGCGTCACCCTGGGGCCCAAGGGACGCAACGTCGTTCTGGACAAGAAGTGGGGCGCCCCCACGATCACCAACGATGGTGTCTCGATTGCCAAGGACATTGACCTCGAGGACCCTTTTGAGCGGATCGGTGCCGAACTCGTCAAGGAAGTCGCCAAGAAGACTGACGACGTCGCCGGTGACGGTACGACGACCGCGACGGTGCTCGCCTGGGCCATGGTCCGCGAGGGCCTGAAGAACGTCGCGGCGGGTGCAAATCCCATGTCGTTGAAGAAGGGCATCGAAGCCGCCGTCGAGACAGCGATTGCCTCGCTCCATGCTCTGGCCAAGCCCGCCGACACCAAGGAGCAGATTGCTCAAGTTGCCTCCATCTCGGCCGCAGACCCCGAGATCGGTCAGATGATTGCCGACGCCATCGACAAGGTAGGCAAGGATGGCGTAATCACCGTTGAGGAGAGCCAGTCCTTTGGAATGGACATGGACCTCGTCGAGGGTATGCGCTTTGACAAGGGCTACATTGCCCCGTACTTCGCCACCGACACCGAGCGCCAGGAAGCCGTTCTGGAGAACGCCTATCTCCTGCTCGTCTCGGGCAAGATCAGTTCTGTCCGTGACATCTTGCCGGTCTTGGAGAAGGTCATGCAGTCGGGACGCCCGTTGCTCATCATCGCCGAGGACGTCGACGGCGAGGCTCTGGCCACGCTCGTCGTAAACAAGATCCGTGGCACGTTCAAGTCGGTTGCCGTGAAGGCTCCGGGCTTCGGGGAGCGCCGCAAGGCCATGCTGCAGGACATCGCAATCCTGACCGGTGCCACCGTCATTGCCGAGGAAGTGGGACTCAAACTCGAGAACGCCGCCGTGGAACTGCTGGGTCAGGCTCGCAAGATCGTGGTGACCAAGGATGAGACCACCATCGTCGAGGGTGCCGGAACGGAAGAAGAGATCAAGGGCCGGGTCGCCCAGATCAAGGCCGAAATTGAGAACACCGACTCGGACTACGACCGCGAGAAGCTCCAGGAGCGTCTGGCCAAGTTGTCCGGCGGCGTCGCTGTCATCAAGGTGGGCGCTGCTACCGAAGTGGAGCTCAAGGAGAAGAAGCACCGTATCGAGGATGCGGTCTCGACCACCAAGGCCGCCATCGAAGAAGGTGTCGTGCCTGGTGGTGGCGTGGCGCTGCTGCGCAGCCAGGTCGCTATTCTGGCCCTCGCCGACTCCTTGAGTGGTGACGAGGCGACCGGGGCTCGCATGGTTGCCAAAGCCGTGGAAGCGCCGCTGAATCAGATTGCGGTCAACGCGGGACTCGAAGGTGGCGTGATCGTGGACAAGGTGCGCAACCTGGCGTCGCCCACCGAGGGTCTGAACGCCGCGACCAATGTGTACGAGGACCTCTTGAAGGCTGGCGTCATCGACGCCGCCAAGGTGACCCGCTCGGCTCTGCAGAATGCCGCGTCAATCGCCGCCTTGTTCCTGACGACCGAGTGTGTGATCGTCGACAAGCCCGAAGAGCAGGCGCCGGCGATGCCCGGTGGTGGTATGGACGACTACTAAATCGTCGACAGTCTTCAACGAAGCCGCGGGGCCCTCAGGGCCCCGCGGCTTTGTGTTTCTCGTCGGCTCCCTATCATGGAAGCCATGACCACAACGCCACTGACTCCTTCGCGCGGGCTCAACGTCCTGCACCTCTTCTGCCACGTCGAGCACCCCATCGACCGCGACGTAGTTCATCAGGCCATGGACGAGGCGATC
>JARCRU010000051.1 GCA_029850535.1 Actinomycetota bacterium | reverse complement strand
TCCCCCTGCTCGATCGCAACTTACTGATCGTCAACGACGAAGCGGTGCTCGACAACTGCGCGGACCAGGTGAAGTACACCTGGGTGTTCGATATCCGTGACAAGAGCAACCCGATCAGCATCTCGACATTTCCGACGCCCTTGGAACGTGACTACTGCGCCGAACCTGGTCACTTCGGACCGCACAACATGCACGAGAATCGCGTCGGAAGTTGGCAGAGCTCGGAGATTATCTTTGCGACCTATCAGAACGCCGGACTGCGGGTCTACGACATCAAGAACCCGTATCAGCCGCAGCAGCGTGCCTACTTCGTACCGCCGCTGCCCGAGCGCATGACCGAGAGGCGCAAGGGACGTCCGTTGGCCACTCACACCACCGACGTCTTCGTGACGACCGATGGCTTGGCCTACATCACCGATTACAACGCAGGCATGTACGTCCTGCAGTACAACCCGTGAACGGGTAGGAGGATTTTCAATGGTCTTTGTTGACAACGATCCGAGGGCGAGACTCGCTTCTTCGTCGGGCGCGGGCGCCTCGAGTTACGGGACGAGTGAGTACGCGAATTACTACGAGACGCCGCCCCAGGTGCAAGGTGACCATGGTCGGACCTGGTTGACGCGAGGTCAGAACTTCTTGGTGGCCTACTCCCTGCTCGAGGCAGGAGCTCACATTCGTCGCACTGGTCAGAGTCAAGAGCACGTGATCTTGTTGCACGACGAAGATCTCTCCCTGGTGGTGAGGGCGGGTGGCGAGACGTTGGAGGACTCGGGACGTTCGCTCATCGTGGTCCCACCGGGCGACAGTGACATCGAGATGCTGCGGGCCGGGCGCGTCGTCGAGATCATCCCAACGGTGGACGAAGGACTCAACGCCCTATGTGTGAACGCGTCGTCGTACGTGTCGCCCAAGCCGAACGTCGCACCACTGGATTTGTGGCCAGACCCCGTTGACGGATTTCGCCTGCGCCGGTACAGCCTCGACGTCGAGCCTCAGCAGGGGCGCTTCGGGCGTATTTGGCGAACCACGAATCTCATGATCAATTACTCCGAACCGCGTCATGGTCCACGTGACGTGACCAAGATGTCGCCGCACACCCACGACGACTTTGAGCAGGGCTCACTGTGTCTGTCGGGTGGATTCGTCCATCACCTTCGGTGGCCATGGGGGACCGACAGCCGCCAGTGGCGTGAGGACGAGCACCAGATCTGTGCAGGGCCGTCTCTTGCCATCATCCCGCCCCTCATCATTCACACCAGTCAGCAGATCAGCGAGGGAGTGAACCAACTCGTCGACCTCTTTGGTCCGCCGCGTCACGACTTCTCCAACATGGAGGGCTGGGTGCTCAACGCGGATGACTATCCCATGCCATCGTGAGCGGGAACGAAGCGATGACTCCCGAGGAGACACGACTCACCGATGAGCAGGTCGCAGAATTACTCGCACGGCTCCAACTACTGCCTGTGGCCAATGTGGGTGACGCAATGGAACGGATCAGCGCGGTGGATTCGGGAATTCACCCAATGTGGCATGGTGCGCGACTGGTGGCGCGCGCGTACACCGTGCTCACTAGGTCGGGCGACAATCAGGTAATCCACGAGGCGGTCGATCGTGCTGCCCCGGGAGAGGTCCTGGTGGTCAATGGCTTTGGCGATGTGTCGAGAGCTCTCGTTGGGGAACTGATCGCCGGACGCGCGAAGGTGAACGCTCTTGCGGGCTTCGTCATCGATGGGGCCATCCGTGACGTCGACGCGATCGAACAACTTCAATTGCCGGTGTTCGCTCGAGCCGTCACTCCGGCGGGTCCCTACAAGTTCGGACCCGGACGTCATCAGGTCCCAGTGGCTATCGGGGGTCAATGCGTGTCGCCCGGTGACATCATTGTGGGTGACGCCGACGGAGTGGTGGTGATTCCCATCAACCAGCTGGCCACGTCCGTGGAGGTCGCCGAGAAAATCAAACTCAACGAGACCCTCAAGCGTCATTCGATCGGCGCCTGGGACAATTGATGAGAAGATAAGAAGTAGGGCGCCATAGCATCGGCGTCGCTCGTGATCGAGGCAGGAAGGGGCGACGATAACCGATGGCACTTTCGAAACCCCCCCGTCCTGGAGCCGAGGCGGCAGCCGTTGAGTCGATCGAGATGGTGCCCGTCAGTTCCTCTCGAATGGGTCGACGCGATCCCAGTCTGACGGTGAGAACGGTGCATCGTCGCCTTCGCGATGAAATCCTGTCTGGTCGATTTCCTTTCGGAGCGGTGCTCCCCCAAGTGCAACTCGCTGAGCGTTACGGCGTGAGTAGGACCCCACTGCGCGAGGCGTTGCGACTGCTCGAGGAGGAGGGCCTCATCTACGCCGAGAGTAATCATCGCGCTCGTGTCGCGGAGTTCCGCTTCGATGACTTAGAAGCCATTTCCGCTCAACGTATCATGATGAGCGCAGTAGCCACTGCCGTGAGCGTTCCCCAGTTGACCGAGGTGGACATCAAGGAATTACGACGTGATCTCGAACTCATGGAGAAGGCTCGCGATCGAGATGCCGCTACGTGGAAACTGGCGAATACCCATTTTCATAACACTCACATGTCCCACGCTCCACTGCTGTTGCGACAAGACCTCGAACGGCTCTCGGACCGCAATGCGCTCTATCGCTCGGTCTGGGCGCGCGACTCGCCCCACAGCGATCCCCAATCGGTCGTGGAGCACATGGCGTTAGCCCACGCGTGTGAACAACGTGATGGAGTGATGGCCGCCCACACCATGGCCCGCCATCAAGCCCGCATTGCTATCGCGGTCATGGCGGGGGTCGTACCCGAACAGGAACCAGCGACAATTCGTGCGGCCCTGAACATGGTTCTGGGGACCGGGCGATTTATGCAGGCGGACAACCGACTCTCATGACCAAGAGAACCGGCTGATCGGGCGCGCTGAGTTCCACAATTCCGTTTAGCACCGTCATGACGGCACCTTTTTGACGATCAGTGCGGGAGATCGGATGACGTGCTAGTTCCCTGAGAATAATTCTTGGATACACATATTGACAAATCGAAATTCTTGGATACACTTTGTGTCATGACGGTGAGCACTTATGTGGTATGGAAAAATAAGGTTGCCTCAGTTACTAAGTCTCGCTCGTACGACGAGAATGACGTAATTATGGATACACTATTTGCCTACTCAGGGATAAACGGTCCGGCTCGTCAGATTGGGGCTACGTCACCGTGCCCCGAGTCGTCGCACGTCCGCATCGTCACGCGGTCCCTTGAGGGACCGTTCACCTATCGCGACCCCGAGGAGGATCGACGTGACTGAAGTTCGCATTTCTACTGGTGTGATTCGCGGTAAGGAGGAGGACGGTGTACTCAGTTTCCTGGGGGTGCCATACGCCCAAGCGCCGCTTGGGCCACTGCGTTTTCGAGCGCCACAACCACGTTCACCCTGGGAAGGAGTTCTTGACGCCACGTCATTCGCCAGTGCGGCGGTCCAGACGCCCATGAATCCCGACGCACCGTCTCAAGTGATGGGCAGTGAGGATTGCCTGCATCTGAATGTGTGGACACCGTCGTTAGACGGCAAACGACCAATCGTGTTCTGGGTCCATGGCGGTGCCTTCGTCATGGGCGACGGCAACACGGACGGTGCGTCGTTGGCCGCTCAAGGTGCTGTCGTCGTCGCGGTGAATTACCGCATCGGACCCTTTGGCTATCTCTATCTCGATGACATCGCACCCGGCATTGTCGATACGAACCTCGCACTGCGCGACCTCAGCCTGGCTCTCGATTGGGTGCGAGAAAATGCGGCAATATTTGGTGGCGATCCTGACTCGATCGGACTCCTCGGGCGCTCTTCGGGTGCCATGACGGTTGGAGCAATGTTGGCCATGCCCGCGTGCGCGGGAAAATTCGCCGGAGCGTGGCTCATGAGTGGCGCGGCCCGTCAGGTTCGTGATCGTGAAACTGCCACGCGATCTGCACGAGTCTTCCTGCGCGCCGCGGGCCTCGCAAGTGAGGACGCGGCACAGATCGTCAATCTCTCGACCGAGGAGATTGTTAACGCCGCGCGAGTGTTGGCCAATAATGCTCAACTCGACACGGAGTTTGACGCCGAAGTGGTGCTGCCGGTATTCGGCGACGACGTTCTGCCTCTTCACCCGATGGCCGCAATCCGAGCAGGCGCCGTCCGCGATGTAGCCCTCTGCGTTAGCTGGACGCTCAAGGACATGGGCCTATGGCGCAAGTTCGATCCCGTCAATGGGGGAAAGAACAAGGAGCTCTTTGCTCGTCGTCTCATCGGAAACGTGCGGTGGAAGGAATTGGAAGTCCTCTACGAGAAGGGTGGCGATGACTGGTACGTCGACTTGCTTACGGACTTCCATTTCGCGATGCCTGCCATTCGATTGGCTGAGGCTCAAATTGAGGCGGGTGGGCGAAGTTACGTCGGAAGATTCGATCGAACCCCGGTGACCCCACCGTGGCCGGACTTTGGTCCGGTGCATACCGTGGATATGTTCTATCTCTTTACCCCATTGGCTACTCCCTCGGGAACGGCCGGTGTCCCTGTTGGCGACGGGATGCTAGACGAGGATGTGCCCACGACTCTCAAAGTACGCGACCTGCTCTTGGGAGTGGCCCAGGGCGAGCCCTCGACCACGGACGTGAAATGGCCGCACTATCAGCTTTCGGATCGGTCCACCCTGCTCTTTGGTGAGGCCATTGAAGTCGTCCATGATCCGGCGGGTGAACGTCGCGCATCATGGGCGGGATTGCTCGAGCGGCCTTAGTTAGATCGTTGCTTCGAATGGAACGAAGCGACGAAGGACCAGGACGATCGCGTCCGTCGGTTCGGCTCGGTGCGTAGCGTGTTCCGGGAGCGGTTGCTCCCGGGGAGGGGGGGGATGTGAATCATGTTGGATGCTCGTCGCTTATTGATGTTGGCTGAGGTAGACCGATGCGGGTCCATTGCGGCGGCTGCGGAGGCTCTGTCATATACACCGTCTGCGGTGTCCCAGCAGATCAGCCGTCTAGAACGCGAGATCGGGCAGCCCGTCCTGGAGCGTCACCCGCGTCGTACCGTTCTCACCGAAGTGGGTCGACTCCTTGTGGCGCACGCCGAGCGCGTGCGTTTCGAATTGGAAGCGGCGAGTGCCGAACTCGTCGATCTCGAGAGATTGCGTTCCGGGACCGTCAGTATCGGGGCATTTCCTTCGGCCACTTCGCTCCTGCTGCCGCCCATTGTTCGTTCCTTCAGTTGCCAGCATCCGAGCATTGGTCTCACGGTTCGCAGCGCACAGTCCAAGGAATTGGTGAATCAGCTGGTCCACGGTGAGATAGAAGTCGCAATCATGTCAGATTACGAGTGGCGCCGTATTTCGACGACGAACTTCTATATTTCACTACTGGCGCGTGATCCGATGAAGGTTCTGGTTCCGGTGGGTCACGAATTGGCCAATCGCGGACCGATTCCGCTCGAAGTACTGCGTAACGAACGCTGGATCGTGCGCGCGGATCACCCGACGACTGAAGGCTTGCTGCACTCGTGTCGAATGGCCGGTTTCGAGCCGTCCATCTCCTTTGAGACGGGAGAACGTTTGGACCTTCAAGCAATGGTGGCAATGGGTCTGGGTATTGCGGCCGCCCCGATTCTCTCGTTAGGTGAAGTCTTGCCGGAGATCGCGGTGGTCGACATCTTGGACCCCTTGCCCGAGAGGAGAATCTTCCTCGCTCATCTTCGCCGTAAGCGTTTGAGCGCCCCCGCGGTTCTCATCTCCAAGGTGATCCGCTCGGGAGCACAGTCGTGGGCCAAGCGAACCGATGGGGACTCCTCTCGCGTATACCCCGCGACCAACGAGGTCGTCGCTGTCTGACAAGGGGAGCGGCGCCCGAAACCGTCGCAAAGCCGGCACGAAGAATGTCAAAGGAGAGTTGATGGATGAAGTATTCAGTGGCTACGAAGGAATCGATAAGAATCTTGCCAATCTCGTGACCGAATACTCCGGGGTCGTCGGCGAGTTCGCCGTCTACGTGCGAGGGAGAAGTTCGTGGAACTGACCGCGCGGGACGCTTCACCGCAAGGCCTGATCGGAATAATCTCCGCTTTCAAGAGCGCGTCAGTAGTGTGCATTTCCGTCCTCGCGGACCGTGACTGCATCGACTTGGACGTTACGATGCCAACCTATTTGTCGGAGTTCACGGCCGGTGGCAAGCCACATGTCCTGGTCCGTGCGGCGTTGTCCAACGAAGCAGATCCGTGCGGCGTCGAACCTCAATTCACCCTTGAGCAACTAGTCGACCACGTCGACCTTTCGCAACGACTCGCCGATATGAGGCCCCACTGGCTACCAGGTATGGCACACGGGTATCACGGCACGACCATCGGTACGTTGTTGGAGGAGCTAGTGCGACGAGTCGATGGACGACGATTGCCGCAGTTCTTCGCCGAGGAGATCGCTCGACTCTGGGGGATCGACGTCACTTGGCGACCGACGACGAAACTGAAGTCCGGGTTCTTCCGGTGCCGCTACACCCGAGTGAGGGCCCCTCGCGTCCGGCACCTCGACCAGAGGACAGTCTTGCCGGTATTTCCTTCAATCACGCCGCTGACGGGGAAGAATTGTGACGGACACGGTTACCGAACGAGGATTAGGGCATCGTGCAAGATTGTTCGCAGTAGGAAGCGTGGTTTCGGCGCTCGGACTAGCGCGGCTCGAGTTACGATCATCGGAGAAGTGGACGCAATGCCGCCGACTATCAGTGAGCACACCTGTGCGCAAATGTCGCCGGCCCAGTCCTTTGGTTTCGACTTGGTCTTAGGCATGCTCACGCGTTGCGCGGCAGTTTTTGAGAAATCTGACGACCACATACGGCTCGGGCGTCACCAAGTTTTCGGACATGACTTGTGGGCGGCGTGATGCTCGAGGGGGAACCTTGGCATGACATCGCTTTCGCGTGGGTGCCACATGGCATTGGGGAGGCACCAGGAGCCGATCGTTGTGGTTTTGTGCTCGCGGCACACGCGAGAAAAGTGGCGAAATTGATAACCATGATCCATGTCGACTCGTTTCCTATTTCGTTGCGAGGCACTCCTGGGGCGCCGCGACATAGTCAAGTCGTGTTGCGGGTTGATACTCGACAATGGTTTTGGCAAGTCGAAGATCTCGGTGAGAAGTCAAGCGTCCGAGTCGTCCGAGGGGGTCCAATCTTAAGGTCGTCGAAGAGTTCGTGGGTTAACTTTTGGTTATGCATCAGTTACGGATCCTCATTATTTAAAAGGGTTTGTAGGACTTTTCGCTACGTAGGATTCGTGGCCTAGGGGGAACGCGCTATCCGACGTCTCGTCAATTACTTGCGTCCGCAGTTGCCCAATTGGAGGAAGTACCGTTGAAAATGTCTATTCAGAAAAACCGTAACTTGCGGTATCTCGGAGCCGGGACGTTGGCCACCGCGATGTTGCTGGCGGCGGTCCCATCGTACCTGTCCGGAAGTGCGGATGCCGCAGTGAAGGCGCACGCCGCCGCAGGTGCGTTGACCATCGCAATCAGTGGACAACCACAGAGTCTCGACCCGTCAAAGGATGACGAACGCGAAGGACTCTATGCAGCTGAATTGTTGTACGAGCCCCTCATTAATGAGACGTACAGCGGAAAGTTCATTCCGGGACTGGCTTCCTCGTGGAAGTACATCGGTACTGGGAACAAGAGGTTCCAGATGACGATCGCCCAGGGCATCAAGTTCGCCGACGGCGAACCCGTGAACGCGGCGGCCGTGGTGGCAGGGTTGCAGTACAACGCCAAGGGCAGTGGACCGGCGGCCAGTAACTTCAACGGGGTCACCGTCAAAGCGACCGGGCCCTACACGGTACTGGTCACTACGACGGTTCCAAACCCGGAGTTCCCGCTTACGTTCTCGCAGGGCAACTTGTCGGGCGATATCGTGTGCCCTAACGCGCTCGCCAACGCGGCGGCGTTGGCGTCGGTTCCCTGTGGTGCGGGTCCTTACGTGCTCGACAGCTCGGCAACGGTGATTGGTAGCAAGTACGTGTTCACGCCGAACGGGAACTACTACAACCCGTCGAGAATTCACTACAGTTCGATCACCCTCGAGGTCATCTCTTCACCCACGTCGGCACTCAACGCCATCAAGACGGGCCAGGTTCAGATCCTCGATCCAAGAGAGACCGTCATACAGCAATACGCTCCCGCAAAGGCAGCAGGGCTCAACGTGGACGTGCTCGCAGCCAACCAGTACCTGCCCGTGTGGATCATGGACCGCTTTGGTAAGACAGTTCCGGCGTTAGGCAACTTGAAGGTACGTCAAGCGCTCAATTACGCAATTGATCGTCCAGCGATCGCCAAAGTTGCGTTCGGGTTCCTGGGTTCCGCTGACGACGAACCGACCACTCCAGGTTGGGACGGCTATAACCCCAAGTTGTCCAACTACTACAACTACAACCCCAACAAGGCGAAGGCGTTACTGAAGGCCGCAGGGTACGCGAAGGGCTTCTCCTTCAAGATCCTGTACATTACCTCTGAGACGGCAACTGCTCTGGGCCTGCAGGCCATGGCTCAGGAGTGGGCGGCGATCGGCGTCAAGGCAATTCTCGTGCCAGAGTCTGGCTTCCCGCCGTTCTCCGCCGCGCAGACGACCCTGAAGTACTCTGCCTTCGAACTCAGCTGGCCTTCAGGTGACCTTCTGTCTACGGCAAACCTGCTCTGGTTCGGCAAGACTGGCGCGAACGCCTTCAACGCCAGCTCGCCTGCGGCGTTCAAGTTGTATCGTGCCGCCCTCTCGGCACCCTCGTCGCAGACGTTCTCCAGGTTCCAGGCCGTGGGTGCTTACATTACGACGAACGCGTATGCAGTCGTCGCCGCCATGGAGAAAAGTTTCGTTGTCGCAACCAGCGGTGTCAAGGGTCTCCCCACCCCGGGCAGCAACACGCCAGGCGGCTTCAACGTAGTCAACGTCTACGGAGGTTGAGTAGTACATGCTGAGATTGATCCTCAGGCGTATCGTCAGGTCGATACCACTACTACTGGTAGTGAGTGCGGTCTCCTTCGTGCTTGAGTCACTCGTCCCCGGGAATACGGCGCGTGCGCTGGCGGGGGTGGAGGCGACCCACGCGGAGTACGAGCGTCTGAGGATCTCTCTTGGCTTGAATCGTCCACTGTGGTACCAGTATGGTCACTACCTGACTCAGTTGGTATTTCACGGACGACTTGGAGTAGATGCGTTTAGCGGTCAGTCGGTGACCCACATCCTGGCTCAGCGACTGCCCGTGACACTCTCTCTGGTAGTGCTTACGACGCTCCTCAGTGCCGCAGTTGGAATTAGCCTGGGCGTAGTCAGCGCCGTACGCGGAGGGGCTTTGGGAAAGTTCGTCGACTTCCTCTCGGTGGTCGGTTTCGCCCTTCCGGCATTCTTGGTGGGACTACTGCTGCAAGAACTACTGTCAGTCCACTTCCGATGGTTCCCCTCAGTGGGCTACGTGGCCCCGTCCCAATCTTTATGGGGATGGTTGCACTCTCTGATCCTGCCGGTCATTTCCCTCAGCTTGAGTCCGATGGCGATTGTCGCCAAACAGTCACGCGAATCGATGAAAGACGTTTTGGACCGCGAATACATACGTACCCTTCGGGCATCGGGTATCAGTCGCAGCCGCATCCTGTGGAAGCACGCATTGCGAAATGCCGTGACACCCACGCTCACTGTCCTCGGGCTCGTATTCGTTTCCGCACTGAGCTTCACTGTTTTCGCGGAGAACGTCTTTTCTCTGCCGGGACTAGGGAGTTTGATCGTCACGGCGGCTTCCGCCCACGATATCCCCATCATCGAGGGAGTGACCCTGTACTTCACGATGTTCGTGATAGCCGTGAACATTGTCCTTGATGTCTGTTACGCGCTGATAAACCCCAAGGTGCGTCACCGATGAGTTACGACCTCGAATCGTCGCTCGCTGGCTCCGTCGGCGAAGAGGTCATCGCAGTGATCGACGCACCGACGGGGGCACCACCGGCGAACCTCAGTTTCGTTCGCCGATTTCTCAAGAAGCCCCTCGGCGTCGCGAGCCTGATCTACCTTGTCGCCATCTCCGTCCTGTGTGCGTTGGCCTCGTTCATCGCACCCTACGGTGCTTTGGAGCAAGATTTGCTCAACACGACCGCTGGTCCCTCCTCGGCTCACTGGTTGGGAACTGACGCTCTCGGACGTGACATCCTCAGTCGCATGTTGTTTGGCGGTCAAATCACGTTGTTGGGAGTGCTCGTTACCATCGTCACTATCGTCGTCGTCAGCATTCCGGTGGGACTGGCGGCTGGCTATTTGGGTGGCTCCGTCGACCGGTGGGTCGGCAACGTGACTGACTTGTTGCTGTCGGTACCCAACATCATCATCGTTCTCGCCGTGACGGCCATCTTCCTCGAGAATCTTTACGCCGCCATGATCACCTTCGGCATCCTCGGATCGGCGGGCGTGATTCGAGTGATTCGCAGCGCGGTCCTGTCGGTGCGCGAAGAACTTTACGTGGCAGCCGCACGAACGGCGGGAGTCAGGGAGTGGAGGATTGTCGTCCGTCATGTCCTGCCGCGCGTGGCGGGTCCCATTATCGTCCAAGCATCGATCTGGGGAGGCATCGCTCTAGGCGTCGAGACAGGGCTTTCGTTCCTCGGCGTGGGGGTCGCTGCACCGGCCCCGAGTTGGGGTGGTGCCATCTACGACGCTTCTCAACTGGTCTATCAGGATGCGTTCATGCTCGTTCCGACGGGGGGCGTCGTCTTCTTCACCATATTGGCTTTCGCATTCTTGGGCGACGCCGTTCGTGACGCCACTTTCGAAGGCTGGTCCGCGGGGGCTCGTCAAAATGCAATGCGTCGACGTCGGTGGGGTCGCCGTCCGCTGACCACAGACACGCCATCTCTTTCACAAGATGGCGGCACCGACCTTGTGGACCCTCAACCCGAGGTGGTGGGTCGCGACGCGGTTCTGACAGTGTCACACCTCAGTGTCACCTTCGAGTCCTTCGATCGGGCGATCAAAGTCGTCGACGACGTAAGCTTCACCCTTCACGCCGGTGAGGTCCTCGGAATCGTTGGCGAATCGGGGAGTGGTAAGTCGGTGACCGCCCTGTCGATTCTTGGGATCCTTCCCCCGGCTCTTAAAGTAAGTGCCGGAAGCATCGTGATGGACGGCGTGGATCTCAAAGGGTTATCGGAGAAGCAGATGGCCGCCCACCGTGGGACCGACATCGCCATCGTCTTCCAGGAGCCCATGTCCTGTCTCGATCCGTCTTTCACGGTGGGCTCTCAGGTCGCCGAAGTCGTGCGTCGTCACGAGGGTCTGTCGCGACGCGCGGCCAAGTCACGCGTGATCGAGTTATTCGAACAGGTTCGCCTCCCGGGTGCGACGATGGTCGCAAAGAGATTCCCGCACGAACTCTCAGGAGGTATGGCCCAACGCGTGTGCATCGCGCTGGCGCTTGCTGGTCGCCCGAAAATTCTGGTCGCTGACGAGCCCACGACGGCACTCGACGTGACGGTCCAGTCCGAGATTCTGGGATTGCTGCGAACTCTGCAGGCCGAAACCGGGATGTCGATCTTGCTAGTGACCCACGATTGGGGAGTGGTGGCCGACCTCTGTGATCGTGCCGTGGTGATGTATGCGGGGTACATCGTCGAGCAAGCGACGGTCGAGCAACTCTTCCTGCGGCCGAATCACCCCTACACCCGTGGACTGCAGCTCTGTAACCCGGCATTGGTGGGTGAAGCGGAAAAGTTGCCATCGATTCCTGGGAGCGTGCCCGCGCCACACAATTGGCCCTCCGGATGTCGGTTCTTCGACCGCTGTAGTTTCGCCACCGCTGAGTGCGCCACCACCGAAGTCAGATTGTCGCGTGGTGACGACGATCGACTAGTCCGGTGTCTGCATTGGCGTGATGTCGTAGCTCTCTCCACGGAGAGAACTTCGTGACGACGACGACTGACACCCAACACGCCGACGCACACCTTTTGGACGTCGACGACTTGAGAGTCGTCTTCAAGACGGGACGACGAGGTTCATTGACGGCGGTCGACGGAGTGAGCTTCTCGGTGCCACTGCACCAGACGGTGGGATTGGTGGGAGAGTCGGGTTCCGGCAAGACCACCATCGCACGCGCGGTTCTCGGGATGGAACGCGTGACCAGCGGTACAATCTCCTTCGAAGGAAACGACATCACCCGCAGTTCGAAGAGCGAGCGTCGTCGCCTGACCGAACACATGCAGGTCGTCTTTCAGGATCCGTACTCCTCGTTGAGCCCGACCCGCAAGATCGTTGACACGTTGATCGAGCCTCTGCTGGCGCATCGCGACGTACCGCGTGCCGAGGCGATGCAGCGCGCCAGTGAACTCCTCAATCGCGTGGGACTCGCCTCCTACGCTCTGGACCGGTATCCGAGTGAGTTCTCGGGTGGTCAGCGTCAGCGCATCGCCATCGCCCGCGCGCTCATGCTCTCTCCAAAGTTCGTCGTCTGTGATGAACCGGTGTCCGCTCTCGACCTCTCCATTCAGGCGCAGGTGCTGAACCTCTTGAGCGAGCTCCAAGATGAAATGGGCTTGAGCTACCTCTTCATTGCCCACAATCTCTCGGTCGTGCGATACATGTCCCACGAGGTCTTGGTGCTCTATCGAGGTCAGTTGATGGAGCGCGGCGAGGCGTCCGCCATCTATCGGAGTCCGGGGCACCCCTACACCCGCATGCTCCTCGAAGCCTCGCCGGTAGCAGATCCGGGGGAACAAGCGAAGCGTCGACTGTCGAACTTGAATCTGAAGAGCGCGACACTCAGTCCCATTCCCTCGGGAGGATGCCCCTTCTCACCGCGATGCGCATTCGCGGTCGAACAGTGCTCATTGGAGCGCCCCCCGATCCTTCCTGGCCCCGCCGGCACCGAGGTGGCGTGCCACCGTGCCGACGTACTTCCATGGTCAGGAGTTGTCCTCTGATTTGCCGTGCGCCCACAATCGACCAGGTTCTCCCCCATGGTGCGGTTGTGGGCGCCGGCGCGGAGGACCCGATCGTCGGCTTCATCAATTCATTTCACTCCTAATCGGCCTCGAGTGGCCATGAATCACGCAACGCCGGAGTCGGACACCACCATTGCTTGCTAGATGTATAGAAAGTATCGACGGATTTCGGATTTTCAATCGCGAAATGACATTGCCCTACCGACCGAGGTCGACGAGCGCGAAGCGCCGAGTCGGCCGTACGGCTGGACATAGTGATCACCGGAATCTTCCATAATTTAGAGAAATCCGATTGTCCCGGTCCCATATTGGCCCAAATAAGTGGCTCCTTCTATAGGGGGCGAAAATCTCGCTCCTCTGTAAAGGGAGCAGAGTGCACCGGTCAGACGTTCATTCACACTTCAGATCTCTTTCTCAGGCCGTGCGGTAGCCGAGCGTGGTTACTATCGAGCGCGCCAGAGAGATTCTTGGTCAGAGCGCTGCCGCATCGGACGAAGAATTGAACTTCCTGTTGATCCACTTGGCCGGCATTGCTCGGATGTCAGTGTCGAAATGCAGGATGAAACCGACCGTTGTGTCTAAAGTCCAGGAGGTCCCATGTCGAGAGCCGTTCTCTACGTCCGTGTCAGCACCACTGACCAAGTCGACAACTACTCCCTCGAGACCCAGGAGAAGGAGTGCCGGCGATACTGCGAGCGACAAGGCCTCGTCGTCGACCGGATCTTCCGCGAGGAGGGAGAGTCCGCCAAGACGGTGAACCGCACCCAGCTCCAAGAGATGCTGCGCTACCTGGGATCGAATGCCAGGAAGCGTGAGATCACCTCGGTCGTCGTCTATCGCGTGGACCGATTGGCGCGAGAGGTCGGAGGGCACCACACCATCAAAGCTGCCCTGGGGACGCTCCAGATCTCTCTCGAGTCGGTGATGGAACGATTCGACGCGAGCCCCACGGGCAAGCTCACCGAGAACCTCATGGCCGTCCTCGCACAGTTCGACAACGACCTGCGCAGTCAGCGCACGACCGACGGCATGAAGACCGCCATCGCTCACGGGAGGTGGGTCTGGCGAGCTCCCGTCGGGTACCGCGCCGGCACGAAGAGCGAGACCAGCATGGTGCTGGATCCACTTCTCGCGCCGGTCGTGCGAGAGGTCTTCCAGAGAGTCGCGGCCGGCGAGTCCAAGGACCTCGTGCGACGCTCGGTCGCCGTGAGGGGCATCACGACGAGGAACGGCCTTCCCTTCAGCTCCGGTGCCTTCCAACGTCTGCTCGAGAACCGCCTCTACATCGGCGAGATCGTGGTCAAGAAGTGGGGCGTCACCCGGACCGGCGACTTCGAGCCACTGATCGACCGCGAGACCTTCGCCCTCGCCCAACAGTCCATCGCCAGGAACGGCTCCCACGCCCAGTGCCGGGGGCTTAACAACGAAGACTTTCCCCTTCGCCGGGTGGTTCGATGCGGGCCTTGTCAGACGCCCCTGACGGCCAGTTGGTCGACCAGTCGGAGTGGCAAGAAGTATCCCTACTACCACTGCAGGAATCGCCAGTGCTACCACGTCAACGTCCGAAAGGAAGCCCTGGAGGAGGCCTTCGAAGCCTGGCTGGGCGAGATGTCGGTTCCCGCCCCGGTGTTCACGCTCCTAAGTGAGGTGGTCCGCGACGTCGTGGCGGATTCCAAGACCCAGCAGGAGGGCACTCGAGCCCAGATCGAGAGGGCACTCATTGACCTCGACGCCAAGGAGGAGAAACTCGTCGAGACGTATTTGGAGGGGCGGACTCTGAGCGAAGAAACCTTCAAGAGATATCTCGCCAAGATCGAAGTCGAGCGCATCAGTCAACGCGAGGAATTGGCCCCGCTGCTCGTCAACGACTTCGACGTGGACGAGGTCATCGCCAAAGCACAGTCGTTATTGAGCGACCTTCCCGCGAGTTGGAACCACCTCAATCCCCAGGAACGCCAACAGTTTCTGCGGTTATTCGTGCCCGAAGGGCTGCACTATGAAGATGGGGTTGTTGGAACCACCGAAACCCCAAGCGCCATCAAGGGAATCATGGACATCACCGCATCGAAGGATCGTTTGGCACTCCCAACGGGATTCGAACCCGTGCTGCCGCCTTGAAAGGGCGGTGTCCTAGGCCGCTAGACGATGGGAGCCAGAACTACTTCGTACTTCAGGAACTACGTGGTCGGGCTGCCGGGATTTGAACCCGGGACCTCTGCGTCCCGAACGCAGCGCGCTACCAAGCTGCGCTACAGCCCGCGGCGAGTTACCCCGCAGCCAGATAAGCCTACTCGCCAGACTTGTTGGTACACAAAGTGTCAGCTGACGACGTCGGCCGTCGGCGCGGGCTCGTGGCATTCGGCAACAATTTCACTAATTCGGCGTTTGGAGACTGACTGCACGCGAAAGCTCCAGTCGCCCTGCGTGTAGACCGACCCAGCGGCGGGAATTTCACCCGCGAGGTCCAAAATATATCCGGCGAAGGTTACGTACTCACCTTCGGGGATGACGAGCCCCAACACCTCTTCGACCTTATCGACGTGGGTCTGGCCGTCGACGAGCCAGCGCCCAGGGCGGATCTTGACAATCGTAGGTTCGTCATCTTCGTCGAACTCGTCACTGAGGTCGCCAACCAACTGCTCGAGGATGTCGCGAATGGAGATGACACCGGCGACCCCTCCGTGTTCGTCGAGCACCAGTGCGAAGGTCCTGCGTTGTTCGCGCATCTCCTTCAAACTCTCGAGGAGGTCCAGCGTTTCGGGCAGCATCAGTGGACGACGAATCTTACGAGCAATCTCATTGGCCGAGGGCAGCGAGACACCGATGGCGCGTTTGGCAGTAGTGGAGCGAAAGAGGTCATTGACGAAGAGGACACCTTCCACGTCATCAAGGTCCCCGTCCACGACGGGGAAGCACGAGTGTCCAGTGTCGCGAACTGCCTCGGCGATCGCTTCGGGGGTGACGGGGATGGCGAGGTACACCACGTCGACTCGCGGCGTCATAACGTCACGAAGTTCGAGTTCGCTCAACTGGTCGACGCGGGCGTGAATCTGCGCCGCCTCTGGAGAAATGTCGATGTCGTTGTGGCGACCGACGACCCGCGCGCGGAACCGCGCGAGGCCCGTCGTGGGGGGCTGATCTTTCATTTGGTGCCGGCGCGCACCGTGGCGGGTCGAAGATATTCATCGTCGTACTCCTCGCCACTGAGCAACGCTCGCACCGCGGCACGAACCCGTTGGGGGTCGAGTGGTTTCACCAAGAAACCGTCGGCCCCCGCGCGACGGGCCAGGAAGACGTCGGCTCGACGGTCCAGGAGCATCAGTACCGCGACCGGTTCGCCCTGGAGGTAGGACTCGTCGTGGCGCAATTCGAGACAGATAGCCATTCCCCCCATTGCCCCAATTTGCAAGTCCGTCACGACGAGGTCGATTCCGCCTTCTCGCACCATTTCGAGTACTTCAGGACCGCTAGCGGCCTCCTCGATCTCAATCTCGGGTCCTTCGAGCATCGCACGAAGCTCCTTACGAAGAGAGGGGACATCACTGGCGAGGAGAACGTAGGCCACGATGTCAGCGTAGCAAGGTGACAAATACCCCACAGTCCGCCATTTTGCCTTTCGACGCAGACGTAGGTAGTCTGCGAGAGTCAGTGGAAATGAGGGGTTGGCAATGGCCTTACTGCGAGCCGAATGGTCCGACGCGGCAGCGTGTCGAGGCATCGAGAATTTGTTGTTCTTCTCCCCCGACGTCTTGGAGTCCAAGGAAGTTCGCTCGCGCCGTGAGCGTCAGGCCAAGCAGCTCTGCGCGGATTGCCCCGTGCGCGAGGATTGCCTGTCGACGGCGTTGGCCCAACGCGAGTCCTACGGGATCTGGGGTGGGCTGACGGAGATCGAGCGCCGCGCGCTACTGCGCCGTTGAACGGCCCCAGCCCAGTTGGTCGGGGACGACGCGCATGAGGACCACGAACATCGCGAAGGTGACGATGTGAACGCCCGTGCAGTACAGACAGATGTTGTTGATGATGATCAACTCGGCGTAGACGAGCCACAGGACGAAGATCATGCCGGCGATCGACAGTGCGATGCGTGCGACGTGTACCCAGTAGTGACTGGTCTTCCACGCCCAGGGTGAATTGATGACCGAGAAGATGACGAAGTTGGCGAGACCCAGTACCGCTACGGGAATACCGAGGAAGTAGGACTGTGCCGAGGTCGTGACCTTGGCGCAGTTGACGAGTCCGGTGTCCGAGCAGGCCAGAATCTGCGAACCCTCAAAGTGCGCCACGGTGAGGTAGATAGCCAGCCCCAGTCCCACGAGGCTGAGCAGCCACGTGGTGTAGACCGCCCAACGCGATACGGGCTGCAGGGTACGCGACATTTAGAGTTTCATGAGCTTCTTGGCGGCGAGGACACCCGATGAGTTGCATACGGCGCTGGGTTGCTGCTTCGTCAGTTGACAGATGGCCGCCGTCTGCTCATTGGCGGAGGTGATGATCAGTGTCGTCTGCGGGCTCGAAGGAGCCGACAAATTCTGAGCGATCTGGGTGCGGGTGAGTCCGGTGAGGACGCCGGGGTTGTAACTGGCACCCGAGATGAGGAATTTGTTGCCCATGGAAATGAACGGGATGGCACCGTTGTTACTGGCACTCATATTGATGTACTTCGACGTGTCGTATTTGGCGAAGAGCTTCGATTCGGCCGGGGTGAGCGACATCAACTTGCCGTAGGGCGGGTTGGCGTTGGCGTTATAGACATTGTTGAGGGTCTCGATGCCGCGAAACACGAGATACTTCGAGGTGAATTTCGCCTTGACGAAAGTGAACGAGGGCGTGTTGGCGTAGACGTCGACTGACGAGCTCTGGGTATTGCCGAGTCCCGACCAGGTGCCGAATCGGCCCAGCGCGGCGATGGTGGCCCAACGTTGCGCGGCGCAGAAGGGGCAGTACTCGGCGCCCACGTAGAGCACCTCGGGCACCGACGTGCCGTTAGCGAGTTTGGCGGTCAACGCGGGCTGACCCTTCAGGGCGATCGGGGGAGAGACGCCAGCGCCGGCGGACACCCCGACCGTGTTGAAGACTGACGCGGGCACGCTCGTCACCTCTGCCGCAGTGGTGGGGTCAGTGGCGACCCAGACACCAGAATTGGTAGAAGTGGGACCCCCGGAGAGGACCTTGACCAGCACGAGGGCGGCAACGACAACGACCACCGCGCCTACGGCAATCCAGGTGAAGAGTCCGGCGGGGCGACCTCCCGAGGCGGCGGCCTTCTTCGGGGTCGTTTTGGGGTCAGACGTAGGCTTAGCCACGATGCTCCTTGGGTACTGGTGGTCCCACAAACTTAGTTGACGCCCGAGCGAGGTGATTCGCGACACCACTCGATAGGTTCTGGTATGGAGCAAATTGAGCCGCGTCCGGCATCGACAATCGTCATAATTCGCAACCAAACGGAGTTGCTAGAAATTCTTATGTTGCGTCGCAGCCCCCAGGTGGCGGCGGCGTCCGGAGCCCACGTGTTCCCTGGCGGGAGTGTGGACGTGGCCGACGACGAGGTGGTGCGCCGGCGTCTCTTCCTGGGCCGCGACGAGGCGGACGCCTCGCGACGGCTAGAGCTGAAGGGTGGCGCGTTGGCGTTTTTCTGCGCGGCGTTACGAGAGCTCTTCGAAGAGGCCGGCTTATTGCTGGCCCTCGACGAGCGGGGGCGCGCCGTCACCTTCAGCGAGGAGGAGCTGGCACGATGGCGTGAGGAACTCCTGCACGCGACGCTGGCGTGGCCCGACCTGCTTGAACGAGAGGGGCTGCGTCTGGCGCTTGGTCAACTCGAATACCTGGCCCACTGGGTGACGCCGGAAGGCCGTCCGCGCCGCTTCGACACGAGATTCTTCGTAGCGGCGGCACCCACGAGTCAGCACGCTCGCGTCGACGCCAGCGAGATTGTCGAGCACGTCTGGACGAGCGCGAGTGCTGCGCTCGAGCGTTTCGCGACGGGCGAATGGTCGATGCTCGTGCCAACGGTGCGTACCCTGAGGGCGTTGAGCCACCACGACAACGTGGGTGACGTTCTCAGGACTGCGGCGACAGCCACGGTGCTCAGGATTCAGCCGCGCGAGATCGTGCGCGACGGACGGGTCGTCGTCGTGGTACCGGGTGAACCGGGCTACGACGACGTACCCGGCGACGTCACGCCTCGGTGACCGCGTGGTCGAGAGCGTCGAGGAGGCGCGCCGTGCAGCCCACGGGGATCAGGCTCGGCGCCAGCCCCATGAGTCGGCGCGCGAGTTCCTGGAACGGTCCCTCGCCGTCTTCGTGCCAAGCGACCGGAAGCCCGTCGTCGCCCCCGTCGGCGACGTCGCCGCGTAGGGGGATCTTCGCCAATAACTCCACGCCGAGTTCCTGGGCGAGTTCTCGCCCTCCTCCGACGCCCAGCGGTGCGTGGACCTTGCCACATTCGCAGGCGAAGCCACTCATGTTTTCAATCACCCCCAGAAGCCGGATGTGCGACTTGCTGGCGAAGTCGGCCGCGCGAGCGGCGACGTGTTGGGCGGCCTTCGAAGGTGTCGTGACCACGACCTGTCCCATGTGCGGCAAGAGACGTGCCAGGGTCATCACGATGTCACCGGTGCCCGGCGGCGTGTCAATGACCATGACGTCAACCTGGGACCAGTCGGCGTCTTCGATGAATTGCGCGACGGCTTTTTGCACCATGAGTCCCCGCCAGAGCAGCGCCTGCTTCTCGTCGGCCAGGTGCCCCATGGAGAGTAGAGCGACCGAACCAGCACCGACCGAACGCTCGAGGGGGATCATCTTGGCACCGCGCACCTCGACGTCACCAGTGATGTCGAGGAGTCGAGCGAGCGAGAATCCCCAGATATCGGCGTCGAGCACACCGACACGTAGACCGGTCTTGGCGAGGGCGATCGCGACGTTGGCGCTAATCGAGGACTTCCCCACGCCACCCTTGCCCGAGGCAATCATGAAGACCGGGGCTCGACGAGGGATGCTCGTCTGGGGCGCGCGGGCCTGCGCTAGGGCCCGCGCCGTGCGCATGAGCGAGGCCTTGGCCGCGGGATCGAGAACACCCATGGTCACCTCGATCTCGTCGATGTCCTCGAGCTCGAGCACCGCTTCACGCACGTCGCGCTCGATGTCTGAGCGCAGGGGGCAACTCGCTGTCGTGAGCGCCACTTCGACGTGGGCGACGCGACCCGTCACCCGAACGGCGCCCACCATGCCCAACTCGACGATGGTCGCTCCTAGCTCGGGGTCGCGCACCCGGGCCAATCGTTCGAGAATCCGGTCCTGGGGCTGCATAAGGTGACGCTACCGGCTCAGATTGGCGTAGCCATCGCCGACGGGCGCCGCTACGATGGTGAGCAGAACTTGCCAAAGGAGTTGCATGTCTGACGCGACCACGACCACCATCACGCTTTCGAAGAAGAACGCGGAGCCCATCACGCTGACCGATGCCGCCATTGCCAAGGTCGCCGAATTGATTGCGGGCGAAGGCACCGACGAGGTCCTTGCCCTGCGCGTGGCGGTGAAGCCGGGTGGCTGCTCGGGTTTCAATTACGACATGTACTTCGACTCTGAGTTCGCCGATGACGACATCGTCACCGAGTTCGGAGCGGTCAAGGTCTGCGTGGACTCCGCCAGTGCGGACCTCTTGACTGGCTCGACGCTCGACTTTGCCGACGGTCTCCAGGGTGCCGGCTTTCACATCACCAACCCCAACGCGACACGCACCTGCGGGTGTGGCAACTCCTTTAGCTGAGTCGACGGTGTCCACGCCCCTCGGACCATATTCTCCCGCTCGTCGAGCCGGCGACTTCGTCATTCTCTCGGGTCAACTCGGCACCGTGCCAGGAGCGCCAACCCCTACCTTGGTAGAAGGAGGGGCGGCCGAACAGTTGCGACAGGCGCTGGAGAATGCTGCGGTGCTCTTGGGCGAGAACGGCGCGACGATGGACCAGGTCGTCAAAGGAACGCTGTTCTTGATGGACGTGGCCGACTTCGCGGCGTGTAACGAGGTGTGGACGGCGGCGTTCGAGGTTCCGCGTCCGACACGTTCGACCATTCAAATCGCGGGTATTCCCATGCCGGGAGCACTGGCCGAGGTTGAACTCTGGGCGTACGCCCCACTCAGCTGACGTCGAACTCGCCCGAGGTTCCGAACTTGTAGCCGACCGAGCGCACCGTCTGGATGAGGTGCGCGTGCTCCTCACCCAACTTCGCGCGTAGGCGCCGAACGTGCACGTCGACGGTGCGCGCCCCTCCGTAGTACTCGTAGCCCCAGACCCGGCTCAACAGTGTCTCGCGCGTGAACACCCGATTGGGATTCGTCGCCAGGAAGCGCAGTAGCTCGTATTCCATGTACGTCAGGTCCATGATCCGCCCGACGATGGTGGCCTGGTAGGTCTCGAGGTTCATCGACAGTCCGCCGTGGTCGATGCGCGGGGCCACGGTGTCGTTACCGGACCGACGGAGACGGTGTCGCAGTCGCGTCGCCAGTTCTGAGACGTCGAAGGGGCCGACCACGAAGTCGTCGAAGAGATCCTCGCGAAACGTCAGATCGTCCAGCTGGAAGTGATCCAGTAGCAAGATCACCGGACCGATCGAACGCTCGCGACTGCGCAACTGACGACACAGGCTCATTGCTTCGGTGAAGGGGAACGTCGAGGCGTTGATGACCGCTCCGGCGAAGCCGTCCGCGGGCTCGAGGCTCGTGATCTCGTTGAGGCGACCACTGGCGGCCACTATCGGGGTCACGCCGGTGACGTCGCAGGCTTTGCGGATGGGCCCTTCACACGAGGGAACACAGAGGACGGCGTCGGTCACAGGAGGGGGAGGTACCTTTCGAGTTCGAAGGGTGTCACTTGGGCGCGGTACGCGTCCCACTCCGCGCGCTTGTTGCGCAGGAACCACTCGACCTGGTGCTCCCCGATCGTCTCGAGCATCAACTCTGAAGTGGCCATGAGGTCGACCGCTTCACCGAGTGACCTGGGCAGCGCCGCGACGTGCTCACCCTCGCGGGGCAATTCGTAGTCGCCGTTCACACCGCGCAAACCCGCGGCCAGAATCACCGCGAAGGCGAGGTACGGATTCGCCGCCGGGTCTGGCGAGCGGTACTCCAGACGCGTGGAGTCGATGCGCGCGGGTTTGACCGAGGGGACCCGCACGAGAGCCGCGGCGTTGTAGCGGGCCCATTCGACCCCCACGGGAGCCTCGGCGCCGGGCATCAGTCGCTTGTAGGAGTTCACCCACTGGTTGGTGATGGCGGTGATCTCGGGTGCGTGGTGCAGCAGTCCAGCCATGAACTTGGTGGCGACGTCGCTGAGTCCGTACACTCCCTCGCCGATGAAGGCGTTCTTGTCGTCACGCCAGAGAGAGAGGTGCGTGTGCATGCCCGAACCCTGCACCCCGACGAGGGGCTTGGGCATGAAGCTCGCGGCGACGCCCACCTGCCGGGCCAGCTCCTTGACGACGTGACGTACCGACATCACGGTGTCGGCCATCGTAAGAGCGTCGGTGTAACGCAGGTCGATCTCGTGTTGGCCCGGGGCATCCTCGTGCTGGGCGTGTTCGACCCCGATGCCCATCTCCTCGAGGGTGAGTACCGTGCGACGACGCAGCTGACTGGCCACGTCGTCGGTGGTGAGGTCGAAGTAGCTACCGCGATCGATGGGCTCGGGTCGCCCGTCGTTGGTGTCGCAGAAGTAGAAGTACTCGATCTCGGGGGCGACGTAGAAGTTGTAGCCCTGGTCTCGTGCCCCGTCGAGCACTCGTCGCAGTTGCTGGCGCGGACAGCCATCGAAAGGAGTGCCGTCGATGTTCACGATGTCGCAGAACACCCGAGCAATGCCCGTCCCCTCCTCGTACCAGGGCAGGAGTTGAAAGGTGGTGAGGTCGGGGCGCGCCAGGACGTCGGACTCACTGGTACGTGAAAAACCGTCGATGGAGGAGCCATCGAAGGTCATTCCCTGGTCGAGGGCATCTTCGAGTTCGGCCGGGGTGACGTGAAAAGCCTTATGACGCCCGAGGACGTCAGTGAACCACAATTGCACGAAGCGCACTCCCCGCTCTTCGACGGTACGCAGTACGTATTGAGCTTGGCTTTGCATAGGAGTCATTCTCGCACCTTCTCTTGGCTAACGTCCCACGGGGAAAGAGAAGACCCGCCACCGAGACGGTGACGGGTCTCTCATATATTCCTGGGGGGGAATTACTTGGTGGCGACGGCCTTCTTCGCCACGACTTTCTTCGCGGGGGCCTTCTTGGCGGGGGCCTTCTTCGCCACGACTTTCTTGGCGACGGCCTTCTTCGCGGGGGCCTTCGCCGCAGCTGCACCACACACCGTCTCCACCATCAGTCGCGTGACGACGTAGGGGTCCACGTTGGCGTTGGGTCGACGGTCCTCGAGGTAGCCCTTCTTCTCGCGAGCAACGCCGCCGGGAATGCGGATCGACGAGCCGCGATCGGAGACACCGTAGGAGAACTTGGTGTAGTGCGCGGTCTCGTGGGCGCCGGTCAGACGCTCCTCGATTCCCACGCCATAACCCGCGATGTGTTCCTTAACCCGCGTACCAATCGCCTCGCAGCCGGCGATGATGGCGTCCCAGCCACCTTCGGCGCGCATCTGCTTGGTCGAGAAGTTCGTGTGCGCACCCGCACCATTCCAGTCACCCTTCACCGGCTTGGCGTCGAAGGAGACTTCGACGTCAAACTCTTCGGCGATGCGCTTGAGGAGCCAGCGCGCGACCCAGATCTGGTCAGAGATCGCCAACGTGTCGAGCACGCCGAGCTGGAACTCCCACTGGCCCATCATCACTTCGGCGTTGGTTCCCTCGATGGAGATCCCGGCCTCCATGCAGGCGAGGGTGTGAGCCTCCACAATGTCGCGTCCGGGCATCTTCGATCCGCCCACGCCGCAGTAGTACGGACCCTGAGGGGCGGGATAGCCCACTTCGGGCCAACCGTAGGGACGACCGTCCTGGAAGAAGGTGTACTCCTGTTCGATGCCGAACATCGGTTCGAAGCTCGCGTACTTCTTCGCCGCGGCGGCGGCCAAGTGGCGGTTATTGGTGGGGTGCGGCGTCATGTCGGCGTTCAGCACCTCGCACAGCACGAGGATGTCCTTGGGGCCGCGCAGTGGGTCCTTGCAGGTCCACACCGGCATCAAGACGCAGTCGGAGAAGTGACCGGTGGCCTGGTTGGTGGACGAGCCGTCGAAGCCCCAGATGATCGGCTTCTTGCCATCAGCGATGATGCGCGTCTTGGAGCGCAACTCGTGAGTGGGCTCGGTTCCGTCAATCCAGATGTATTCAGCCTGATACGACATGATTGCTCCTTACGAAATCGGCGCGTGGTGCACGCGTCACTACAGTTTGACGGAGGGCACCGGGTGTCGACCCCCCGTTCTGTTAACCCTGTGTAAACCTTGCCCCCCGAGGCTTGGTGACGTCGCCGGTAGGCTCAATGCGTGCCCGTGATCCGCATCGCCCTGGCCCAAATGAATTCGGTGGTCGGGGGACTCAGTCAGAACGTCGAGACCCTGCACCGACTGCGCACCCAAGCGGGCTTGGTGGGCGCGTCGCTGGTCATTTCGCCCGAACTCGCCCTGACGGGCTACCCCCCAGAGGATCTCCTGCTCAAGGAGGGTTTTAGTGATGCTGCTCGCCTTGCGCTCGACGACCTGGCGCGCTTCGAGAATCTCCCACCGCTCCTGGTGGGCACCGTGGTGTCCGAGGGGCCCGACGTGGAGCTCGCGCCCTCGATGGACGGGCGCGACGTGACGCGCCTGGTGAGTGAGGGCCGGGTGCGCCTACCCCATGTCGCCAACGTTCTGGCGTGCGTGTCCTCGGCCGGGGTGGGGCCCATCGCCACGAAGCGACTCCTGCCTAACTACGACGTCTTCGATGAACAGCGTTATTTCCATCCGGGTCTCGGACCGGGCACCATGATCAACATCAACGGAGTGGCGGTCGGGCTCTTGATTTGCGAGGACGTGTGGACCTTCGCCGGGCCCGCCGCAGATTTGGCGGCTCAGGGGGCGTCGTTGCTGGTGGTCGCCAACGCCTCGCCCTTCGCGCGGGGGCGTCGTGATGATCGAGAAGCGATGCTGCGCGAGCGTGCCTTCGAGACCGGTTGCCCCATTGCCTACGTCAATCTGGTCGGGGGACAGGACGAACTCGTCTTTGACGGTCAGAGCGTGGTGGTGGACGCTGACGGGTACGTCATCGCCAGAGCGAGCGCCTTCCAGGAGGAGTTGCTGGTCGTGGACGTCGAGGCCCGGCTGTCCTCGGCCGGCGTAGCGGTTGAGGCGAACTACGCCCGTGACGAACGCGCGGCTCTTTCGCCGCACGTCAACCACGTGGCCGAACCCGCGTCCGCAGTCGCCGAGATCTACGACGCCCTGGTGATGGGGACGCGCGACTACTTGCGAAAGAACGGCTTTCGCTCGGCCATCCTCGGCCTCTCGGGGGGCATTGATTCGTCGCTCGTGGCGGCGATCGCGGTGGATGCGGTGGGATCGCGCGCGGTGCACGGTTTCGCGATGCCCTCGCGCTACTCCTCGGAGCATTCGCTACGCGACGCCTATGAGCTCGCGCACCGTCTCGATATCGACATCGATACCGTGTCCATCGAGGCGGCCCACACCACGATGATGGGCATGCTCGAAGTCGCCCTCGATGAGTCGCTCAAGGGTCTCACCGAGGAGAACCTGCAGTCACGTATCCGTGGTGTGGTGTTGATGGCGGTCTCGAACCAGACCGGAGCGATCGTACTGACGACGGGGAACAAGTCGGAAATGGCGACGGGTTACTCCACCCTCTACGGCGACTCGGCCGGCGGGTTCGCGGTCATCAAGGACGTACCCAAGACCCTCGTGTACGAACTCTGTCGCTATCGCAATGAGCGAGCTCTCGCCCAGGGTGACCCGGAGCCGATCCCCCTCGAGGTGCTGGTCAAGGCCCCCTCGGCAGAATTGCGACCCGACCAACGCGACGACCAGTCGTTACCGCCCTACGAGCAACTCGATCCGCTGCTCGAACTCTACGTCGAAGAGGACGCCACCGCTCAGGAGATGATCGACGCTGGCCACGATGAACAATTGGTGCTGCGCATCACACGGCTGGTGGACTTGAGTGAGTACAAGCGGCGTCAGATGCCCCCCGGGGTGCGTATCTCGAAGAAGGCGTTCGGTCGCGACCGACGAATGCCCATCACTAACGCGTTTCATCCGGAGTCGCCGTGAGTGACTGGCCCGCGGGCCAGCACCTCGCCGAGATCTACGACGCGCTCTACGCTGCGCTCGGCGAGGGGGCGCTACGCGCCAGCAACGACTCCTTCGTGGTGCGCCTGCACGAGGCGAGTCGCGCCTTCGGCGCCCTCGCGCTCGAGGTTCGCGATGATCACGAGGTGAGCGCTGATCCGTTGGTGGCGGCGATGGTGGGCAACTCGATGGCGCAGGATCCGACGGGTGCCCTGACGCTCTACGCGTTGGCGATGGTCCTCGGACCACGGCTACTCGTGTCGCTGCGCGATTATCTTGACCACGAGACGGACGAGGATCGACGCCGGATTCTCGCGCACGGCTCAGATCTCGTGGTGCGAGAGATACGGGCCGTCGGCGAAACGGTGGCGCGTTGCGAGCCCCTCGACGATCCGGCGTGGGCGGACGCGGCGCGTTCGCTCGTCGACGTGCTCGACGGGGCTGGTATGGCTGAAAGTCTTGGTCAGAGGCGCTAAGGCGGGAACTGGTTGCGGGGGTCCGTATAACTAGTGATGCCGGAATTCCCCGGTACGACTCAAGGAGTGCCATGGCCAAGGACCGCGTAGACCGCGACGACGAGGACCTCGTTCGACTGTACCTCTCTGACATTGGTCAGTACACCCTGCTGACGAAGGACGACGAGGTCCACCTGGCGCAGACCATCGAGGAGGGTCGTGAGGCCAAGGCGGAGCTCGAGGCCGCCGAGAATGACAAAAAGGTCAAACTCACCCCGACGAAGAAGGCCGCCCTCAAGCGCGCCGCCCACCGAGGTGATCAGGCCGAGCGTGACTTCGTCCAATCGAACTTGCGACTGGTTGTCTCCATCGCCAAGAAGTATCAGGCCTCAGGCCTGCCGCTGCTGGACCTTATTCAAGAGGGCAACCTGGGCCTCATGCACGCCGTCGAGAAGTTTGACTGGCGCAAGGGCTTCAAGTTTTCCACCTACGCCACGTGGTGGATCCGTCAGGCCATCACCCGCGGCATCGCCAATACCGGGCGCACCATTCGCCTCCCGGTGCACGCCGGTGACACCCTGGCGCGTGTCCAGAAGGCGCAGTCGCGCCTCGAACTCAAGTTTGGTCGCCCGCCGACGATCAAAGAACTCTGTGACGAGTGCGAGATGCCCGAGGACAAGCTGATCGAAGCTCTGCGCTTTCGTTCCGAGCCCATCTCGCTGTCGGAACCGCTGCGCGAAGACGGCGACGCCGAACTCGGTGACGTGGTGGAGGACCGTTCGGCCGAGTCACCTTTTGACGTGGCCGCCGTCAAGATGATGCCCGCCGCCATCGAGAAGTTGCTGCAGCCCCTCGACGAGCGTGAGCAGAAGATTCTGCGTATGCGTTTCGGACTCGATGGGGCCGGCGAGATCCGGACCCTCGAAGACGTCGGTGCGGAGATGAACTTGACGCGTGAGCGCATCCGCCAGATCGAGGCGCGCGCGATGAGCAAGCTTCGCCACCCGTCCTCCGACACTGGCGCGCGCGACCTGTTGACGCTCTAGCGCTTCGCTTGGCTCCGGCCGATCACGGCGAGTACGCCTAGGACGGCGGCCGACACCACGAAAGGGGTGCGTGATCGGTGCCCGTCGTGGGCGCGTACCTTGTGCGTAAAACTCAGGATCGGCCACTCGTTGTCGTGAGCCACCTTGGTGAGCGCGCGGTCGGGGTTCACCGCGAAGGGATGGCCCACGGCGAGCAGCATCGGGATGTCGGTCTCGGAGTCGGAGTAGGCGAAGGATTCGCTCATGTCGATTCCGCGTGCTGCGGCCACCTCGTGCATCGCCACGGCCTTGTTCTCGCCCACGGCGTAGAACTCCATCTCGCCGGTGAACTTTCCGTTCTCATCGATCTTGGCCCTGGACGAGATCGAACCCGTGATCCCCAAGATGGCCGCGAGGGGCTCGACGATCTCGGCGGGCGACGTCGAGACTAGGTAGACCTCGTCGCCCGATTCCTGGTGATGACGAATGAGCTCGAGGGCCTCGGAGTAGATCAGGGGCTCCATGATCTCGTTCAACGATTCCGCGACCAGGGTGCGGACCTCGTCGTGGTCCCAACCCTTGGTGATTTTGAGCACGGACTGACGAATCTTGGCCAGACGTTCCTCGTTGGCGCCAAAGCGCAGGAAGAGGATCTGCAAGAACACGCCACGGATCAAGGTGCGCCGGCGCAACAGACCACGGGCGTGGAATTCGGGTCCGAGCGCGACCATCGACGCCTTGGCGATGACAGTCTTGTCGAGGTCGAAGAATGCTGCGCGCACGTCACCATGCTAGGTCGCGCGTTGGCGTGAAGAGACTCTCGCTAGCCGATGAACGCCGCGGCGCACGAATCCGCGGCGTCGCCACGCGTGATGAGAATGACGTGGTCGTGCTCGAGAAAATGCATCGTCTCGGTGGGGACCATGGGTTGGTCGTTGCGCACGACGGTCACGACGCGCACGTTGTCGGGCAGACGCAACTCGTCGAGGGTGTGACCGTAGGCGACCGCCGGAGCGTCCGAGGCGAGAGTGATCTCACAGAGGTGCATGCGTCCGTGCGCCAAGTCCATGAGATTGATCATCGATCCCACCTCGACGGCCTCGTCCACCAACGAGGTGATCAGGGCGGGCGTTGACACGGCGACGTCGACCCCCCAGGTCTCTGAGAAGAGCCATTCGTTCTTGGAGTTGTTGATGCGAGCGATTACTCGCGGCACGCCGAACTCCTGCTTGGCCAGCCAGCTGACCACGAGATTGTCCTCATCGTCGCCGGTGGCGGCGATGATGACGTCGGCGCCGCGCAGGTCCACGGCGGACAAGGAGGAGTACTCGCACGCGTCGGCGGTGACGACATTCACCCCGTGCAAGGCGCCGCGTAACTTCTCGGCGATTTCGGTCTCGTGCTCCATGAGGGTGACGTCGTGGTGGCGATCCACCAGGTCCAAGGCAATCGCGGTTCCGACCGATCCTCCGCCCGCGATCACGACGCGCATCAGTCCGGCTCCTTGAGGTAGTCGTTGAGCTCGACGAAGCCCTCGGGGGTGACCATGAACTCGAGCACGTCGTCCTCCTGGGCGAAGAGTCCGTCGATGTCAACGCGGCCTCGGCCGCCACGAATTATGCCGATCAATCGCACCTCTTTACCGAAGGAGAAGTTCGAGAGCTCTCGGCCAGCCAAATGGTCGGGCACGATGCGCTCCACCAGTTGGAGTGTGGCGGTGCCGTCGGTCCACTCGACGGTGTCGTCGGCGGGAATGATCCATTTTTTCACTTGCTGGGTGGTCCACAAGGATGTCGCGACGGTGGGGATGCCGAGCTTCATGTAGATACCCGCGCGCTGGGGATCGTAAATGCGAGCGACAATGTTCTTGATGCCGTAGTTATCGCGACCAATGCGCGCGCAGAGGATATTGGTGTTGTCACCCCTGGTCACGGCCGCTAGTGCGTCGGCCTGGCTCGCTTCAGCCTTGGACAGGACGTCGCGGTCGAAGCCTGAGCCGTGGATCGTGCGGCCGTTGAAGTGCACCAGGCGGCGAAATGCGTCGCGATTCTTGTCAATCACCACCACGGAGTGGCTCTCGTCGGCCAGTTGCATCGCCAGTCCCGAGCCCACCCGGCCACAGCCCACCACGACGATATGCACGGGCCCATCTCACCACACTTGGTCAAGAAGCCGCAACTCACTGACTTTTTGGGCTCCGAGGTCTATGGTGGTCAACGTGTCTGAAGCGGATAAACAACTGGCCAAGAACTCGCCAGTACTGACCTCGCACGCCAATCTGGCGGCGGTGTACCCCGAGAGTCTCGGCTATCGCATCAAGCGCATCGTGCTCGGACGGCCCTACGTCACTGAGCAATTGAGCGGCGAGCGACTGGGCCGCACGGTGGCCCTGGGCGTCTTGGCGCCCGACTGCATCTCGTCGTCGGCCTACGGAACCGAAGAGATCCTCATCCAGATGACGCCGTTCATCGGTATCGCGGCGTTCGCGCTGGTAGTACCCATCATGTTCGTCATCATCGGCGTCTTGCTCTTCGTGACGCTCTCGTACTGGGACGTCATCAAGTACTACACCCAGGCCGGTGGTGCCTACGTGGTGGCCCGCGAGAACTTCGGACCCCAGATCGCCCAGATCGCCGCGGTGGCGCTGTTGATCGATTACACCGTCACCGTCGCCGTGCAGTGTTCAGCGGGCACGAACGCCCTGACGAGCGCTATTCCTAGTTTGACCAGGTACTCGTTGTACATCACGGTGGGCATCGTGCTGGTCTTGATCTTTGGCAACCTGCGTGGTCTGCGCGAAGCGGGGAGTTACTTTGCCCTACCCACCTACCTCTACGTCCTGGGTCTGGGTTCCACGATCATCTTCGGCTACTACAAGTACTTCGCGGGAACCCTGCACCAAGTGGCCCTGCCGACCGCGAGCGCGCTGCACTACAACCTGGGCACCCCCGGTTCGGGGCCGTTGATGGGCCTGGCGTTCATCTCGCTGCTGCGCGCCTACGCCAACGGGGGGTCGTCGCTCACGGGGCTCGAGGCGATCTCCAATGGCGTCGCCAGTTTCAAACGACCCGAGTCGCTGCACGCTCGTCAGACGTTGATCGTCATGTCGAGCGTGTTGGGCTTCTTGCTGATCGGCACCGCGCTCCTGGCGCACTGGACCCACGCCTTGCCCTATAGCTCGGGCTCGCCGACGGTCGTCTCCCAGGAGGTGGGCGTCGTCTTCGGCTACCACGGAGCGGGACACATCTTTTTCGAGTTCGTTCAGTTCGCGACCGTCCTGATCCTCTACACCGGTGGCAACACGTCGTTCAACGGTTTCCCGTTCCTCGCCAACTACGTCGCCACCGACAAGTACTTGCCGCGCCAGCTCACCAAGCGCGGGCACCGACTCGCCTTCTCCAACGGCATCCTCTTGCTGGGCGTCGTCGCCTTGACCCTCATTCTCATCTTCAAGGGCAACGTCAACTCGCTCATCGCTCTCTACGCCATTGGTGTCTTCACCGGTTTCACCATGGCCGGTCTGGGTATGGTGGCGCGGCATCGTCGCGATCGCGTCGGGCACTGGCGCCGCGGCGTCTTCATCAATGGACTCTCGGCGTTCGTGACCGGGATCGTAGTCTTGATCTTCATCACTGTGAAGTTCAAGGAGGGTGCCTGGATCATCGTGGTCGTGGGCCCGATCATGTACCTCGCGCTGATCAGGTTCCACAAGCAGTACGAACGTGAGGCGCACGCCTTCGAGTCCTCAGCGACCAGTGAGCCGATGAACATCCGGACCAATCGTGTCGTGGTCTTCGTCGACCACTACGACCTCGCCACCGAGCGCGCGCTGCAGTACTGCAACACCCTGAACGCGTACTCGGTTCGCGCGGTGCACTTCGACATCGACCCCATGGTGACGCGTTCACTCGAGGGGAGGTGGGGCCGTCCCAATACGGCCTCGGAGTCGGTGAGCCTCGAGGTCGTCGAGTGCGAGGACCGTCGCCTCGATCGCGCCGCCCTCGAACTCGTGGCCGACGTCGTGCGCGACCCCGACGTCTTTTGCATGGTGATCCTGCCGCGTCGCGGCTTCGTCTCTCGTCTGCAGCGCCTCTTGCACGACCGCACCGCTGACGCCATGGCCGGCGCAGTCATGCAGATTCCGCGCACCGCGGCGACGATCATTCCGTACCGAGCGAGTCGACGCCGTCTGGCCGAGGGCGACCTGACCGAAGTGCCGATCAGCGACGAGGTGGTGCGCGGCGGACTGCGCGAGGAGTCGCACCTCGAGGCCGACGTTAAATTGGCCGAGCGTTCGGGAGGGGCCGCGCCCATTGGCGGACTGCGCGAGAGGAACTTCGTGGAGATCGCTGGACGAGTGCGCGCGATGACGATCACGCGTGAGAACGGGACCAGCGATCTGCGATGCATGATCGTTGACAACACCGGATCGGTGGCGCTGATCTTCCAGGGCCGCGCGGTGGTGCCGGGCATCGAGCGCGGTACGCGTCTGCTGGTGCGAGGAACGGTCACGTCCCTGCGCCGTGAGGCCGTCATTCTCAATCCCCAGTACGAGATCGTGGCGGCGCCCGCCAGTGACGATTAGCCCTGGTCAACGCGGCGACCATTGGTGAGTGTTAGAAATACTCGGTTCGAGAACTCGCGGACTCATCGCCAACGACTGGCGAAGGTGTGTCTATCTTAGGTACCACTAAGTGGCGAAGAAAGGAAGGGTGGTGAACATGGCGCGAGCACTGGTCATCGTGGAATCGGTCGCGAAAGCTACCCGTATCCAGAGCATGCTCGGGCCGGACTACATCGTCAAGCCCTCGATCGGACACATCCGCGATCTCCCCCAGAGCGCCGCCGATATCCCCGCCTCGGTGAAGAGCGAGAAGTGGGCGCGTTTGGGCATCAACGTGAATGACCACTTCAAGCCGGTGTACGTCATCTCGAGCGACCGTAAGAAGATCGTCAGTGAGCTCAAGGCGGCGCTGAAGGAAGTCGACGAGCTCTACCTGGCTACCGACGAGGACCGCGAGGGCGAGGCCATCGCGTGGCACCTCCAGGAGGTCTTGAACCCCAAGGTCCCCGTCAAGCGCATGGTCTTTCACGAGATCACGCCCGCCGCAATCGAGCGCGCCGTCAACGACACTCGCGACCTCGACCTGCGTCTGGTCGACGCGCAGGAGGGTCGACGTTTCCTCGACCGCCTCGTGGGCTACGAGGTCTCACCGGTCCTGTGGCGCGCGGTCGACAAGGCGCGCTCGGCCGGGCGCGTGCAATCGGTGGCCATCCGACTGGTGTGCGAGCGCGAGCGCGAGCGCATGGCCTTCACTTCAGCGACGTGGTTCGACGTCACGGCGACTTTGAACGCGACCGACAGCACTTTCGAGGCGGTGGTTGATTCGCTCAACGGATCCGCGCTCGCCACCGGCAAGAACTTCGACGCGGCGGGTCGACTCGACGCCACGGCAACGGTCGAAGTGTTGAGCGAGGCGAGTGCGCGTTCACTCGCCGACGCCCTCGGCGGACGCCACGTCACGGTGACCTCGATTAGCTCGACGCCGCGCACCCAAAAGCCCCAGGCACCCTTCATGACGTCATCGTTGCAGATTGAGGCGAGTCGCAAATTGCGGTTCGATCCCGAGCGCACGATGCGCGCCGCCCAGCGTCTCTACGAACAGGGTTGGATCACCTACATGCGTATCGATTCGACCACGTTGTCCGACGAGGCCATTAACGCCGCGCGCACCATGGCCGCGTCGATGTTCGGCGACGACTACGTGGCCGACGTGCCGCGTCGCTACGACCGCAAGGTCAAGAACGCCCAGGAGGCCCACGAGGCGATTCGCCCCGCCGGCGAGAGTTTTCGCACCCTCGACGAGGCCCACGCCAGTCTGGGCGGCGACGAGCGTGCGGTCTACGACTTGATCTGGAAGCGCACCATCGCTTCACAGATGGTCGACGCGCGCCTCACTCAGGACCGGGTGCGACTTAGCTGTGACGTCGGTGCGATCGCCGGGTTCGAGGGCGAAGTCCAGGCGGGTCTCAGCGCGACGGGGTTGCGCATCGAGTTTGCCGGTTTTCGTCGCGCCTACGTCGAAGGCACCGACGATCCCGAAGCGGAGCTGGCCGATCAGGAGCGAATATTGCCCGCGCTGAGCGAGGGAGCGGACGTGGGCGTGCACAGCGTGGCGATGAAGAGTCACGACACTCAACCGCCCGACCGTTACTCGGAGGCGACGCTGATCAAGAAACTCGAGGATCTGGGCATCGGCCGACCCTCGACGTACGCGAGCGTGATGAAGACCATCGATCGACGCGGCTACGTGTGGAAGAAGGGTAAGTCCCTGGTTCCGGCGTTTCGTGCCTTCGCGGTGGTGAACCTGCTGCAGATGTACTTCGCGGACCTCGTGGACTACCAGTTCACCGCCGAGATGGAGAACCAGCTCGACGACATCGCTGACGGTCGCGAGGATCTGGAGCCGTGGTTGCGCAAGTTCTACTTCGGCAATCCCGCGGCCACGACCGAGCTGGCTCGCCTCGGACTAGAGCACATGACCCACGTCCAGCACGATTTCGACTTCGCCGCCATCAATTCGATAGAACTCGGCGTCGCCGACGATGGAGTGCCCGTCTCGGTGCGCTCGGGGCGTTACGGCCCCTACCTCGTACACGGTGAGGATCGCGTCTCCATACCCGAGGCCACCGAACCCGACTCGCTCAGTATTGCTCACGCGCTGGGACTCCTGTCCGCACCCAGCAACGACCGACAACTCGGAGTCGACGCCCAGGGTCAGCCGATTTACCTGAAGGCCGGACGCTACGGGCCCTACGTCCAGGTCGGTGACGTGAGCGACCCCAAGGACAAGCCCAAGACGGCTTCCCTCTTTTCGACCATGTCGCCGGAGTCAGTCACTCTGCACGACGCCGAGAGGCTCCTGTCGTTGCCACGACTCGTCGGCGCGCACCCCAGCGATGGTGAGGCGGTCCTGGCCCAGAATGGGCGCTACGGTCCCTACCTCACCTGGGGCAAGGAGACCCGGTCGCTCGAGAGCGAGGACCAGATTTTCACCATTGACCTGCCCGCGGCTCTGGCTCGGTTGGCCGAGCCCAAGCAGCGCGGTCGACGGGCCGCCGCGGGACCCTTGAAGGACTTGGGCGAGGATCCGGTCACCAAGCGCAACGTGGTCGTGCGTTCGGGTCGATTCGGTCTCTACGTCACCGACGGCGAGGTGAACGCCACGCTGCGCTTGGGCGACACACCCGAATCGCTGACGTTGGACCGCGCCTGTGAACTCTTGGCCGAACGTCGCAACGCCGAGCCCTCGACGCGGGCCAAGAGGGCCCCCGTCAAGAAGTCCGCAGCCAAGAAGGCGACGAAGAAGGCGACGAAGAAGGCGACGCCCGCCAAAGTCACTGGGGCGGCCAAGCGCGCCGCGAGTGCGCGCGGGGCCAAGG
>JARCRU010000050.1 GCA_029850535.1 Actinomycetota bacterium | reverse complement strand
TGCGGCTCAGCGTGCGGCCTTCGATCCGCCCAGATTTGAGTGCCTATCGAATTACCTGAAGTTACAAGACGCCGCTCAACGCGCCTGGCCGTCGTTTGATGCATGGTATCGATCCAGCAAAACCAGCCGAGTTGTGTCTAGTCATTCGGTTCCTTCTTCTGTCGCCAGAGAAGTCATTCAGGAGCGCAAGGTGAACTCGGCGAGAGTAAGGGCGGGTGTCACGGTCTTAAGAGTTGAGGGGGAGTGGAACTACATGCCTGAGCCGGGAGTACTGCTTTGTTCCGGTTCACTTCTACAGAACGATGAGAAGTTTGCCGCTGAGTTGAAAATGGCAATCGAATCCCAATTGGGCTAACCCAAGAGGGGAACTTCTATGGCAATCGCAGTGGCAAAATCAACTCCTCCGTCGCGTTTGTCTCGCTGATCCAGCGGTTTGAAGCAGATCAGTGCCGTGGCCAACCCCGTTGAAATTCTTGTCAAATGGGACACGAGCCACCGAGCACCCCCAACAGTATTTTCATCGAACCATTTGGTGGAAAACGTTTTGATCTCCCCAAGGTTGGAAGTGTCCAGTTTTCGAGCGTCGTCCACATTCTTGATTTCCTCCGCTGTCCAGATGTGTCATCCACAATCTGACACCCCCCAAGTAGAATGTTCTGGTGAGCATTGAAAAAGTGGTGACAAAAGTTGGTCTCGCGGACGAATCAACAGACATCGCCTTCTGGCTTTCCAAATCACCCGCAGAGAGAGTTGCCGCCGTTGAGGTGTTACGACTCCAAATGAGGGGAGACGACGATGCAATTGGACCGAGACTTCAAAGAGTTTGTCTCGTTACTCAACGCTCGTAACGTTCGATACCTCGTTGTCGGAGGGTACGCGGTTGCCGCCCACGGCTTGCCCCGATACACCGGTGACTTTGACGCATGGATCTGGTTGAACGAAGAAAATGCCCAGAAGGTCCTTGGTGCCCTCGATGAATTTGGCTTTGGCGGTCTTGACATCACTGAGGCGGACTTCACCCGGGAGGATTCAGTGGTTCAACTTGGCTACCCACCCCATCAGATCGATCTCCTGACGTCCATCAGTGCAGTCAATTTTGAGGATGCGTGGCCGCGCCGTCTTGACGTGGAGATAGAAGGCGAAGTCGTTGGCTTCATCGGCCGCGACGACTTGATTGCCAACAAGCGTGCAGTTGGTCGCCCTCAGGATCTGGCTGATGTTGCCCGTCTGTTGGCAGGTTCCGACGACGAACCGCCTCACTGAATCCAACGAATGGGGTTCAGGTCACTTTGCACCCCCAACGGTATTTTCATCGAACCATTTGGCGGAGACGACTCAGATTTTCGTCACACTGGTTGGGCAACTCCTAAAGTTCCTCTAGGGCGATGTCGTACATCGAACTTGAAAAGCAAGCGGACTGCGGAGGTTTCAACGTTGGCCACCAATTTGGACCCACTGTTTGACATCTGATCTACGCGATTCCGTCGCCTCGGAAGGTTGGCAATACCCTGGTCGGGCACTACACACTTGACAGTGAAGTGATGCGGATTTCTGCAATTGCGAAAGTTATGGCACTTTTCTTGTGTACAGAAACTGGCTTTAATGTACACTTTGTACGTGAGTATTTCTGAACCGTTCAATATCACCGATGCCAGAAAGCAACTCGCGACGATCATCGACCAGGCACGTGCCGATCATGAACCGGTGTATTTAACAAAGCGAGGTCACCGAGTTGCTGCAGTGATAGACGCTGACGATCTCGATGGGATTATGGCCCTCGCCGAGGACATGACAGATATCCGCGCTGCTGAGCAGGCGCGAAACGAGATGCGGGTTACCGGTGAAACGGCGATTCCGTGGGAGCAGGTGAAGGTCGACCTCGGTTTGGTATGACCTACCAAATTGTTCTTGCGCCTTCGTCAGCCCGCCAGCTTCGCAAATTCGATCCGGATATTCGACGTCGGATTCAAGCGGTCCTTGAGTTGCTGGCCGAGAATCCACGTCCTCCCGCTGCAACGCAACTCGTCGGTGGTGCGGGCGAATGGAGGGTTCGGACTGGAGACTATCGAGTCGTCTACGAAATTGACGACGGCAGATTGCTGATTCTCGTGCTTCGTATGGGTCACCGTCGAGAAGTGTACGAGCGTTGAGTCGAACCGTTAATTCGCCGCACTCCCAACCGCACTCCCAACGGTTTTTTCATGGAACCATTTGGCAGAGTGGCTATGGAGCATTCAGTTGCTGGTGGGTACATCGAACTTTGTCGGGCGCTAAGAACATATTCATGAATTTGCTGTCCATCGAGCCGTCGATGGCCCCTAATAAATTCCGATGACTTGGGTTTGTCTTCAGATCGAGCCGATAAGCAGGGTATTTAACCCAGTGTCGTGCACATGAAAATGGATGAAATGATGGGACCCGCAGAGAGTGAACTGCACAGCGACGCAGAAGACATCGGAATTACGCGGAGGTGAGTTCAGATAGTGCGACGGTTCTCCTTTCTCGTGCGGATATGAGTACGCCGGTCGCGCACGTCGCCGCCGCCAAACCATCTGCACCTGTGGAGAACGGTTCACCGATGCCGTAGCAGGCTTGCTCGAAACGCCGGATCGTCTTAACGTAGAGGTTCTCGCGGTCATCAACGACCACGTCGTGGCGCCCCGTTGCGTTTGTGATGGTGATGTCACCAATGGGGTCCTGTCGCATGACGTCCATGGCCACCAAAGACCCGAGGGATCCGTGGATCTCCAGGCTGGTGCGACTGAAGGGTACGAGATAACTTTCACAGGTCGTCGCAATGACGCCATTCGCGAATCGAAAAGTGCAGTTGGTCAGATCTTCGATGCCACTTCGAGCGAGTTCGCCCGTCGCGCTGAGAGCGGTGACCTCCACCACGTCACTGCGGAGATCGGCGCGAAGGGTATCGACGTTATGCACGACGATGTCCCAGACCACGCCGGCACCTTGAGCCTCGCCCGAGAGGCGCCATCCCCGGAGGCGCTCCGACAGCCCCACGGCGTGATTAACACGGGCCAGGTAGATATCGCCCAATTCCCCGCCGCCGACAATCTCGCGAATCTTCTCGTGGACACCCGAAGCGCGAATATGGTGGTTCGTTCCCAGCACTACTCCGTGCGCTTTCGCTTGCGCGACCATCTGCGCTCCTTGAGCGAGGTCGATGGAGAGAGGCTTCTCGCACAGGATGTGCTTGCCGGATGCGGCGGCAGCGATCGCTTGGGACGCGTGCAACTCGTTGGTCGTACTGATGTAGACCGCGTCGATGGGCCACGAGAGCAGTTCGTCCAACTGATCTGAGTGTCCGAGTAGGTCGTGGGAAGCCGCGTAGTGCTCCGCTCGTTCGGCGTTAGAACTCATGACGCCCAGTACCTCTTGACCCGCCAGTCGCAGGGCCGGAATGACTCGTGTCGAGGCGATATCGCTGGCCCCAATCAGAGCCCACTTCATCGCCCTCTCCTCTTGTTGAGTAGTTGAACGCCGACCTTTAGACGTGTCACCGAATCTCCCCGGGTTACTTGACCACGGGCAGAACCTGCTCGGCGACGAGATGAACCTGATCGAGGTCCCGCAGGTCCATGACTTGAAGATACAGACGCGAGATCCCGAGTTCTGCGAATTGCCCGATTCTCTCGACTACTTGATCGGGAGTACCGAGCAGCCAGTGTTCCGGATTCTCAGGGACGCCACCGAGCTTGGAAGCTCGTCGAGCGATCTCTTCGGTATCTTCGCCGCAGCACAGTACGAGCGCCGCCGAGCGGATCAATGACTGAGGGTCGCGACCGATCGCTTCACAGGCTTCGTCGACTCTGTTGAATTGCGACTCGCACACGGCCAACGGAGCGAAGGGCACGTTGTACTCGTCGGCGAATCTCGCCGCTAGACGAGGTGTCCAGTGTGGACCCTTCCCGCCCACGATGAGTGGTGGATGAGGACTCTGGACTGGCTTAGGTAGTGCCGGACAAGCGGTGAGTGAGTAATAGTCACCCTGGAAACCAAACTCTTCTCCGAGTTTGGTATCCCACAATCCTGTCACGATCGAGAGTTGTTCCTCGAGTCGAGCGAATCTTTCCCCCACGGGCGGGAAAGGTATTCCGTAGGCGGTGTGCTCCGCTTCGTACCAACCGGCTCCGATACCGACTTCGACTCGCCCCGCGCTCATCGCATCGACTTGCGCGATGGCAATTGAAAAAGGCCCGGGTAGGCGGAAAGTTGCCGCGGTGAGTAGCGTCCCTAGTCGAATGCGAGAGGTGTCTCGAGCCAATCCCGCCAAAGTGATCCACGCGTCAGTTGGGCCCGGCAATCCGTCGGTGGGACCCATCTTCAAGAAATGGTCGGAACGGAAAAAGGCGTCGAATCCTCCTTCCTCGGCGACCTGGGCGAGAGCGAGGACCTCTTCGTAACTCGCGCCTTGGTGGGGTTCACTAAAGATTCGAAGTTTCATAACGACTACCTCTCCACGCTAGATGATTGATATCTTGACAGTTCGAGCCAACGGCATCCTGGGGAGTCACGTCGCGCTCCGCTGCACCAGCTGTCGCGATTCACCTATTTTGGACGCGTCGCGGATTTGCGAAAGTATCAGCGGACATGATCGGGCTATCAAGGTCATTGGACTAGAGATGCAGTGCCGACGGTTTGAAATCCGTCCACCACTTAGGGTCTTGCACGTTGACCCCAGGGACGTCGATGTAGAGCTCTAGTTCATTGCCGTCGGGGTCGAGGATGTAGAGGCTGTGCGACATGCCATGGTCCGTTGCACCCAAGACCTTGACATCGTGAGCGATAAGCACGTCAAGGGCTTCACGAAGTTCGTCGTCGCTGTCCCCCACCTTGACGCCGAAGTGGCACATACCGATTCTTCGTCCGTTCGGCAGCGGCGCCGCGGAGGATCCCACTTCGATCAGTAGCAACTCATGATGTGTTCGACCTCCTGGCGCATTGAAGGCAACGGCACTTGAGGGGACCGGGTCCTGAGGTCCGTCATAGATGAGACGCCAGCCCAGGATGTCGCGATAGAAGTACGTAGAGATCTTGATGTCGCGTACGAACAGAACAACGTGTCCGAGTTCCTTGACTTGCACTGGGCCCTCCTAGTTGATGGTGACGCGCTGTCCGGCGAGAACGCGGTGCATTGGGTACTTTCGAACACCAGGTCATCGTGAAGTCTCAATTCTGGGGTCTCGCACGCGTCAATGTGACCACGGTGACAACACTCTTTGGAATGGTGCGATTAGAGATGCTTAACTGTTGTTCTAGGTGGCGAAGGGGACCCCGAGCGACTTCTTGGGCGACGGGAAAAGCCTTTCGCGAAGCGTTTGTAGGCGAGAGCTGTCCTGTGAGTGACAGTTGACGCTTCACGAAAATGCGGGCGTCCCGGGCACTCGTGCCGTAGCGATGAGTGGGGGTGCCATCAAATGGCGCAATTCTATAAATCCTGATAGCGATTGGTGCAGTCCTAGCACCGCGGCTCCCTGACGCCAACGCGGAGACCGAGGAGGGAGAGTTACTACGCCGCGGTGACCGATAGCGAACCCCAGTTCTTCAACCCTGTCTTCGTCGAAACTCTGAAGGCTCAATTTATGTATCCACTATTGGCATCTCTTTTCCCGGGAGAATCAACTCAGTTGGCTTCGAAAGTGGCAACCCTACGGGCCACGAACGTAGAAGAACTGATTGTAAGTTTTGTTACACCTGATAAAGAGGATAAAAACTTACATTGAGCGAGCCATGGCATCATCGGCCGATGTCGGCGTGTGAGCTGAATTTATGTATCCACTTTCTTAGTTCCGATCAAAAGTCGGTGATATTGTCGCCACGTGTTGGCCGTTACGGTGCCAAAAGGTCGCTCGAAACGCCGAAAGGGGCTAGGTGAAATGGACCAAATCTTGGTAGTTGCGCGTGACTAAGGGTTCGGTGTTCGTGTTCGACTCACTCAACGTCGGTCCTGAAGTTTTAAGTCGCTGGGATCTTGACCTGTCGTACGGCGTACCGGTTTGGGCGACCGGACTTGCGCGTAAAAAGATGGATTCCCAGGAATTCATCGAAGGCGCTCAAGGACACAGCGCTGTGTTGGGGGCGAGCGGTGCCCTGGTCACGCGCGCCATCATGCAGGCCCTGCCTGAATTGCGGTTCATCGCCAAACTCGGCATCGGGTACGAAGTCATTGACATTGACGCCGCGACGGAGTGCGGCATCGTGGTCACCAACACGCCGATCCACAGCGAGGTGGGATTGGTCGCTGAGCACACTATCGCCCTCATGCTGGCCTGCATCAAGCAGTTCCATTGGTACAACACGCCATATCTACGCCAAGAGGGATGGCGTAATCCGGAGCACTTGGTGGGAACATTGGAGGGCGCGACCGTCGGCGTCATTGGCTTTGGGAACATTGGTCAAGCAGTGGCTCGGCGGCTCTCTTCCTTCGAGACGCGCATCCTCGCGTTTGACGTGCGAAATATCGAGCCCACGGCAGCGGTGGAGCAGGTCACCCTCGAAGATCTTCTCGAGCAGTCCGATGTCGTGACCCTGCACGCCCCACCGTCGCCCAACGGACCGCTCCTCACTGCGAGCCGCTTGCGCTCCATGAAGGAGGGAGCGGTGTTGATAAACACCGCTCGAGGGGCATTGGTGGACAACGTCGCGTTGTGCGAGCTCCTGGGTACCGGGCACTTGTCGGGAGTAGGCGCCGACGTGTTCGCTCCCGAACCGCCTCCCGAGGACGACGTGTTGTTGAAGGCACCAAATACATTCCTCACCCCGCACGTGGCCGCGTGGAACGAGCGAGTTCGCGTTGAGATGGTTGAATTGGCGCTGTCGTCACTGTCATCACTCTTTGAGAGTGGTCGTCCCGCCAATGTGGTGAATCCAGAGGTTTTTGAGAAAGGTCTTCGGGTGTGAGTAATTCGTGGTTTGCGCAGAATCTAGATTTCCTCGGGTACACGGACCAGGGCGGAATGCCTGGCGGTACCCAAATCATGGTGAACAAGGGTCACGCCTTCATTGGCAAGAACGAGGGGGTGAGCATCATTGACGTTCGTAACCCGCGTGATCCACGGCAAGTCAACTTCCTCGAGGGGGACAAGGGATCGTGGCACATCCACCTGCAGACCCATGATGACCTGCTCATGGTCATCGACTCAGTCGACTTTTACATGGTCAAACCCATCGAGACCGACTACTACGGCGGTTCCATCAAGGGTGTCCATAGTTCGAACTACGGCGTCGCGGGACAGGATTTCACGGCGGGGATGCGCATCTACGACATCAAGGATCCCGCCAACCCCCGCAAGATCGGCTACCTTTCGATTCCGGGCTGCGGCCTGCACCGTATTTGGTATGACGGTGGTGACTACGCCTACGCCTCAGCGCTCATCGATGGCTTCACTGACCACATCTTCTTGACCATCGACGTCAGCGATCCGACCCACCCCTTCGAGGTGAGTCGATGGTGGATCCCCGGCATGTGGCGTGATGGTGGTGAGGAACCTTCGTGGACGAATCGTTGGGCGCTTCACCACGCGGTGGTAGCCGAGGGAATTGCCTACGGCGGGTGGCGCGACGGGGGTCTCGTTATCCTTGACGTCTCGGATCCAACGAAGCCCCGTCAGATTGTCCACCGCAACTGGTGCCCGCCGTTCGGGGGAGGCACTCATTCGTGCCTCCCCTTGCTCGACCGTGACTTACTGATCGTCAACGACGAAGCGGTGCTCGACAACTGCGCGGACCAGGTCAAGTACACCTGGGTGTTCGACATCCGCGACAAGAGCAACCCTGTCAGTATTTCGACGTTTCCGACGCCGGCGGAACGTGACTACTGCGCTGAACCTGGTCACTTCGGGCCCCACAACATGCACGAGAATCGCGTCGGAAGTTGGCAGAGCTCGGAGATTATCTTTGCGACCTATCAGAACGCCGGTCTGCGGGTCTACGACATCAAGAACCCCTATCAGCCACAGGAACGTGCTTACTTCGTACCGCCGCTGCCCGAGCGCATGACCGAGAGGCGCAAGGGACGTCCGTTGGCCACTCACACCACCGACGTCTTCGTGACCTCCGATGGCTTGGCCTACATCACCGATTACAACGCAGGCATGTACGTCCTGCAGTACAACCCGTGAACGGGTAGGAGGAATTTCGATGGTATTTGTCGACAACGATCCGCGGGCGAGACTCGCTTCTTCGTCAGGCGCGAGCGCCTCAAGCTACGGGACGAGCGAGTACGCGAACTACTACGAGACGCCACCCCAGGTACAAGATGACCTTGGTCGGACCTGGTTGACGCGAGGGCAGAATTTCTTGGTGGCCTACTCCCTGCTCGAAGTGGGAGCTCACATACGCCGCACTGGACAGAGTCAAGAACACGTTATCTTGTTGCACGACGACGATCTCTCCCTGGTGGTGAGAGCGGGCGGTGAGACGTTGGAGGATTCGGGACGTTCGCTCATCGTGGTGCCACCGGGCG
>JARCRU010000049.1 GCA_029850535.1 Actinomycetota bacterium | reverse complement strand
GACATGAAGCGCGCCGGCCTCGTCGAGCTCTGGGCGCTGTTGCTCGTCGAAACGGCGTTCCTATTGAGTGCCGGCGCCGGATTCGTCTCGTCGAGCCCGAATTATCTCCCCACGAGTAACGAACTGAGCACCTTCGAGCGGCTGGTCGGATCCTCGCTGGTGGGCTTTGGCACGTGTACGACCAACGCGTTCCCGACGACTGGGCTGGTGCCGGACGTGAACCTCGCCTACGGGGTGAGTGAGTTCGCGGCGTACGATCCGATCATCCCGCGTTCGTACCACGCCTCCTACGCTGCGGCGACGGGTACCTCCGCGGCGTTGTTGCCCCCCTTCGGACTCTTCTGTCCCGCGATCAACTCGGCGGAACTCGCGCGACTCTACGGGGTCGCCTTCGTGATCGAGCCGCCGGGCGCGCCCGGACCGCCCGGAACGCGACGGGTCGCGGTACTGAACGGCGAGGGGCTCTACGCGGTGCCCGATTCCGGGCGCGCCACTCTCGTGGCGTCCAATTCGCAAGGAACTGCGGTGGTCCAGCCCTCGAGCCAACCCAGTCCGAGCACCTGGCGTATAGAGGTTTCCGCCCCACGAACCTCGCTGCTGGAACTGCGCATCTCCAACGTACCGGGGTGGCAGGCCGAGATCGACGGACGTCCGCTGCACCTGCGGCCCTTCGAGAGCGTCATGCTGGAGGCCCAAGTGCCGAAGGGACACTACGTCGTGACCCTGCGTTACTGGCCCACGGCCCTGAGCGTCGGCCTGGTCGTGTCCGCTACGTCGGTGCTGATCCTCCTGATCGCCCTGATGTACGGCGCGCTGAACATGCGTCGGCGCCGAAAGGTCTCCAGCGCTGACGCGTCTCGTTCCTGACCTCAGACCCGGTCGGAAGAGACTTCCTCCCTCCAGTGAGGCTCCTCACCTGGTGAAGTCAAGAATCGTAGAATCGGCCCATGTCAGTGACAGTTGGATTCGTCGGAGAAGATTCGGTGGTGGCGACCAATGGACACGATGATCTGATGATTTGCCGAGGCGCGCGAGACGGGCAGGTCGGTACGCTGACCGTATTGTCGAAACACACCGACGTCGGTCGATGCGATGGCCCTACCAGTGACGGTGAGGCTGTCGAAATTGTCCTGGGCCATCGGGTCGTTAACCAGACCTTGGGTCGCGGGCGAGCACTCACGACCGACTCCCGTCACTGGCGGGTCGGTCGACGTCGCGTGCCGAAAGCTTCAGTCGACACTGGGTGGGGTGGGCTTCGCGACGAGTGGGCCAATGTGACGGGCTGTTCCAAGAGGGCCCGTCTCACGAACGAGCGACCGGTAAGGGGAGGTTAGACATGGATGACGACCACGACACGGCCTTACCGAAGAATGCTTCGCAGCGCTTGGGCGAACTCGGTGACAAGTTCTTCACGTCCGACCTGTCGGTCAATGAATTCCTCTTGATCAAGGAGGCGCGCTGTCACCCGCTGGGCCTCGTCATGGGCTCATCGATCTACCACACCGGACTGCAAGTGCGTTCCTGGAGTGCGTCACGAGAACTCTCCACGCTGACCGAGGCCATGTACGACGCCCGTGAACTAGCGATGGCGCGATTGGAGGCGGAGGCCCTTCAACTGGGCGCCGATGGTGTCGTTGGGGTGAGGCTAGAGGCGAATTACCACCACTGGGGTCATAACGCCATTGAATTCATCGCGGTCGGTACCGCGATCCGCAGCAACGAGCCCGGATCGCTGCGTCGACCCGATGGCCAACCCTTCACCTCTGACCTCTCGGGACAGGAGTTCTGGCTGGTGCTTCAATCCGGATTCGTGCCGCGTGGTCTCGTATTGGGGAACTCGGTCTTTCACATTGGCCGGCGCGGCTCATTCGCGGTGGCGCGCTCGATGTATCGCAACGTCGAACTCCCCCACGTGACCCAGGCGATCTATCAGGCTCGAGAGCTCGCGATGACCCGAATGCAGGATGACGCCCTGCGTCTCAGCGCGGACGGGATCGTCGGCGTGGACTTGACGGAAAAGTCACACCACTTCGGCAAACGAGTGATCGAGTTCCTCGTCATTGGCACGGCGGTGTCCGCCCTGGACGGTGTCGAGCAGATCGCTACGCCGATGACGACCATTTCTTTGGAACGGTGAGTACCATCGGCGTCTCGACGCTACCCATTGGCGACGGGGGCGCCTTGCGGGCGATGGGTCTCACCTCGGTGGGCGTGGTTCACGGTGTCTCGGTGGGGTCACTGAACCCCCTAAGAGAATTTCATCCAGGACGTCGACGTAGGAATCGGGGCCCCGGTTTTCGTCCAGGCACGGCTGAGGCGCACTTCGGGTTCCTCTGGGAGAAGACCGCGGAGATCGCCCTCATGATGCCGATGGCCAATAGCAATTATTCGTGGACTCTGGCGGTCGATCAACTCCGCGATGCAGTCTTTGACGATCAGGTGCCTCGACTCAGTGGGGGACTAGTGAAGGGATTCGGCGCTCGAAGTGGTCCCGCGAGTCCGAACTACGCGGTTCGAGCTGGGGTGATTCGTCGATGGGGCCTCGAATCTCAGAGTGCGCTGTCGATGGCGATGTACCCCGGGCTGGTGTTCGAGACGGGTGAGAATACCGACGCGTTCGACCATCACTTCGACACCGCCCACGCCATGATGAGATCTCGAGCGACACAACTCGGTGCCGACGGCATCATCGGCGTGCACGATAGCGTCTCGCCACTCTTGGATCAGGGCGTGAGTCAATTCAAGATGATGGGCACCGCGGTGCGTCGCATCGAGGCTGGTCCCTCCGCGGTGACTCCCTGGTCGACGTACCTCGACGCACAATCACTCGTGAAGCTCCTCGAGGCGGGTCGGATGCCGATGGAGATCATGTCGTCTTACGTCAATCTGGTCGCCGTGCACACCCCGATATCTGACTGGCTCCGCCGAGGGCGGTCGGTGGCGTCGAGTGAGATCACCGAATTCCAGCGCTTTCGAGAACTGGGATTCGATATCGTTCGCCAGCGAATCCACGCGTCGCTCGCGGGCGACGAGTTGCACGGGGTGACCCTCGAGCAATCGGATCGCGAGGCCAGTCGATTGGTGGCTTCGAGTGAGACGTGGATACGTGGAACCAAAGTCCGTCGCTTCGCCACTGACTCGAGTGCCCCACTCGCTCAGTTCACCCTGGACTTGGCGTGACTGATTCGACCCCGTTCGATCCCTCGGCGGCCCTTCGCCAGGGATCCGCCTCGCTCGCCCACTCCGTCGAAGCCGGCGCGACCATGATGTCTGAGTCGTCGATCGACGCGACACTACTGCTTCACTCGATAGGTTTTGAACCGGTCGACTTCGTCTTCGGTGTCGCCGCGCAGTCGTTCCCGTTCCGGGTGTGGAACTCGGGGTCGACGCCGGGTTTCCGACAGTTCCCCCAGGGCCCGGTCCCTCGGGCCACGGCCACTTTTGATGCGGCCTTCACCAGGGCCAAGGAGAAGGTGCGACAACGAGCCGCGTCGTTGGGTGCGTCGGGGGTCGTGGACACCACGCTCAGCGTCGTCGTGCGTGAGCGATACCTTCTCGTCCAGGTGAGTGGGACCGCGATCCGACGACGTGGTGCCGTGGCGAAATCCGAGGCGGCGCACCCGCCCTTCGTCAGCGACGTGTCTGCGAGATCACTCGTGGGTCTGGTGCAAATGGGCTTCTTGCCTTCCGACTACGTCGCTGGCTGCGGGTTCTCCGCGGTGACTTTCGTGAATCCACCCAACTTCAATAGAAATGCGGAGATCACCACCCTGACGCAGGCGATGTACGAGAGTCGTGAGGCGGCGATGGAGAAGCTCCAGCGCGCGGCGCAGGCGAAGGACGTCGTCGGGGTGGTGGGTATCCGCACCCTCGAGCAGCGACACCTTCAACTCGACATTCGAGTGGTCATGTTCGGGGCCACGGGAACGTCAATCGTTCGCTACGGCGTCAACGTCGAACCGACCCCGCGATTGACTCTCAGCCTTGACGAATCAAAGTTGTCCTTTGATCCCATCGTGAGCCACCCGACCGAGGCCGACGTGCCCGACGCCGCACCGCACCGCGCCATCATTGAGCAGGCTGTTCCCAAGGGTGCACGCCTGCTGGCTCGAATGACTCTGTTGGCGAACCTTTGGGCGTAAGTTCGCCGGTCGCGTCGAGCCCACCTCATTCGTGGTCACGAATCTCTCGACTGACGCGTTGAAGGGTGGCGCTTGTTCGCATCAAGTGAAAACTACGGTAGGGAGAATGACGAGCGTTGCGGAGACCTGTTCATTCTGTCGCATCGTGCGAGGCGACGAACTCGCCCACGTCATCTACGACGACGCAAGTTCCGTCGCCTTTCTCGACAGAGCGCCCGCCGCCGAGGGTCATACCCTGGTAGTGCCGCGCGTTCACGCACGGACTCTTCTCTCGACATCGATCCAACAATCTCTGGCTCCCTGCTGACCAGCGCGGTGAACGTCGCGCGACTCATACAGCGAACTCTTCACCCCGACGGACTCACGATGTTGCAGACCAATGAAGAGGCCGGCTGGCAGTCCGCATTCCACGTTCATCTTCACCTGATACCCAGGTGGAGCGGTGATGGGTTGGTCTTTCCTCGCCAGCCAGAGCGCGCGAGTACCGAGGCACTGTCGGCAACGTGGTCTCGAATGCTGAATCCCGTCGCGGGCGAAGCATCGGAATCTTAAAACAGTCCAGTCACCGATTGGTCGTTGGAGGTACGACGGATACCCTAAAAGGTAGTGTGGTGTCCGCTTCGACTGGATTAGTCGGGTGGCGCTCCGGTGACCATCGGACGTGCGCACACGGATTGCTGGAATCCAATGTGGGCACTTCGCAATGGATGTTGGTGGTACGCGCCCGACCCTCACGGTAACTCAAAGTACTTGCGAATACTGGTCTTTCGCCAAAATTCCTTGGCGGGGACTTACGGGAATCACCAATGCCCTTGTGATTAGCGGACTTTCACCACCGTCGAACGGGGTAGTTCACAGTCAGGTCACTTGTCAGCCGCCACGAAATCAAGCCTGGAGCGGGCGACGAGAATCGAACTCGCGTTCTCAGCTTGGGAAGTAGGTAACGGAATCAAGTGGGGAAGTGATGAATATCCCGCCGAGAGGAATTCACAGAGTTTGCGTAGCAAAGGCCCCTTTGTACGAAAATCGGAAAATCTGACTTTCCAATGATATGATTTCAATCATGTCGAGAACCACCGTGCGAGCCAAGGGTCAAATTACGCTCCCTGAAGATGTGCGCCGCGCCGCGCACCTGGAGGAGGGCGATCTCTTGGATGCCGAGATCACGAGCGAAGGAATCCTCCTACGACCACAAAAACTCATCGATGTCACGCAAGCGTGGTTCTGGACGACTGAATGGCAGTCTGGCGAGCGCGAGGCCGACACCGATCGTGTCGCGGAGAGGGTCAGTACCTTCGCCTCGGGTGAGGATCTGCTGGACGCGCTGGGCCAGAGGTCAAAGTCGGAGCCTCAGAGGAAGAAACTATAGAGACTTTGCCAACGTACTCATGGTTAGCTCGTTTCGGCAACGACTTCGATGGTCTTAGCCGAGAGCAGCAAGCACTCTTCCTTTTAGCCGTCGCTCAGTTCGTAGAAGACCTGCAACGACAACGCAGCTTTCGTAAGGGGCTTCGCGTCAAGGGCATCAAAGGTGCCTCTGGAATATTCGAAATGACTTGGGCTGCCGACGGGCGAGCGACGTTCGAATACGGCGCATCAACGGTGCCGGGTGAGCCCCACGTAATCTGGCGGCGCGTCGGGACTCACGAAATCTTCGACACGCCCTGAGGATCGGAAGTCAGCGCCTGGAGCACTCGGCGTTTGGTGGAGTTTTGAGTTGGTTTGGAGGTGACGCGACTGAATATCGCCGATTTAGCCTCGCGAAGCTCCTGATCGGCCGCGAGGACTCTTGCCTACTTCGGTGAGGGCTCGGCGTTTAGTGGAGATTCTGGTAGTTAAGGGGCCACTTAGCCGGTAAAAGCAACTATCACTGAGGGCCAGACACTACGAAACTCCTGATTTGGCTACGTGACTTACCGTGCGACTGCCGTGATCGAAGGTTTCGGGCCATTGCGAAGACAGGTACGTGAAGTACTTTACGTACCTAGAAAGGCTGGTACAGTTGTGATCATGCCTACTCGTCACTTTGATTCATACACGGCTGCTCGTACGAAGTTCCGTGATCTTCTAGATGCCGCACACGCCGGGTACGTGACCACGGTCGAACGCGACCGTGAGCGATACGCCGTCGTTGACGGAGGTCTCTTGCGCGCCGAGTTAGCAAAGTTACTTCCTTCACGGGCCGTCGTAGTGGCCGAGGGAGGTGGATGGTCGGCGTTTCTTCCCGGACTCCCGTTGGCAGGTGAAGGTGATGATCTCGATGAGGCGCTTGATGATCTCATCGATGCGCTGCGTGACTATGCGGTGGACTGGAACGAGCACCTCCTTTACGCGCCGAATCATCGCGGCAATTGGGCTCTCGCGAACCTCATTGAGTTGAGCGATGACGCAGAACTAAAGGAGTGGCTCCTCAGCGAGGCCTTCTCGGGAGTGCGATGACCTCTCGCGTCGCTAGCCGGCGCGAGCATCAGCGATTCTGCGAGATCGAAGGGTGGCAGGAGGTACGGAACTCGAGGGGAAGACCTACTCAGCACCACATCACCTATGAGTTTGTTTTGGATGACGGAAGCGTGCTGCGCACCCGCATCTCTCGACCGGCGAACACCGACGAGTACGGAAAGGGGATGTGGTCACACATCCTTGATGACCAGCTTCAAGTGACAGAGGACGAATTTTGGGAGTGCGTCGACAACAAGAACCCACCGCAGCGAACATCTTCAGGCACCAGTTCGGAGGCGGTGAGACTTCCCGCGCAACTTGCTTATCAACTCGTCCACGCGCTGAACTTGACCAACGACGAAATTGCGGCTCTCTCACTCGAAGAGGCCATGAAACTGCTCAACGAATACTGGGCGAAGTCTTCGAAGTAGCCCACCCTGAGCCAAGGCCGGATAGTCGTAATTCCTGGAATGACGCGTTCACAAGAATCATCGACTCTAACCTTGCGTTTTAACCTAAACCGCTACTCGCCAGGTTCTTCCTCCAGGAGTAGTTGAGTGGTCTTGGTGGCCACTGCTCGCATCTGAGTAAGCAGTTCTCTAACGTGACGGTCGTTCGCGATCCACTCCTGGTAGAGACGAGCTTCGCGTTCACTCAGCTTTCGATTTACCGTCTTGCCATCAACTTTTGCGGTCCAGAGCCAGTAGGGACCGTGACGCTTCGACGGGTCCACCCGGCACGCGCAGTTGGATTTGCCGCACTGGTTGTAGCGCAGGGCCACACTGCCTGACGCGATGTAGCCCACGTCAGCCAACTGCGCAGCCAAAGCACGGTAACGGCGCTCGTAGGCGTCGAGGCGAGACTGCGTTCGCTTGGTCGTCATCTCTCCCTCCACTTCTAGTATCCCAGCGTTTGTGCCCGATAGTATTTATACTCTAGGATATGACAGACCGCCAGGATTTCGACGCGTCACGCTCGCGTGAGAGCGCTGCACTGATCAACTTTCGCCAATCGCTGCACCAGTGCCTGAACCCGTGGGGCGACGCGCTCTTCGAACTGTGCGACGCGGTGTTGTGCTCTGCGCATCGCGTCGACTGCGTGCCGGCGCTCAGTTTGGAACCGGAGTTTCGTCGTAGTCATGGTTCGCTCTATAAGGCGCTGGAACGCGGTGGGGTCAACGAAGAACAGTTGCGACGTCTCCTCATCGACCACCGTCCCATGGGGTGGCCACCGGTCTTTGCGCTGGACGCGTCCACCTGGGCGCGACGAGACGCCGAGACTAGTCCCGAGCGGGGGTTTCACTACTCGGCCTCGCACCACTCAGGCTCCAAGCCCATCGTGCCCGGCTGGTCCTTTCAGTGGATCAGCCAGCTGGACTGGGCCCACGATTCGTGGACGGCGCCAGTGGACGCCATGCGCATCACGCCGAGCGAGAACACCACTGACGCCACGATTCGCCAGATTCTTCGCCTCGTGGCGGCGCTCGAAGAGAGCAGTGGCGCTGGCGTGTCACCGCTGTTCGTCCTGGACGCGGGCTATGACCCCATCGCCATTGGCGACGGACTCTCAAAGGTGAACGCCCAGGCCCTCGTGCGCATCAGTTCCAAACGGGTGTTTCACCTCGATCCGACCCCACCAACGCGCGGCCGGGGTCGACCACCTCGTCACGGCGCGCGCTTCGCCCTCTCTGACCCCGAGACCTGGAGCGCCCCCGACGCAGAATTGAGCGCGCAGGATCCGCGCTATGGAGGCGTCAACGTGCGGGTATGGCACGGACTGCATCCTCAGTTGATGGCCCGAGGTCACTGGGGAAAGTCGAGCCCACTACCGATCGTGCGCGGCAGCGTCATTCGTGTCGACGTTGAACACTTGCCCAAGCGTTCAACGGGGGTGAAGAAGACACTCTGGTTGTGGTGGTCGGGACCGGGAGAGCCCGACCTGGATCTCTGCTGGCGCGCCTACTTGCGACGCTTCGATATCGAGCACACGTTTCGCTTCGTCAAGAACACGCTCGGCTGGACCACGCCGGCACTGCGCACACCCGAGCAGGCGCAACGCTGGACGTGGCTCGTCATCGCGGCCTATACCCAACTGCGTCTCGCACGCAGACTCGTCGAAGATATGCGACTGCCCTGGGAGAAACGTCGTCACCCTTCGCGACTGAGCCCGGTAAGGGTGCGCCGGGGATTTCCCCGACTGCGTGCACAGATGGGTACTCCGGCGCATCCACCGAAATTCACCAAGCCCGGTCCCGGGCGTCCCAAAGGCACCCAAAAACCACCGAGAACTCGCTACCCGGTGGTCAAGAAAGCAGCGTGATGTGGCGCAAGGGGTTTAATCGCAAGCGTGTGTCCTGAAAGGGGAGTGATGACGATGTAGAAAGTCGCCAGCACGAATCGTGCTGTATCAGCAATGGAGGTAGGCCCTCCGGGTTCGCCGTGCAGGCGGAGATCCCAAAACGCCGCAGTGTCATGTCGGTCAAGAGCC
>JARCRU010000048.1 GCA_029850535.1 Actinomycetota bacterium | reverse complement strand
GCGGCAAAGAGGGTCCCTGGGGCACCCGGCGTTTCCTCCAGTTGAGCTCCAGTGGGTTCCCCCTCTACTTATCGGACCCGGGTGAATACCCCAGCGTCCCGTGATGTTTCACGTGAAACAAAAGTCCCGAGCTACACGGTGGGCCTGATGCGATCTCCTCCTGTCCACGAAGTCGACTAGACAGTCCACCTCAATCCCTCTGATGTTTCACGTGAAACATAAGTCCCGAGCTTCTCGGGCCATCCAGGCTGCGAGTAGTAACTGACGGAATGCAGCGGCAAAGAGGGTCCCTGGGGCACCCGGCGTTTCCTCCAGTTGAGCTCCAGTGGGTTCCCCCTCTACTTATCGGACCCGGGTGAATACCCCAGCGTCCCGTGATGTTTCACGTGAAACACCAATAATCCACCCAAGTATCTAGGTTCTCCCCCCGATGGCCATTTACATCGTGTACCGGCGAAGAGTAGTGTTGGGCCAGATGTTTCACGTGAAACACCTGGGCTTGACGACAAACTAGGAATGCTGGAGAATATTCTCTATCTGTCCGAGAGCAGGAAGCAACAAGCGGGGAAGAGGCATATGGCAGACGCCGCCAAAATGAAGATTTTTGCTGTTGCCAATCAAAAGGGTGGAGTAGGAAAGACTACAACTACCACTTCACTGGGAGCGGCTTTAGCTGAAGCTGGCAAGCGGGTTCTGATTGTCGACCTTGACCCTCAGGGAAATGCTACGACTGGTCTTGGTGTGGATGGACGACGCTTTGAAAAGTCTGTGTACGACGTTCTTTTGAACGATGTTCCAATGGTGGACATTGTCGAACCAACAGGTTTTAACAACCTCTTTGTTGCTCCCGCCACTCTTGATTTAGCGGGAGTGGAACAGGAGCTCACAGCTGTGATCTCACGTGAATTGCGCCTTAAGAGAGCAATTGCATCAGTGGAGGGAGACTTCGATTACGTTTTCATTGATTGCCCGCCCTCGCTGGGTCTTATCACCATCAACGCATTCGCAGCAGCGACTGACATAATGGTTCCCGTCCAGACGGAGTTCTACGCACTGGAGGGTCTAACCCAACTGCGGGCCATCATTGACCTGGTTCAGAAGAACCTCAATCCCGACTTGAAAATTTCCAAGGTCGTTCTTACGATGTACGATGCGCGCAACACTCTCTCCCAGGACGTTGCAATTGAAGTACGGCGTCACTTCGCGGAAGAGCTGTGTCGAACGAAAATCCCCCGAACCGTGCGCCTCGCAGAGGCCCCATCTTTCGGACAACCCATCACTGTGTTCGATCCCCAATCCAAGGGCGCTAAGGCGTACCGTCAACTAGCAGAGGAGATCATGAATGGTTAGAAAACCAGGACTTGGAAAGGGTCTCGGAGCCCTTATCCCCGACAACGAAGAGGTAATCGGCGAAGTGACAGTGGCGGTGACCCAGGGACCTCTCCGCCAGGTGCCAGTCTCGTCAATCAGCCCTAATCAGTTTCAACCTCGCAAGGCGTTCAATGATGAGAGTTTGCAGTCGCTTGCCTCATCAGTGCGCGAACTCGGTGTTTTGCAACCAATCATCGTTCGTCCTCTCGAGGGTGAACCGAATCGCTACGAACTGATTGCGGGCGAACGTCGCTGGCGTGCCGCGACAATTGCAGGACTAGAGACGGTGCCAGTTTTGGTTCAAGATGCCGTGAATGACCGGCTGTCGCTCGAGCAAGCAGTGGTGGAGAATCTCCACCGTGTTGATCTTCACCCACTAGAAGAAGCAGCTGCTTATCAACAGTTGATTGACGAGTTTGATCTGACCCATGAGCAGGTCGCTCAACGTGTCGGAAAGAGTCGAGCCAATATCACTAATACCCTACGTCTCCTCCAGCTAGGTGAAATCGCACAGGCAGCACTCGCCCAGTCCCAGATTTCCGCAGGACACGCACGGTCGTTGTTGGCTATCAGCGATCCCGATGCGCAAGAAACGATGGTGGCGCGGATCATAAAGAATGAATTGTCTGTCCGGGCGACCGAAGATGCCGTCAAGGTTTTTCTCGAACCCCGCATTGAGGACGCTCCGTTGATTGCAACGTCTGATGCCGTAGGTAAACCACCGCGCCTGCGTCCGGTGCCTGATGCGAGCGTGGCAGAACTTGAACAACTCCTTGAGGACTATCTCAATACGCGCGTACACGTTGATCTCAAGGGAAGAAATGGGCGGATCATCATTGATTTTGCAGACTTGGATGACCTCGAGAGGATCTATATCTCAATCTCACAGGTGAAGTAACCTTCAACCTTCAAGATAACCTTCTTCTTGAAGTTATCCCCAAGTTGTGGATGAACCTGTGGGTTTCCCGATTAATCGGAGTATCTTCATCCACAATTACACTGATATCAGCGACTATGGAGTTATCCCTCTGGTGTTAACTGTGGAAAAAGTTGCGGATGGCCCGCGAAATAGCCCTCGACAACTGCTCGGACTCTTCGGAGGTCATTTCAGAGTGCTCAACGTGGAGCGTTGTCATCTGGGTTTCTCTGAGAATCGGTAGCGCCATTCCAGTGACTTCAACACGAAAAGCCACCTCGTCGCGCGAGATCGCGTTGGCGACGAGACTGGCGAGTTGTTCGCCCCGACGCGAATATGACTGGTAACTAGCCCAGTAATGCAAGTGGACACCGTTCGTCTCAGACCGTTGACTCAGTGAAATGACGCCGAGGGCACTAACGGCATTGGCGTGAGAGGCGACTTGTTCCACAGACCAAGCACCACGAGCGGCGTCGAAATCGACGTCGGGGAGCAGTTGGGCGATGGTCTCAACTATCGGACTTGTTCCCCACACGACGATGGGGCCGCGCTGGGGCTGGCCGAAACCCGCCTCGTCACGAGCTTCACTGACGAGCGTACGTCCACTCGTGGGGGAGAAGCGGCGCAATTCGATCAAGGTCCGCTGAGTCAAAGTCCCATTGGTCTCCAGACCGCAGTTTCGCTGAAATTCACTGAGCGCTCGATCGAGAAGAGGGCCGAAGACACCATCGACGCGACCAGGGTCGAAGCCCAGTTGCGAGAGACGAACCTGGAGTTCCGCAACATCATCTCCTCGTAAATATGGTTTCACGAGGAAAAGAAGCCGGTCCCCGAGATTCCAACCGGCCTCGAGCAGTCGGTCCCACGTCGTAGCGTCGACGACCCCGGTAATGCTCAGGCCACGCGAGCGCTGGAAGGCCTCGACGGTTGCTTGGGTGGCCTCAGAGAAGGTGTCACCGAGGTTCTCAAGGGGAACGAGGCCAAGCGAGGTCAGGCGTTCGTGTAGCTCACGAACGTGGCGGGACGAGGTCCCCAGGGATAAAGGAGTGGTGTCCAGAGACTCAGACGTTAGAGCTTCGCGGTGATCTCTTGCAGGAGGGCACCCTTGGGCTTCGCGCCTACCAGCCGAGCCACCACTTCACCGTTCTTGAAGAGCAACAACGTGGGAATGCTCATTACCGAATATTTTGTGGCGGTAGCCACATTTACGTCCACGTCAAGTTTGCCGATTACGAACTTATCACCCTGCTCATCAGCGAATTCATCAAGGATGGGGGCAATCATTTTACACGGACCACACCACTCGGCCCAGAAGTCCACCAGGAGCGGCTTGTCCGAAGAACCTACGACTTCATCGAAGGTGGCGTCGGTCAAGGTCGTGATTTTCTCGTTCATAACTTCCTCCAGATGTGGCGTGGAACACGCACGATGCAGAAACCACCTTAGCGAGAGAGCGCTAGAGTCCCTGCGCTTCGAGCCAACGTTCGGCGTCAATCGCCGCGATACAACCAGAACCCGCTGAGGTGATGGCCTGGCGATAGACGTGGTCCTGGACGTCTCCGGCGGCGAACAAGCCATCGATCGACGTGAACGATCCGGGCCCGCTACGCACGTATCCGTTGTCCTCCAAATCCAGTTGGTCATGGACGAGAGAGGTGTTGGGGACGTGACCGATTGCCACGAAGATTCCGGTGACATCCAGGACCCGCTCCTCAGCGGTGAAAGTGTCACGTACACGAAGTCCGCTCACGCGATCATCACCGAGGACTTCGAGTACCTGAGTGTTCCAAGCGAAGCGAATCTTTTCGTTGGCGAAAGCTCGCTCCTGCATTATTTTTGAGGCCCGTAGCGTGTCACGACGGTGAACAATCGTCACCGTGTTGGCGAAACGCGTCAAAAAGAGCGCCTCTTCCATTGCGGAGTCACCGCCTCCCACGACCGCGATGTCGTGGCCGCGAAAGAAGAAGCCGTCGCACGTCGCGCAGGTGGAGAGACCGTGACTCAAGAGTCGCTCCTCACCAGGCACGTTCATCATCAAAGACTTGGCGCCGGTCGCCAGAATCACGGCGTCGGCACTGAGGCTTGGTTCGACGTCGTCAGTGAGCCACGCCCGAAAGGGTCGCGTGCTCGTATCGAGTTTCTGCACTTTCGCCACTCGGAGATCTGCCCCGAAGCGCTCAGCCTGGGCGCGCATTCGCTCCATTAACTCTGGGCCCGTGAGCGAGTCGGGAAAGCCCGGAAAATTCTCAATCTCAGTGGTGAGCATCAACTGTCCACCCGGCTGATCGGTGGTCGAGGAGGGCTCTCCTTCGATAACCACCGGGTTCAGTTGAGCCCGTCCAGTGTAAATAGCGGCCGTGAGGCCAGCCGGCCCCGAACCGATGATGAGAACGCGAGTGTGGTTCATGGTTTCCTTAGTGGGACGGGACGGCGTTTGCGCCAGATCAGTAAGCCGGCGCTCGTCGAGAGGGCCGAGACGACGAGGTAGGTAATCCAAACGTGATGGTCAAACAGGTAGATGGTCGAGAATCGAACAAACCCGATGACGAGGGCGCTGACGAGTACCAGCCCGACGAGAAGCAGAATGAATCCGTACGCGAGGAATCGACCTACGAGCAATATCGGCCGCAACACACGGTCGTGCAGTGCATCCATGAATCGGTCGAAATACGAAAAAATCGTATCGACAACGTCGGGTTCGTGCTGGTCGGGACCTTGGCTCACACCTAAAACTTAGTGGTCTTCGTCGGGTCGTGCCTCCAGCCACGTGAGACCAATGAGCCCGGGCCCTCCGTGGGTGCCGACGGTGGGACCCATGTCAGCTATGAGTAGTGGATACTCAGTCTCGATGTCGACGACCAGCGCGCTTAAAGCAGCGACTTGGCTGGATTGGGCGTGGATCAGTGCGAGACGTCGCAGGGGAGCGTGCGACCGAGCTGTCGCGGCTATGGATGCCATGGCGCGTGCCGTAGTTCGCTGACGACCGGCTTCGGCTACAACACCATTGCGTAGTTCCAACAAGGGCTTGATAGAGAGAACCTGCCCGATCAGTGCCTTCGCCCCGCCCACTCGCCCGCCCTTGATGAGGTGGTCGAGTGTGTCGAGCATGGCTACTACCCCCACGCGGGCCCGTTGCGCCAGGGCGTGCCGCTCGAGTTCGTCGAGGGAGGCACCGCGCAGTGCCCGCTCGGCGACCTCAATGGCCAGCAGGCCCTCGGCCATCGACACCGCGAGCGAGTCGACGACGCGGACGTCGATGACGTCGGCCATCGACTCCGCGGCGACGAGGGCGGACTGGTAGGTGCCTGATAAAGCGCTCGACAGCGCGATCGCTATCACGCCGTCGTAGCCGTCGTCGGCCGCCGCCTGGTAGGCGGCACGAAAGGCACCCGGGGACGGAGCGGAGGTTTCGGGCAGGGTGCGTGCTTGAGCACATCGCCGCCAGAAGTCTTCGATCGAGAGCGTGACGCGATCGATGAACTCTTCCTCACCGAAGCGTATTGAGAGTGACACCATGGTGATGCCCAGGCGATCGAGTTCGCTCTGGGGTAGGTCGCTGGCGCTATCGCATACGACACGAATCTTGGTCACAATTCCCCTCCCGACGCCCCTAGCCTTGCACTTTTCGACGATCAAGTTCCGAACCGCGCTGGGCGACGAGGACGAAGAGGACGTACGTGAGTGCTCCCAGCGCCGCGGCCAGAGTGCCGCGCACCACGAGACCCGTGCCCCGGGTCCACGTCGGAGTGGACCACGCGGCAGCCATGACCAGTCCCATGGCGAGGGAGGCGTAGACGCTGCGCCGCACGTGCACACTCCAGACCGTTGAGACCACCGAGACGCCCCGCATGGCGAGCACTCCCAGCGCGGCTATTGCGGCAACGGCGTAGGCAATGGACACGCTGGCTGTGAGTCCCGCGAGGGAATGGCGCCCCAGTGTGACGCAGAGAGCGATGGTCGCCGCGTTCTGCAGGGCGTACAGGGCGAAGACGTCGCGAGCGTGCTGCATGGCCTGTAGGCCACGTACACAGAGCTGGAAGAGGGTGAAGCCGGGAAGTCCGGCGGCGAGGATGGCGAGTACGGTACCCGCGGGTAATTGGGTGGAGTCGTTGAGGTGATTTAACAAGATCCCCACCAGGGGCTGGGCCAAGATGATCATGGCGACAGTGGAGGGGATGATGATCACCAACGATTGTCGAAGCCCGAAGCTGAGGCGTTCACTCAGGGACTGCAAGTCTCCCCGCGTGGAGAACTCGGCGAGTTGAGGGGTCAATACGCCGAGCACCGACACGACAACGACGGCGTAAGGCATCTGCATGAACGACCAGCCGTAGGTATAGGCACTGACCGGACCACTGCCGCCGGTGCCGAAGGCGAAGGCCAACACGACGTAGAGCGACGCCTGATTGGCAATGACCACCATGAGCGTCCAGGCTCCGAGACGGCCGATTGTCCGTAGTGCGGGGTCGTGGACGTCGAAGCGAAGTCGCAGTCTCCCGAGGTCGCTTTTGACCAACGAGGGCCACATGACGATGAATTGGACCGCGACGCCGGCCGTCGTGCCCAGACCCAACCACCAGAGGTCGCTCGATCCGCTCAGGCTGGCCACGCTGGGGACCGGATCGACGAGGTGGAACCAGACCAGCACCGCGATGGCGATGATGTTGTTGGCCACCGGGGCCCATGAGCCAATGGCGAACTTGCGCCGTACGTTGAGCAGTGCGGTCGCGATGCCGATGACACCGTAGAAGAAGATCTGCGGCACGAACCAGCGCAGGAACTCCGTCGCCACCCGACGTTGCGCGTGGAGAGCGTGAAGTTGGGTCGCGTTGGAAGTGTGCTGGAGAAACGTGAAACCGTCGATGATCCACGGGGCGAAGATCCACGACAGCCCCGACGCGACCATCAGGACCACTACCGCCGCCGTCACCACGGTGGAGATTGAGCGCCACGCCCGTCGCTCGCCATCGAGGGCGAGTCGCTCGACCACCACGGGGATGAAGGTCGCACTGAGGACACCACCGATCACCAGGTCGAAGAGCATGTTGGGGATAGTGTTCGCCAAGTTGAAGGCGTCGGCCAAGGGCGTGAAGCCCAGGACCCACGCCAACACCAGGACGCGTAGCAGTCCGCTCAAGCGAGAGGCAGCGGTGCCCCCGGCCATGGAGAGGACGCGACCGCCGTGGGTGGCGCCGCGGTTCATCGTGCGTGCCGCCCCCGGGATTTGCGCCGATAGGTGCGCAGCCACCACCAGGCCAGCACCAAGAGCGAAGCGCCGCTCAAGAGGTAGCCAACGACTGACGTTCCCACGCCGCGCACCTGTACCGCGGCGTGCGCGAGGACTAGTTGTCCATCGGGGGTGGTGAGTTCCAACTGCAACGTCAAGGATCCGCCCTGGCGATCGACCGCCGGAATGCGTAGGGAGGTTGTCGAGGTTGAGAGTTGGACGACGTAGACCTTCTTGTTGTTCGGAAAGGAGAGTCGGTCCGTAATCAGATGCAAGAGCACGGTGACGGGGTATCGCGCGGAACTGAAAAGGGTGATGGGCAATTCACTACCCGAACCGGTCAGGGTGATGCTGGAGTCATCGATGCGAAATCCACTGAGTTGGGTGTTGAGGTACGCGGTCGCGGCCGAGATGGCGCTCTGGCGGTTTGCGGCGCTGCCGACGAGTTCAGCGGTCGCCAGATAGACCTGAAGGGCGACGGTCTGAGTGGGCGAGGCAATCGCGTGGAGGTAGGAGTTGGTGTGGCTGATCAGCGACGAGAGCGCGGTGACGTTGGCGCTCGACCACGTTGAGGTCTCACCCGGATTCAGAGTGCGAGTGGAGGGGCTGCTATTCGCACCGATCAGCGAGGGACTAAAGGATGCGGCGAGGGTGCTGGGCGAAATGAAGGGGTTCGACTGACTCGGTCCCAAGAGGTCGTTCAAATAGACCGGCGAAATCGCCCCAATTGAGAGGGGTATGACGACGGTGCGCGGCGCCGTCGCGTTGGGCGCCTCGAAATGGAGAAAGGCCAACGTGGCCAGGGTCATCGCCGCGCGCCGGCCCGGTTCAATAGCGCTGTCACTGGCCAGTTGTTCGAGACCTCCGTCGGTGGCGAGTCCAGTTAGCGAGCCCACGTCGGTCACGTGAAAAGGGGAGCCCCACCCCAACGTATTTGAAGGTGGAAGGGTGAAGCTCTCGTCCGGCAGCACCACTTCGCTGATGCCTGCACGCGACAATGCGCCGAGTGCCGCCGCCGAGGTGGGACTCGTCACGAAGACCGGTCCGTCGGTGAAACGACCGGTGATGGTGCGCAGGAATGCGCCGGCGAGACCGACCTGTTGGGTGACTTCGGAGGAGAAACCATTGGCGTCCAGGCCCGCGAGATCGGCACTCGGTGGTGGCGCGACGATGGCTCGATGCTGGGAACTGACGAGAGCATTGGAGAGCGCGGTGTCCCAGGGTCGTCCAGTCGGACTCAAGAGGGCGTGACCGAGGGGTAGGTAGTTCACGGCCAGCGTGAGTGGCACCGTCGGGTAGTGCGCGATGACTCCGAAATTGGACTCCGCAAGTGCGGGTGCCGCCCACGCCGTGGAGTCGACAACGGGCACGAAATCGACGAGTAGGGGATGCAGCACACTCGCGACGTGCACGGCAATCATTGTCCATTCGACGTGACGGACCTGATTGACCGTGACCGTGATGCCCAGTGGGTACACCCCGTCGCACGACGACGCGGGGCAGGGTAGGCGAAGGTGCAGCGGCTGGTTGCCGCAGTGACGACTGGCCCCGGTTCCCTGTGCGCTAAACAGAGAAACGTGCAGACTCAGCGTTGATCCAGTGACGCAGCTGGGATTCGAGACGGCCGTGGTGGAGAGCGCCGCCGCAGTGGGTCCGTTGCCGTTCACGAGTGCGTTGATTTCGGAACGGTAGACGAGTTGGGGGTAGAGCGACAGTTGCACGCTGTTGGTCGTGCCCTGTCCCACGTCGAGGTTGATCGAGAAACTCGAGATCCCGGTACTGGTCATGTTCGCCACCGCATCCTGCGAGATCACCGTGAAACGTGGCGTCGACAGGGCCTGCGCGGCCGAGGGCCACGTCAGCGTCGCGAGGCCGAGGAGTACGACGCTGAGCGCCCGCCACCAGGTTGAAAATCGGTGGAACATGCTGACACAGGCTACTTGCGACAGCGGAGGTCCGGCGTCTCTCGTAACCTTCATTCGCAGTGACTTCAATCGACGACTTCCCACAACGCCTCGCGCGCATCGCGCACTGGTCGGTTCCCCTCGCTCTCGCCTTCCACCAGGCGGGATTCAGTCTCTACGCCGTGGGGGGTTCAATTCGCGACGCCGTCTTGGGAATTGAACCGGGCGAGGACTTCGAGATCGATTACACCACCGACGCACGCCCCGACGACATTGCGCGCCTGATGACCCCACTGTGCACGGGACTGTGGGAGCAAGGTCGGTCCTTCGGGACAATCGGGGGAGTTCTACGAGCCAACGGACTCAGGGCCGAGATCACCACGTTTCGCTCCGAGGAGTACGTCGACCATTCGCGCAAGCCCGCGGTGCAGTGGGGTGATTCACTCCAGGCCGATTTGAGCCGCCGCGACTTCACGATCAATGCCCTGGCCCTCGACGTGGTCAATCTCCAGACCCAACCCGAGGGGGTGCAGACTTTCTTCGATTATTTCGGGGGCTTCACGGACTTACACGAACGTCGCTTGCGCACTCCGATCGATCCCGAGATTCTCTTCTCGGACGACCCGCTGCGGATGTTGCGCGCCGCGCGCTTCGCCGCGCGCTTCGATCTGCGGATCGATCCGGCGTTAGAGGCTGCGGCGACGGTGATGGCGGAGAAACTGAGGATCGTCTCCGAAGAGCGCATCCGTGGCGAACTGGACCTATTGATGGTCACCGAACAACCCTCGATCGGTCTGGACTTCATCGTGCGCACGGGCCTCGCCCAGTACTTCGTCCCCGAGTTGCCGATGTTGCAGCTCGAACAGGACCCGATCCACCATCACAAGGACGTCTTGAAGCACACGTGGGCGGTGGTCGATAAGACGTCGCCCGAGCTCGTCTTGCGCCTCGCGGCGCTCTTCCACGACATTGGCAAACCCGCCACGCGAGCCATCACCGACGAGGGGGTGACGTTCCGCTTCCACGAGGTGGTGGGGGCCAAGATGACGCGTAAACGTATGACCGCGCTGAAGTACTCCAAGAGCATGATCGATGACGTCAGCACGCTGGTGGAATTGCACCTTCGATTCCATACGTACAAGCTGGGCTGGAGTGACGCGGCGGTTCGCCGCTACGTGAATGATGCGGGCCCCCTGTTGCACGAGCTCAACGAACTGACGCGGTGCGACTCCACCACGCGCAATTGGCGCAAGGCCACGGAACTGGCGCGGCGGATGGACGAGTTCGAGGTGCGAATCGCCGAACTTCGCGAGCGAGAGGACCTCGACAATCAGCGCCCCGCGCTCGACGGTGTCGAGGTCATGGAGTTGCTGGACTTGCGACCTGGGCCCGTGGTGGGCCGCGCCATGGCGTTCTTGATGGAGATACGGCGCGAGGAGGGTGAGATCACCAAAGCCGAAGCCACTCACCGACTGCGCGAATGGTGGAGCGAACAGGCCCCGACGTGACACACCCCCCGCCACGAGGCGGGGGGTGTGTGCGACGAAACAGGAGTTACGGCCAGACCGGATTCTCGCCACCGTTGGCGAACTCTTCGATCATGTTGTGTGCGACGTCGTCGTGGAACTGCACGGGCGGCGACTTCATGAAGTAGGCGCTGGGACCGAGGACGGGTCCACCGATGCCGCGGTCGAGGGCTATCTTCGCGCACCGCACCGCGTCGATGATGACACCGGCGGAGTTGGGCGAGTCCCAGACTTCGAGCTTGAGTTCGACGTTGAGGGGCACGTCACCAAAATTGCGACCCTCCATCCGGATGTAGGCCCACTTGCGGTCCTTGAGCCACGGCACGTGGTCGCTCGGTCCGATGTGGACGTCATCGGCGTCCATCACGTAGTTCTCGATCTGCGACGTCACCGCTTGGGTCTTGGAGACCTTCTTCGATTCGAGACGCTCGCGATCGAGCATGTTCTTGAAGTCCATGTTCCCGCCCACGTTGAGTTGGTAGGTGTGGTCGAGGGCGAGACCGCGGTCTTCGAAGAGTCGCGCGAGGACGCGGTGCACGATGGTGGCACCGACCTGGCTCTTGATGTCGTCACCAATGATGGGCACGCCCGCGTCGGCGAACTTCTTGGCCCAGACGGGGTCCGAGGCAATGAAGACGGGGATGGCGTTGACGAAGGCGCAGCCCGCGTCAAGGGCGGCTTGGGCGTACATGCGCTGGGCGTCCTCGGAGCCCACGGGCAAGTACGACACCAGGACCTCGGCGCGAGCATCGCGCAGGGCCTGAGCGACGTCCACGGGCTCTGCGGGCGACTCGTCGATGACGGCACGGTAGTACTTGTTGAGCCCGTCCATCGTCGGTCCGCGCTGCACGGTGACACCGAGCGAGGGGACGTCGGCGAACTTGATGGTGTTGTTCATTCCCCCCTCGATGGACTTGCCGAGGTCGTTTCCGACTTTGGTGGCGTCAACGTCGAAGGCGGCCACGAATTCGAGGTCGCTGACGTGATAGTCACCCAACATGACGTGCATCAGGCCCGGCACGCTGTCGCCCGCCTTCGCGTCCTTGTAGTACGTCACACCCTGGACGAGTGAACTGGCGCAGTTCCCCACGCCGGCGATGGCCACGCGAATCTTTTCCATGGCTCTCCTTTCCTACTTCGCTTCAGGCGCGAAGGATTGCTGATTGTTTCGTTCGGTGGACAACAAGTTGTCAATCCACTCGAGGTCCAACTCGACGCCCTTGGCCGCGTGCGCCATAACGCTGCGGGCGTAGGTGTCAAGTTGTTCATTGCGAGCCCCGGACTGCATTTCGGCCAGTCGCTCAACAAGATCGGTGCGCCGCCGTTCAAGGAGGGTGACGCGCAGAGAGGGGGTCAGGTACTTCGCGAGCGCCATGCGCAACGAGAAGTTGCGAGAATCGTCGAGCGTGGCGGGATCAGCCAGGAGCGAGACGAATTCCTCACGACCGCGTGGTGTGATGCGATAGACCTTGCGTGAGCGCCGACCGAGACCTTGCGTCGCGCGAAGGGCCCGTAGGGACGCGCGTTCACCCGAGAGCGAACCGGTGGACATGGCGTTGCCCCTCGGTTCGGGCGCGACCGCTGCTTCGACGAAACCCTGGCGCTCGAGACGATTGAGAGCGGGATAGATCGACCCAAAGGAGATGTTGGCCGACACCGCTAAGCGGTCGCGTACTTGGGTGCGAATCTCGTAGCCGTGATGGTCCCGGTCCATGAGCAGTCCGAGAATGGCGATATCCAACATGTGTTTCATCATATCAAATCGATATATCGATGGTGACGTCGTAACGAAAAGATGACGAAGGACCAACTTCTTATGGTCGATTGGTAGTGTCACGCGTAATGGTTTCAAGTTTTCGCACTTCAACGGCCGACGGAGCCGTCGTTGAGTTCGGACTGGTTCGCCACGCCCTGTTGGCCAAGATTGCCGCGGGGACGTTGCGCGCGGCGGACGTGTGTGACGCCCACCCGGAACTATTGCGAGCCGCCAAAAATATCGGACGAGCCACCGGGGAGAGGTGCCCGTTGTGTTCCGACGTTGAACTCGTCGAAGTGACCTACGTGTTCGGAGCTCGTCTGCCAGCGGGCGGGACGTGCCCTACGTCGCGCGCTGAACTCCTCAAACTCGAGCGGCGCAGCGACCCGGTGCAGTGTTACGCGGTCGAGGTCTGTACGGGCTGTAACTTTCATCACCTGGTGCGCAAGTGGTCCGCCGGCGGGCGAAGCGCCCGTCGCGCGGCGGTCAAGCAGAACCGGTCGTGACCGACGTGAGCGCTCCGTCGCTGCGGGCACGAAAGCGGCGTCACGGAAGCGCGCCCGTCGTCATGATTACCGCCTACGACGAGCCCACTGCGCGCTACGCCGACGCGGCGGGCGTCGACGTGTTGCTCGTGGGTGATTCGCTGGCCAATGTCGTCCTCGGCCACGAGGACACCCTGCACGTGAGTGTCGACGAGATGGCGCATCACGTGCGAGCGGTCGCCGCGGCACGACCGCGCGCTCACATCGTGGCCGATATGCCCTGGCTGAGTTATCACGTGGGGATTGATGCCGCGGTCGCCAACGCAGGAATCCTCATTCGTGCGGGTGCCCAGAGCGTGAAGCTCGAGGGTGGGGCAATTCGCCGCGACGTGGTACGCGCGCTGATCGAAGCCGAGATCCCCGTCATGGGGCACCTGGGGCTGACCCCTCAGAGCGTGTTGGCCTTCGGTGGCTACAAGGTTCAAGGCAAGACTCGTGACGCCGCCAAGTTGCTGGTGGAGGACGCTCTGGTCCTGCAGGGCGAGGGCGTCTACGCCCTAGTAGTGGAAGGGGTGCCCGCGCTCGTGGGAGCCCAACTCACGCTGGCGCTCGACATACCCACGATTGGTATCGGGGCCGGACCCGACACCGATGGTCAGGTTCTGGTGATTCACGACGTCGTGGGCCTCACGAAGAATCCCCCGGCCAAGTTTGTGCGTCGCTACGCTGACCTGGGCGTTGCCATCACTGACGCGGTGTCGCGCTACGCCCTCGACGTGCGTAACGGGACATTTCCCGCCGTCACGGAGTCCTACGACAACCCGGCCGAACTACTCGACTAGCCATTTCTAGGTCGTTCGGGTAGACTCTACGTTCCCGCAAGCGCGGGGAAGTACCACACACCCTGCTCTGTTTTCCGCAGAGCCCGGACTCGTCCGGACCAGAGGGAAAGGAAAGTGGCCATGAGGCCTTATGAAACCATGATTGTGTTCGACACGGCCGTCGACGCGCAGTCCATCCAGGTGGCGCTCGACCGAGCCCTCGAGACCATTCGATCGAATTCCGGGACCCCCGGAACTATCGACCGTTGGGGCAAGCGTCCCTTGGCGTACGAGATCAACAAGCGCAAAGAGGGCTACTACGTGCTCGTGGAGTTCACCGGCGAGTCGACCACGGTTGACGAGTTGGACCGCATCCTCACGCTCTCCGACGAAGTCCTTCGCTTCAAGATTCTCCGACGCAACGAGCGAGCCAGCGCCAGCCGTGTCACGGCTCAAGCGTAGGTTCGGACGCTTCGCGACTAAGGAGAAGACATGGCCGATAACACCATCACCGTCGTGGGTAACGTCACCCGCGACCCTGAACTCAAGTTTCTGAACTCTGGTCAGGCTGCGCTGCGGATGTCCGTCGCGGTGAGCCGGCGCTGGCAGAATCGACAAACCCAGGAGTGGGAGGAGAAGACGTCGTTCTTCGACGTCGCGGCGTATGGTCCGATGGCCGAGAACAGCGCGTCCTCGCTCGCCAAGGGATCGCGCGTCGTCGTAACTGGTCGCATGGAGCAGCGCTCCTGGGAGACCGAGTCCGGCGAGAAGCGCAACGCCTTTGAGATCGTCGCCGACGAAATCGCCCCCTCCCTACGGTGGGCGACCGCCGTGGTCACGCGCACGCCTCGCGGCGAAGGTGGCTCCTCGAGCTACGCCGATCGTCCCGCCCCCACCCGCACCAACGAACCCAGTACCTACGCTTTTGATGAGGAGCCCTTCTAATGCCCCGTAAGAATATGCCCACCCTGCCCAAGCGGGCACCCAAGATCGATACCCGTCGTGGTGCCAAGAAGAAGCCCTGCTCCTTCTGTCAGCACGGCGTCGGCTCGGTCGACTACAAGGACCTGGCGCAATTGCGCAAGTACATCTCGGACCGCGGCAAGATCCGTGGTCGCAAGGTGTCGGGCAATTGCCAACAGCACCAGCGTGACGTGACCGACTCCATCAAGACGGCTCGTGAATTGGCGTTGCTTCCCTACACTCAGCGCACCGTGACCGAGCGTCGATCCGGTCGAGGCGGGCGCGACGACCGCGGACCGCGCGGACCGCGCCCGGACCGTGAGGGAGCCGATCGTTCTACCGAGGCCGAAGCCATCGTCGAGAGCGACGTCCTCAACGCCGAGGTTGAGGTTGAGGAGGTGGGCGAATGAAGGTTCTCCTGCGTTCTGACGTACGAGGTGTAGGACGCCGAGGCGACATCGTCGAGGTGAAGTCGGGCTACGCCCGTAACTTCCTCCTGCCCACCGGTGCGGCCCTCCGGGCCAATGACACCATGGAGGTGCAGGCCGCCTCCATGCGCAAGTCACGTGACTTGCGTGACGCCCAAAGCCGTTCCGCGGCGGAGACCCAGCGCGCCGTGATTGAGGCCGCCACGGTGTCGGTCGCCGCGCGCGCCGGGACCAACGGGCGCCTCTTCGGTTCCATCACCGAAGCGGACATCGTCAATGCTTTGCGCACGGCGACCAACATCTCGCTGGATCGTCACGCCATCATCATGGACGAGCACCTCAAGGAAGTAGGTCCGGCCACCGTGTCGGCACGCCTCTTCGAGGGCGTCGTCGCCACCATCAAGGTGGAGGTCGTCGCGAAGTAGCGCGACGATGTTCTGGACCGGCGCCGGGGCTGTAGGCCCCGGCGTCGTGCTGTCCAGGCATGTCACAGGGCGTTGTCACCATGGTGGCATGTGGTTTCACACAGGGATTTCCCCACGTTGTTGTTCTTGCGAGACACAGGCATTGTCGACGACCGTTGGTATCCCATGACGCAACTTGAATCAGACCGCGCACGTTCCAACCAGACTCCCTCCGCCGGCCGGCTGCCTCCCTCCGCGATCGAGATGGAGGAGTCGCTCATCGGCGCCATGCTCCTCTCGCCCGAAGCGGTGTCGATCGCGTACGAGACCGTGGACCCCGAGGACTTCTATCGTCCACTGCACGCGCAGATCTTCACGGCGATTCTGGCGTTGGCGAACGCCGGTGAACCCGTGGACTACGTGACGGTCCAGGCCAAGCTACAAGAGCAGGGTGCCGCAGCTGTCGAGGTGGGCCTGCTCTCCTCGCTGCAGATGAACACGCCCTCGGCCGCCAACGCGCGCCACTACGCCGAGATCGTCCACGAGAAGGCGCAACAGCGCCGACTGATCGCGGTGGCCGGTGAGATCGTCGACGACGCGTACGTGGCGACGGACGACGTGGTGGGCCTCATCGATGACGCCGAGCGCAAGATCAACCAGATCGGCGACACCAACCGCATCGACACCGTCTCGCCCCTGCAGCGACTGCTCGTCGCCGAGGCCAACATCCTCGAAGAGCGAGGTGAGACGCGCGGTCAGTTCAACGGCCTCGAGACGGGCTACCGTTCCCTCGACCTCGTACTTCAGGGCCTCCAGCCTCACAGCCTGACCATCGTCGGCGCGCGTCCCGCAATGGGAAAGACCGCGTTCGCACTCGGGATCTTGACCCACGTCGGCGCGGTGGTCAACCGTCCGGCGTTGTTCTTCTCACTCGAGATGAGCCGCCAGGAGCTCGCCGAGCGCATCCTGGCCTCCACGGCGCGTATCGACTCATCCAAACTGCGCACCGGCGACTTGAGCGACGCCGACTGGAACCGCGCGCAGGACGCCTTCGGCTACCTGCAGTCGGCCAAGGTGTTCATTGACGACAATCCGAGTCTGACGGTCATGGACGTGCGCTCGCGCGCGCGTCGCATCAAGCAGCAAAATGGCGACCTCGGCGTCGTCATCATCGACTACCTGCAGTTGATGAGCTCGCGCGGTCGTTCCGAGAACCGCCAAGTCGAGGTCTCGGAGATGAGTCGGGCGCTCAAGATCCTCGCGCGCGAATTGAGCTGCCCGGTCATTGCGCTCTCGCAGCTCTCTCGCAAACTCGAGGAACGTTCGGACAAGCGACCGATGATGAGCGACCTGCGTGAGTCGGGTTCACTCGAACAAGACGCTGACGTGGTCTTGTTCTTGTACCGGGCCGAACAGTACGGCGAGGTGCCCAACGATAAGAAGTCCGAAGCCGAGATCATCGTGGGAAAGAACCGCAATGGACCAACCCGCACGGCGCACCTCACCTGGCGCGGTGAGTTCGCTCGCTTCGATAACGTCGCTGACACGAGCAACTTTTAGCCACTACTCGAGACGAATGTCGAGCGCTCGTGCCAGTAGGATCACGCTCGTCGAGTTCCGTGGGCCACGAGACTCCGAGAAGGTGGTGCGACCAGTGTCCTCGACACGAGTCGCTGGGACGAAGGAGGTTCGATGAACGATTTGACGCACTTGGGCGGCACGTTTGCCCTCGCCGACGGTCTCTCGCTGACGAGGATGGGCTACGGAGCGATGCAACTGGCGGGTCCGGGCGTCTTTGGACCGCCCGCGGATCGCGACGCGGCGATCGCGATTCTGCGCGAGGTGGTGGACGCTGGCGTCAATCACATCGACACCAGTGATTACTACGGACCCCACCACACGAACCAGATCATCAGGGAGGCCCTGCACCCCTACTCCGACGTGCACCTGGTGACCAAGGTGGGGGCGCGTCGCGACGAGAGGGGTGGTTGGCCCCACGCCCGCAAGCCCGAGGAGTTACGCCATGCGGTTCACGACAATCTGCGCAACCTGGGACTGGACGTACTCGACGTCGTCAATCTTCGCGTGGGCGGCTTCTCGCAGCCCGAGGACGAATCCCTCGAGGAGCCCTTCACTGCGCTGGCGGAACTTCAGCAGGCCGGACTGATTCGTCACCTCGGACTGAGTACGGTGTCGCCACGACAGATCGTCGAAGCGCAGTCCATCGCGTCGGTGGTGTGCGTGCAGAACTTCTACAACATCGCCCATCGCCACGACGACGACCTCGTCGACTCACTGGCGGGCCAGGGTATTGCCTACGTCCCCTACTTCCCCCTCGGAGGATTCACGCCGCTGCAGTCCGACGTCTTAGGTGAGGTCGCGGCACGACGCTCGGCCACGTCGATGGCGGTGGCCCTCGCGTGGCTGAGGCAACGTTCGCCCAACATCTTGCTCATCCCCGGCACGTCCTCGCCGCAGCACCTGCGTGAGAATCTCGCCAGCGCGACACTCGAACTCTCGCCCGAGGACGTCACCCAACTCGACGCCATTGACCCAGCGGGCGGGCGTGACTCCAGTGGCCGATAGCCGCGCCTAGCGAGGAACGCCCGGGTGAGCCGGTGAGCGGTGCTGCGGGTCTGCGGATTCCAGAAGGAGGCGCCATTCGGCGCGCGCAATCGACCGACGGGCGGCGTCGACGGCGTCGGGGTTCACCGACACCGAGGTGATGCCCATCCGGACCAGCCGCTCGGCGAACTCGGGGTGGTTCGAGGGGGCCTGACCACACAGCGACGAGGTGATGCCCGCCGCGTGGCAGCCGGTGATGATGCGCTCGATCGTGTCGAGGACGGCGGCGTCGGACTCGTCGAAGAGTTCGGCGCACTTTTGAGAGTCGCGATCGACCCCGAGCATGAGTTGGGTGAGGTCGTTGCTACCGATCGACACCCCGGTGATGCCCATGTCGGCGTATTCGGGTATCCGGTACGCGACCGAGGGCACCTCGGCCATCACCCAGAGGGGTAACTTACCTCCCACGGGGCTCTCGGCCACGAGGTCGAGGCACGCCTCGAGCTCCCAGCGGGTGCGTACGAAGGGGATCATCAAAGTGATGTTGGGAGTCTCCTCGTAGACCCTGGCGAGGACGTCGAGCTCGAGGCGGAACACCTCGGGGTCGCGTACGTAGCGATAGCAGCCGCGATAGCCGATCATCGGATTCTCCTCGACGGGTTCGAATCGTTCACCTCCCTCGAGGTTCGAGAACTCGTTGGAACGAAAATCGATACTGCGATAGACGACGGGTCGTGAGCCAAAGGCCCGAGTGATTTTGAGTAGTGAGGCGGACATGGCGTCGACGAAGCGAGCGCGCTCACCTCGTTCGATGAGCAATTTGGGATGCACCCCCGCGAGGGCGTCGGTGACCATGAACTCCGCGCGTAGGAGCCCGACGCCGTCGACGTCGAGGGCCGCGACTTCCTCGGCGTGCTCGGCGAAGGCGAGGTTCACGTAGAGGCGCGTCGCGAGTGGCGCCGACGCACTCGAACCGGGCGCCCGGGTGCGAAGCGCCGCGTTGCGGGCGAGTGCCGGCGTGGCGCCGATGACGTGGAGCACGTCGCCTTCGTACACGGTCCCCTCGGCACCGTCGACGGTGACGATTTCACCGGTACGAAGGACCGTGGTCGCGTTCCGCGCGCCCACGACGCACGGGACACCGAGTTCGCGCGAGACGATGGCCGCGTGGCAGGTGATGCCGCCGCCGTCGGTGATCAGGGCACTCGCGCGCCGCATCGTGGGCACCCAGTCGGGACTGGTCATCTTGGCCACCAGGATCTCACCGGCGATGAGTTGATCGCCCTGGTCGGCCGACTCCAGGATGCGGACCGCTCCCGCGGCCCGGCCCGACGAGGCCGCCAGGCCCCGCACGAGGGGGTGCGAGAGGGGAACGTCGCCGTCGATCGATGGGCGCCGCTGGTCGAGGGTGGTGATCGGTCGTGACTGCACGAGGTACTGCTGACCGTGGGCGAGCGCCCACTCGGTGTCCTGTGGCGAACCGTAGTGCGCTTCGGTGGCCAGACCGAGGCGCGCGAGTTCGACGGCCTCGTCGTCACTCAAGACGCGCCGACTCGCCTCGTCGGGACGGAGGTCGACGCGCAAGTCCTTGCCGTCGGGTCCGCGAACGAGTTTGAAGTCCTGGGTCCCGACTCGAACGTGCACCAGCGTGGGACCGGCCTTGGAGAGCACGTACGTGTCGGGCTCCACCTCACCGCTCACCACCACCTCGCCTTGTCCGAAGGCGGCGTCGATCACGATCTTGGCGGTGTCACCGGTGGAGGGGTCGGCCGTGAACATCACCCCGGAGCGCTCCGACGCGACCATCTCCATGACGACCACGCCCATGGAGGGGACCTCCAGTAGCGAACGCGTCACGCGGTACGACATCACGCGCGCGCCGTAGAGTGACGCCCAGCAGCCCACCACGCTGGTGAGCAGTTCCCCGTCGCCCCGTACGTTGGTGAAAGTGACGTTCATACCGGCGAAGGAACTGTCACCGGCGTCCTCGCCAATGCCCGAGGAACGCACGGCGACGCGCACGCTGTCGCCCAAGTGGTGGTACGCCTCGAGGACCGCTGCGGCGAGGTCGTCGGGCAGGACGACGCTACGAACCAGGTCCTGGGCCTCCTGGGCGGCCCGCGTCAGATCGGCCGTGGTGTTGATGTTGACGCCCGCGAGGACTGCGGCCAGCTTCGGGGCAATCTCCGCGTGATCAATGGCGTAGTGGTACGCCTCGGAGGTCACCACGAAACCCGGGGGGACGGGTAGACCGGCCACGGTGAGTTCACCCAGGTTGGCCCCCTTGCCACCGACGAGAGGGGCATCGGCCAGACGAATCTTCTCGAACCAGCGTACGAATTCCATGAGCATCGCTCCGTTCGAGTGGCTCTGAGGTCACCCGCTCCCAGCATGCTGGCCGTCAGTTCGTTCGCGTAGGGGCCAAGGTCACCATCTCCGCGCGATCAATCCCCCGGAAGCGGACGGCACTCCCTCGAGAGCGCCGCCAGCGTTAGTCTGACCGTGGGGACCGGGCGGTATCGGTGGACGAGTGAGTGTCGCGATGAATGCAAGGGAGGTCCCATGACAACACCGACGCGACTACGTCGCACCTCGATCGTGGCCGTGGTCATTTTTTACGTCGTCGCCACGATTGTCGCGCGACGACGAGGCTATTCGGGACTCGGAGGGCGCACGTTGGTGCGCTGCTTCGAGGGACACCTGTTTCGCACCCTCTGGATACCGGGGGTCTCGTTGAAATCAATCCGGCTCGGCTGGTACCGGTTCCAGTTCTGTCCCGTGGGGCGGCACTGGACGATGGTCAAGCCCGTCAGGGAGAGTGACGTCGCGGACGAGATCGGCGCGATGGACCTGCTCGCGCGCGACCTCGCCGTCCCGTGAGGGCCACGTAGGACTGGGGTCCTGGTCCGACACGGTAACTTCCATACGTGACGACGCTCGCTCTGGACATCCACGATCTCGTCAAGGACTACGGATCAACTCGCGCGGTGGATCACGTCACCTTGGCCCTGCAGCCGGGCGAGGTGCTGGGATTCCTCGGTCCTAACGGCGCGGGGAAATCCACCACACTGCGCCTGGCGCTGGGGCTCCTGCGCCCCACCTCGGGTACCATCACCGTGCTGGGACACCCCGCGGGTTCCCCCGAGGCGCGCGCGAAAGTGGGGTACGTGCCCGGCGACGTGTCGTTGTGGCCCCAATTGACGGGAGCCGACACGTTGACCCTGCTGTCGTCGCTGCACGGCAGTGGCGACCCGGCGTACACCAGTGAGCTCGTCGAACGCTTCGAACTCGACACGCGCAAGCGGATGCGGGCCTATTCCAAGGGCAATCGCCAGAAGGTGGCCCTCATCGCCGCCTTCTCGACGCGCGCTGAGGTGCTGTTGTTGGACGAGCCCACGTCGGGTCTCGACCCCCTCATGGAGCGCGTCTTTCGCGAGTGCATCCTCGAGGCCCGCGATCGGGGCCAGGCGGTCCTGCTGAGTTCGCACATGTTGAGTGAGGTCGAGCACCTCTGCAGTCGAGTGGCGATGATCCGCTCGGGCAAGCTCTTCACCGTGGCCGACGTGGCGCAACTGCAGTCGCGCGTGGGCGTTGAGTTCGACGTCACCGGCGACGTCGGGGACGTGAGCGGTGTCGAGGGGGTGACCCACGTGGAGGCGCTTCCCGACGGGGTGCGCGTGACGGTGGTGGGTGCGCCCCACGCCTTCTTCGCCGCGTTGGCGACGAGTCGCGTGAGCGCGGTGCACGGGCGCGAAGCGTCCCTCGAGGAGATCTTCCTCAACTTCTACGACGAATCCGCGTCGTCGTGAGCCGCGCCGTCACGACGGTGCGCGCCGCGGTCTGGCGCGAGTTGCGCACCAGCGTCGTCGTCGTCACGGTCCTCTTCGCGAGCGTGATCGAAATCGGGTTGCGGTCCTACGTCGCCAGTGGCGGGGCTCTGGGCATGATCGGACTACAACCCCTGGTCCAGAATCCGGCCGTGGCGGCCCTCTACGGTCGGGTGTCCAATCTCGACAACGGCGGCATCTTCGTCGTATGGAAGATGGGGGTGTTCTTGCTCCTCGTCGTCGCGGTGTGGGCGAGTCTCAACGCGACCCGCCTCACGCGCGCCCACGAGGACGACGGCTCGTGGGACGTGATGGTGATCGGTCGTCGCAATCGCGACGCGGTCCTACGCACGACGACGTTGACGCTGTTGGAGTCGGGCGCGGTGGTGGGGGCGGCGTCGTGGCTGGTGATGCTCGTCGGGGGCCAGAGTTCGTCGGGGTCGGCGTATTTCGGACTCGGGGTGATGGCGGCGTCGTGGTCGGGCGCGAGCATTGGTCTGCTCGCCGCGCAGGTGGCCGCGCCGCGCCGCGCCGCGAGTCAGGCGAGTCTGGTGATCATCGTGGTGGCGTTCTTCGCGCGCGTCGTGGCGGACGCGAGCACCTCAACGCTGTGGTTGCGTGACGTGACCTTCTTTGGGTGGATCGAGAAGATTGGTGCCTTCCAACGTCTCGACCCGCTCGCGTTGGTCCCCGCGTTGGGTGGTCCCCTCCTGACCTGCCTCGCACTGTGGTGGCTGCAGGATCGTCGCGATGCGGGCGGCGCCCTGTGGACGCACGCGGACTCGGCCTCGCCCACGCCCTTTCTGCTCGGATCGCCCTGGACCTTCGCCTGGCGAGAGCGCTCCAGCGTGTGGCGGTGGTGGACGCTGGGACTGGCGGCCTTTGGTGCGATTCTGGGTTATCTCACGCACGCCCTGGTGTCGCTCGCTCAGACGGATCCGGGTTACGTGGTCCTCCTTAATCGCTGGGGTTTGGGCCAGATGGTGACGGGCGTGGGCTTCGTCGCGATTGCCGCGGTGCTGATGTCGGTCGCCTTCACCTTCTTGGTCGTGTCGTGGATTGCCACGGCGGCGGGCGACGAGGTCAAGGGCCGTCTCGACGTGGCGCTCGCGACGGGTCCGCGCCGTGTCGCCTGGTTGGCCAGCGTGGTGGTGAGTGCACTGGCGGCGGTGGTCGTGGCGGCGGTGGCGACAACGTTGATGATGTGGTGGGGCGTGCGCCTCAGTGGCACGCCGATGTCGCTGCGCACCGTCGCTGAAGCGGTGGGTGGATCGTTGGGTCTCACCCCCTTCATGGTGGGGGCCTCGGTGTGGCTGGTGGCGCGAGTGCCGCGACTGGCCTTCGCCGTGGGAGCGATCTTCATCCTGGTCGAATACATCGTGCAAGCCCTGGGCCCCACGCTGAAGTGGCCCGCTCTGGTGATGCAGAGTGATCCCTTCCACTACTTACGCGCGGTACCGGTGCAGACCTTCAACTGGGCCGGTCTGGCGGGGGTGAGTCTGGTGGGCGTAGGGATCGGGTCTCTCGGACTATGGCGCTACGTCCACCGCGACGTGGTGGGCTGAGCTACTTGGGCGCCAGGCGCACTCCCGCGTCGAGGCGGACGCATTCGGCGTTCATGTAGCTGTTGGTGAGCAGTTCCAGCGCGAGCGACGCGAATTCATCGGCGCGCCCGAGTCGCTTGGGGAAGAGCACGCCGGCGGCCAGACGGGCCTTGAACTCCTCGGACTCGGGTGCGAAGCCGTAGATGGGGGTGTCAATGAGTCCGGGCAGGACGCAATTCACTCGCACGCCCACGGCGCTCACGTCGCGCGCGAGGGGCAGGGTGAGCCCGACGATGCCACCCTTGGACGAGGAGTAGGCGACCTGACCAATCTGGCCGTCCTGGGCGGCCACGGAGGCGGTGTTGACGATGGCGCCGCGGCAGCCGTCGTCGTCGGGGGAGTTGTGGCTCATGGCGGTGGCCGCCAGGCGACAGACGTTGAAGGTGCCAATCAGATTGACTTCGATGATCTTGCGGTAGACGTCGAGGTCGTGCGCCGACTCGTACTGCCCGTCCTTACCCACGGTGCGCTGGGCCCAGGCGATGCCCGCGCAGTTGACGACGCTCCACAGGGGAGCGAGGGACGTGGCGGCGTCGATCGCGGCGATGACCTGGTCGGTACTGGTGACGTCGCACGACGCGAAGACGCCATTGACTGATGCGGCCACGGCCTGGCCGCGTTCGGCGTTGAGGTCGAGCACGACCACGCGCGCGCCGCGCGCCGCGAGGGCGCGCACCGTGGCCTCGCCCAGACCCGAGGCGCCGCCGGTGACGAGGGCGGAGGTGTTGTCTAGTTCCATGGCACTCCTTTGGTGGGACACTCACCTTCGAGTCAAGCAGAGTTCTCGCCACCGCGCATCGTCGCGCGACGCGGTGGCCTAGCGTGGAGGGGTGCCCTCGGTCTACGAATTGCGAATCGACGAGTTGGCCGCCCATCTACTCGGCGAGCCGCGCTACCGCGTCGAGCAGGTGTGGCGGGGCGTCTGGGACGAGGGACTCGCTCTCGAGGACATCACTACCGTACCCAAGGTGTTACGTCAACGACTGAGCGAGACGTTCCCCCCGGCCCTCGAAGTTGCCAATGAGGTCGCCAGTGATCTCGGCGCGACGCGTAAGTGGGTATTTCGACTCCACGACGGCGCCACGATCGAGACCGTTTTGATGAACTACGCCGATCGGGTCACCGTGTGCGTGTCCTCCCAGGCCGGCTGCGCCATGGGCTGCACCTTTTGCGCCACGGGCCAGGCGGGTTTCTCGCGACAGCTTTCCGTCGCCGAGGTCATCGAGCAAGTGATGTTCGCCGCGCGTGTCGCCGCACCGCGACGACTCTCGAACGTCGTGTTCATGGGCATGGGCGAGCCGTTGGCCAACTATCCGGTCACCGTCGGTGTCGTCCAGCGACTCCACGAGTATCGCGCCATGTCGGCGCGCCACCTCACCGTCTCGACCGTGGGCGTGGCACCCGCCATCGAGCGACTCGCCGCAGAAGGATTGCCCCTCACCCTGGCGGTGAGTCTGCACGCGGCCAACGACCAGACGCGCGACGAACTCGTGCCGCTCAATCGTCGTTACCCCCTCGAGCGGCTCTATCGGGCCTGCGAGACGTGGATCGCCACGACGTCGCGTCGCCTCAGTTTCGAGTGGGCGCTCATCGACGGGGTGAATGATACCGACCAAGCGATGCACGAGCTCGCCGAGTACGCCGGTGGTCTGCGAGCTCACGTCAACTTGATACCGCTGAACCCGACGCCGGGCTACCTGGTCCGAGGATCTGGATCCCAACGTGTGCACGAGTTCCGGCTCGGCCTCGAGGAGCTGGGGGTCAACGCCACGGTGCGCAACACCCGCGGACGATCAATCGACGCGGCGTGCGGGCAGCTCGCCGCGGTGACCAACGCTCACCCGACCCGGGTGACGCTGCGCGCGCTACACGGGGGCGCTCCAGAAGCTGGGTCGGCGCCACGCCAACAGGCCGACTCCCACGAGGCAGGCCAGACCCCCTGAGACGATCGAGAACTCAGTCGAGGTGAAGCCGGCCACGACGCCGGATTCGGCGTCGCCCAGGCGGGGCCCGCCAGTCACCACCGCCATTTGGATGGCCGAGACCCGACTGCGGAACTCGTCGGTGATGGCGAGTTGCAGGATCGTCGCGCGCAGCACCGCGGAGACCATGTCCATCGCTCCAGCGACGGCCAGGACGATCACGGCGAACCAGAGAACGTGCACGACACCCAACGCGGTCATCGCGGCCCCCCACACCACGATGACCAATAAGACTGTGCGCCCTCGTCGGGTGACGCGGTTGATCCACCCCGCGAAGGTGGCGAGCAGGAGGGCGCCGATACCCGGCGCCGCGTAGAGCAGTCCCAGCGTGCGCGGTCCGCCGTGGTAGACGGTGAGGGCCAACGCCGGAAAGAGCGCGCGCGGAAGTCCGAAGACGTTGGCGTTGAGGTCGGCGAGGTACACCGCCTGCGCCACCGCGTGGCGTCGGACGTAGCCAAATCCTTCGAGAATCGCGCGAAAGAGCGCGTGGGAATTGTTGGTGCGAGGAGAGGAGATCGGCGTCATCATGAAAGTGGCGCCGGCGAGGGCCACGAAGGTCAGGGCGTCGACGAGGTAGCACGAGGACAGGCTCACCGAGGCCAGCAACACGCCGGCCAGCGAGGGACCAGCGACGATGGAGACGTTCACCACGATCTGGTAGAGCGAATAGGCGCTCACCAGCTGGTCGTCGCGCAACATGGTGGGCATCGCCGCCTGGCGCACGGGACCGGAGAAGCCGCCCGCCGCGGCGGCCAGGGCGGCCAGCGCGATCAGCACCACGAGGTCGTGTTGGCTCAGTGCGGCGTTGAGGGCGAGGACGCCGCTCGCCGCGGCCGCGATGATCGAGCCGACCACGAGCAGCGTTCGTCGCTCGAATCGGTCGCCGTAGGCGCCCCCCCAGAGCGAGCCCGCAATGAGAAAGGGGAGCTGGATGAGACTGGCGAGACCGACCCACAGGCTCGAATGGGTCTCACGGTACACCTGGTAGGGCACCGCGACCATGGTGACGTTGCTGCCCAGGAGCGAGAACAATTGGCCGATGACGAGGAGTCGGAAGTTGCGGCTGTGCCGTAGTGGACTCCAGTCCACGAGTAGCCGGGGCATCGGCACACTCTACGAGAGTAGGGTGTTTCGGGAGCAGGACTCGAAGGAGCGTTGATGATCGACGAGGAACTAGTCCAGTTACTAACCCCCGAGGGCGAGCGGGTTGACCACCCCGACTACACCAGCAGCTTGTCGGGTGACCGGATCCTTTCGATGTACCGCGACATGGTCATCGTGCGGCGCCTGTGCAATGAGTCGACTTCGCTGCAACGTCAGGGCCAACTCGCGCTGTGGGCGCCCAGCGAGGGTCAAGAGGGTGCGCAGATCGGTGCGGGTCGCGCGCTGGCGCCCATGGATTTCACCTTCCCCTCGTATCGAGAGCACGGCATCGCCTGGTGTCGGGGTGTGCCCCCCGAACAGGTGTTGCGAATGTTTCGTGCGGTGAGCAACGGAGGGTGGGACCCTCAGAAGTACCGTCACAGCGTCCCCACCATCGTCTTGGGCAATCAAGTGCTCAACGCCGTGGGCTACGCCATGGGCGTGCAGCGCGACGGCGCCGACGAGGCGGTGCTGACGTTCTTCGGCGACGGCGCCTCGAGCCAGGGTGACGTCCTCGAGGCCTTCGTGTGGGCCTCGTCGTTCAACGCGCCCGTGGTGTTCTTTTGTCAGAACAACCAGTTCGGCATCTCGACGCCCTCCTCGACGCAGTCCAAGGTTCCGCTCTTTCGACGCGCGCGAGGGTTCGGGTTTCCTGGGGTGCGCGTCGACGGCAACGACCTGCTCGCCTGCTACGAAGTGACGAAGGCGGCGTTGGAGAATGCGCGTGCCGGTGGGGGACCGACCATGATCGAGGCCTACACCTACCGTATGGGGGCCCACACCACCTCCGACGACCCCACGCGCTACCGCGTCGAGGCCGAGGTCGAGGTGTGGAAGCATCGTGACCCCATTGAGCGGATCAAGGCGCTCCTGGTGCGCGAGTATCAGATCAAGCCGACGGCCTTCGAGTCGGTGCGTGAGGAGGCGGACGCGATCGCGCTCAAGCTGCGCGACGACGTCTTGGCCATGGGTCGTCCCGACCCCTTGTCGATGTTCGATGACGCTTACAGCGAGCCGCATCCGCTGATCGACGAGGGCCGTCGCGAGATGGCGCAACTACTGGCGAGTGAAGGTGGAGGCGAGTGATGGCGACGACCACGATGACCATGGCCAAGGCGCTCAACGAAGGTCTACGTCGCGCGATGGAGAAGGATCCCAAGGTCCTCTTGATGGGCGAGGACATCGGCAAACTCGGCGGGGTCTTTCGCATCACCGACGGGCTACAGAAGGATTTCGGTCAGGACCGCGTGGTGGACACCCCCCTCGCCGAATCCGCGATCGTGGGTACCGCGGTGGGCCTGGCCATCCGCGGCTATCGCTGCGTGTGCGAGATGCAGTTCGACGGCTTCGTCTTCCCGGCCTTCGACCAGATCGTCAGCCAGGTCGCCAAACTGCACAAGCGATCCGACGGCGTCTACAACATGGCGCTGGTGATCCGGTTACCGTTCCAGGGCGGAATCGGAGCAATTGAGCACCACTCCGAGAGCCCCGAGGCCTACTTCGCTCACACGCCAGGTCTTCGCGTGGTCTCGTGCTCGACGCCCAATGACGCCTACTGGATGATCCAGCAGTCCATCGAGAGCAACGACCCCATCATCTTCTGTGAGCCCAAGAGTCGTTACTGGGAGAAGGGTGAGGTGGACCTCGACAACCCCCCCCACGGCCTCTACGACGCCGTCGTGCGCCGAGAGGGCAGCGACGTGACCCTGGTCGGTTACGGCTCGAGCGTCAAGACGATGCTGCGCGCCGCCGACGCGGCGGCGAAGGAGGGCGTCTCGCTCGAGGTGATCGACGTGCGCGGTATCGCGCCCGTCGACTTCCCCACACTGGTCGCGTCGCTCGAGAAGACCGGTCGACTGGTCGTGGTCCAAGAAGCCCCGCGCACGGCGTCGGTGGGTTCTGAGATCGTGGCGGAGTTGACCGAGCGTTGCTTCTACTCCCTGCGCGCGCCGGGGGTGCGCGTCGCCGGCTACCACGTGCCCTACCCGCCCGCACGGATCGAGGAGGAGTATCGGCCCAGCGTCGACCGGGTACTCGACGCGGTGGACCAAGTGATGGGATTTGAGAGTTGAGCGAGGAAATCTTCTTACTGCCCGACGTCGGTGAGGGTCTCATCGAAGCCGAGATCGTCACGTGGAAAGTCAAGGTCGGCGACGTGGTGGCCCTCAACCAGCCCCTCGTCGACGTGGAGACCGCCAAGGCGGTGGTCGAACTGCCCAGCCCCTTCGTCGGGACCGTCCTCACCCTGCACGGACAAGAGGGCGAGACCATGGAGGTGAACGCCCCGTTGGTGACGTTCGACGTCGGTGGCGAACCGGCCCCGCACGCCAACGAAAAACAGGTCGTGCACGACGTTCCTGATGAGCAGCGGCGCGAACCGGTGCTCATCGGTTACGGTGTGGCCAACGAAGAGAGCCTCCCCTCGCGGCGTTCGCGCCGACGCCCCGCGCGCGACGGCGAGCCAGTGATCGCTGCAGCACCGCGACGCGGCGCGGTGCGCACGACGCCACCGGTGCGACTCCTCGCCAAGCAGTGGGGAATCGATCTCGAAACGCTCACCGGCACCGGTCGCGATGGACTCGTCACGCGCGACGACCTGGAGCGAGCGCATCGCCAGAGTACCCCCGTCACGACCTCGGTGGCGAGGAACGTGGCGTCGACGCGGACGTCGGACTCGTCACGATTCGTCGGACGAGAGATCGCGCCGTGGTCGACGGGTGCGCGTGAGGAGCGTTTTGCGGTCAAGGGCGTGCTGAAGGCGATGGCCGACGCGATGCTCCAGAGCACCACCCAACAGCCCCAGGCCGTGGTGTGGGTGCGCACGGACGTCACCAAGACCATGGAACTGCTCGGTTCGCTCAAGGCGCACCCTCACCTAGCGGGCGTGCGGATCTCGCCCTTGACCTTCATCGCCCTAGCGGTGTGCGACGCCGCGCGTCACTATCCCGGTATCAATTCGAGTTTCGATGCGACGGCCAACGAGGTGATCGTGCGGCGCTACATGAACCTAGGCATCGCCGCCGACACGGCGCGTGGTCTCATCGTGCCCAACATCAAGGACGCCGACCAGCTCGACCTGAGGGCAATGGCGACGGCTCTGTCCTCGCTCGTCGCGACCGCCCGTGAGGGCACGACGACCCCCGCCGACATGTTGGGGACGACGTTCACGATCACCAATGTCGGACCCTTCAAGGTGGACGCCGCGATGGCGATTCTGCCACCGGGTACCGGGGCGATCCTCTGCGTCGGTCAGATCGCCAAAGCCCCGTGGGTGCACCACGACGAACTCTGCGTGCGCGACGTCCTCGAACTCTCGATGACCTTCGATCACCGTCAGATCGACGGGGCGCTGGCCTCGCGGGTGCTGGCGCACATCGCCGGATTCCTCGAGGACCCCGCGACGTCGCTGCTGGCGCAGTGACTACCCGCGCGCGCCCAGCGCGGCCAGTGCGCGATCGGCGTGGACTTGCATCGCGAGTTCGCTCGATATCTTCTCGATGATTCGCTGATCGGTGCCGATGACGAAGGTGGTGCGTCGCACCTTGAGCAGGTCCACCCCTCGCTTGACACCGTAGAGGGCGGCGACCGTGCCTCCGACGTCGGCGAGCAGGGGGTAGTCGAGCGAATTGGTCGTGGCGAACTTCGCCTGACGCTGCACGTCATCCATCGAGATACCGACTCGTTGCGCCCCGACGGCGGCGAACTCACTCGCCAGATCACGGAAGTGACACGATTCTTTGGTGCATCCCGGCGACATGGCGGCCGGATAGAAGAAGAGGACGACGGGCCCGTGGCGTAGAGCTTCACTGAGGGTGAAACTCTGTCCGAGGTTGTCGCTCAAGGTGAAGTCGGGGGCTAGGTCGGAGGTGTCCATATCACCAACCTAGACGCGGTGCCCGACGAGCAACTCAGGCGTCGAGGCGAAAGCCCACCCCGCGGATGGTCACCAGGTGTCGAGGCTGGGTGGGGTCGAGCTCGATCTTCTGGCGCAGGCGCTTGACGTGGGTGTCGAGGGTTCGCGTGTCCGAGAGCTGCATCCCCCACCAGAGGGTATCGAGGCAGACCTCACGAGTGACCACTTGGCCCAGGTGCGAGGCGAAGAGGGCGAGGAGATCGAACTCCTTGCGGCTGAGTTCGATGTCGATACCGCTGCGGGTCACCGAGCGTCGAACGAAATCCATCTTGAGATCGCCAAAGACGATGAAGTCGTCGTCGCTCGTGGACGGGGGTCGGCGCAGAATGGCGCGCATGCGCGCCACGAGTTCGCGCAGTCGATAGGGCTTGGTGACGTAATCGGCCGCGCCGATCTCGAGACCGAGGACGACGTCGACTTCACTGGTGCGCGCGGTCACCATGATGACCGGGATGCCGCGCGAGTGAAACACTTCGCGACAGAAGTCCACCCCCGATCCGTCGGGCAGCATCAGATCCAGCAGAATGATGTCGGGGGTGGAGCGAGCGAGGATGTCGCGCGCGTCGGCCAGGGTCTTGGCGCCGACGACCACGAAGCCCTCGGTGGCCAAGCCCACCGCGAGGGCGTCTTGGTAGCTTTCTTCGTCCTCGACCACGAGGACCGACTGGCGACCCTCCGTTTCGACCATCGCGCTCACCGCGCGACCCTCTGAGAATAGGCACGACCCCGTACTCGACCGGGGGGAGGAGTCCGTACGAGGCGCGCCATGGGATAACCCTAAGTAGGCAGGGTTACCCCATGGTGAAGTTGGCGCGACGAGACGGTGCTCTTCAGATGAAACCTGGTGTGGGCGTTTAGGCCCCGGTCACGAGTGAGAACCCGTCGTAGCGCGAGGCCCCCGACTGGTAACTCCCCGAGGCCTGGCACGTGGTGACGGTGAAGCATTGCACGGAGTAGACGCCGCCCGCCACACCGACGGTGGTGGCGCTGCCCGGAAGCGAGACGGTGGAACCGGTTGACCACACGTGATTCTTCTGCGTCGCGAGGAGCGCGACGTACTGGTTCTGAGTGTTCAGGTAGGCCGCGCCCGCGACGCAGTTACCGACACTCGGGCAACTGATGCTCACCACGCCTCCGTTGTGACCCGACTGCGTCGCGCCCGAGGGCAGGGTCAGCACCTGTGCTCGCTGAAGGTTGCCGTTCACCACATTGTCGAGGAAGCCCTGGTAGTGGCCACTCTGATCAAGGTACTGACCGCCGAGCGAGCAATTGCCCGCGCTCGCGCAGGCCACACCCTTGAAGCCGTAGAACAGGGCCATAGGGTTCGCGGCGGCGTTGGGCAGGTTGACTTCGTGAGCTCGATTCCAGACCCCGGCCACCGAGAGGGCGACCAGGGGCTGCACGGCGCCGGTGATGGTGTTGTACGTGCCCGCGGCGAGGCACGAGCCGTCAGCGGTGCAGGTCACCTCGTTGAATTGCGCGCCGGCGAACGCGCTGGCGTTGCCGGGCAGACCCACGTCGGTGGCCCGCTTCCATACGCCGTTCACCTCAGGGACCACGAGGGCGTGCGACACGTTGTTGGCGTCCACGTACGAGCCAACGCCGACACAACTGGTCGGGGACCAGCAGGCGACCTGGGGGAGGGTGACGAAAGGATTGGCGTTGGTGCCCGGGGGCAGAGACAGCGACACGGCACGCTGCCAGACGCCGTGAACCTGGTTCTTCATGAAGCCCTCGGTGGCGAATTTGATGGTGTTGGTGGAGTAGGTCCCCACGATGGTGCAATTTCCCACCGAGACGCAGGCAATGGAGCGCGGGGTGGCCGATTCGCCCGTCGTCATCGCCCCTACCGGTAGCGCGACCGCGGCGCCCTTCTGCCAGGCACCGTTGACTTCGGTCACGGTGAAGGGTAGTTGATTGGTCGCGCTGGCGTACTGGCCCAGCGCGACGCAATTACCGTTACTCGGACACGAGAGGCCCTCCATGGTGACGCCCTTGAGGGCGGAGTATCCATTGGGAGGCGTGACACTGATCGGCCTCTGCCAGACTCCCTTCACCTCGTAGTCGATGACCCCGGTGGCGTAACTGTGGGCACCGAGGTAGATGCCGGTCACGGCACAGTTGCCGACGGAGGAACACGATTGGAACGGGAGGTAGCCCTGGTTGAGGCCGCTATTGGGCGAGGGCAGACCCAACGTGGCGGCCTTGGCCAGCGTCAGCGCGCTGGCAGTGGACAGCGGAAGGAGAGCCCCACCCAGGGCGAGTAGGGCGAGGGCGAGACGTGGGGTCTTCATGAATCTCCTGGGAAGCGATGAGGGACGGCGCAGGAGCCACGACCTCGTGGGCGAAGGACGAAAGGCATTGCAGTTCAGTATACGGACCGTCTCAAATATTCT